>NZ_JAPKFM010000029.1:0-71227 GCF_026262595.1 Gordonia aquimaris | reverse complement strand
CGCCTCGCGGACTCGGCAGGTGTCACCTATGCTCGGACCCACGAGGTCGTATGTAGCAGCGGGCCAGAGTCCCGCTGTTCGCGTCCGCGGTGTCCTCATCTCTCAGGTACCGCGTCGAAAAGCGCATGCGGCCTCATCACCACGAGAGAGAACGCATGTCCGAGATCACCACCGCCACCCGTCATCGTTCCGTCCGAGCCGACGAGATGGCCGAGCTGCACCGCGAACGCGCGATGGGCGGACTGGGCACCGAGACAACCGACCGCGAGGTACGACGCATCAGCCTCGCCGACTTCGCGCAGCGCCGCGGGCAGATCGCCGACGACCTCTGGGCGGCGGCAACCGACATCGGCTTCTTCCAGGTCGTAGATCACGGCATCGACATGGCCGAGGTCAACCGCGCCTTCGACATGTCGGCGCGATTCTTTGATCTGCCCACCGCGGTGAAAGAACAGTATCCGCTGCGCAAAGGCCAGAACGCGGGCTGGGAATACATGAGTCAGGTTCGGCCGTCGGTCGGCACGCCCGACCAGAAGGAGTCCTTCCAGGTCACCCGCCCGCGGATGGACGGCCTCTGGCCCGGTGAGCACGAACTGGCCGGGTTCCGCGCCACCATCGAGGAATTCGAGCGCAAATGCTGGCGTCTGGCGATGGACCTGCTGAGCTGTTTCGCCGACAAGCTCGGCCTGGACCGGGAATTCTTCACCCGGGCACACGATCCCGCCTCCCGCACCTACCAGAGCACGCTGCGTCTGCTGCACTACTACGCATTTCCCGCCGAACTGCTCGACGCGGACTCCGCGTGGCGTGCCGGTGCCCACACCGATTTCGACGCCCTGACGCTGCTCTTCCAGCGCACCGGTCAAGGGGGTCTGCAGGTGTTGCCCGGCGCCGAGGCCGACGGTCAGGCCTGGACACCGGTCGAACCCTCCGACGACGCGATCACCTGCAACATCGGTGACATGCTGATGCGCTGGTCCGACGACCGTCTGCCGTCGAACTTCCACCGCGTGCGGGCCCCGCGCCGCGGCGAGTACACCGGGCCGCGCTACACGATCGCCTACTTCGCGCAGGCCAACACCGACGTGGTGATCGAGAGCGCCGCGGGCACGTACCCGCCGATCACGGCCGCCGACTACATCGCGCAGCGCGTCGCGGCCAACTACGGCAAGTAGGGGACGTCGTGACCACACCGGCAACACCCGCCGCACCGGCAGCTCCCACACCCGTGTTCCGCGACGTCACTGTCTACACCGGCGGCGCCTGGCACAGCCATCAGGACGTCCTGGTCGAGGACGGTGTGGTCACGGCGATCACCGCAACCCCACATCCCGGTGATGGCAACGGCCACCTGATCCCCGGGTTCGTCAACACCCACACTCACCTGCAGCAGTCACTGATGCGCGGCATCGCCGAGTGCACACCACTGCTCGAGTGGCTACTCGCCCTCGGCGAGGAGTCGGTGGCCATCACCCCGCGACGCGCCTATCTGGCCGCGGTGTCGGCATGTCTCGAGGCGTTGCGGTCGGGTACCACGACCGTCGTCGAGCACATGTGGCCACACCCCTCGAGCGAAGTGCACGGTGCGGTGATCCAGGCGTTGGCCGACACCGGGATTCGTGCGGTGCTGGGCCGCGGTGTGGCCGACCGTCCGGATGCCACCCGCAAGTGGGGATTCGAGCCACGGCTGATGCAACCACTCGACGAAGTACTCTCGCATGTGGATCATCTGCGCACGCAGGTTGCCGATACGCCGATCTCGATGGCGCTGGCGGTGCCGAACCCGCGGTCGGTGACCGAGACCGGGATGGCCGCGCTACGTGAGTTCGCCCAACGTCACGAGCTCCCGGTGTCCATCCATCTGCTCGAAACCCCCACCGACGACCGGATGTGCCTCGAACACGCCGGCGTCGGTGCGGTGGAGTATCTCGACGGCAACGGGTTCCTGTGGGACCGGGTGCTGGCCGTGCACTGTGTCGAACTCGACGACCTCGGACAACAGATCCTCGCCGAACGTGGGGTGGCCGTGTCCCACAATCCGCTGTCGAATATGCGTCTGGGCAGTGGGATCGCACCGGTTCCGGCCATGATCGAACGCGGCATCCGGGTGGGCCTGGGCGTCGACGGGGCGGCCAGCAACGACACCCAGGACATGCTGGAGAGCTTCCGGATCGCCGCCTACCTGCAGCGGGCGCTACACCGACGCGCGGACCTGCTCGGTTTCGGCGCCATGCTCGACATCGCCTGCGGTGGTGCGAACAGCGCACTCGGCCTCCCCGCGGTGAGCGGTGGGGTCACCGTCGGCGCCCCGGCAGACCTGACACTGTTCCGGTTCGACCGCGACTACGCGACGCTGCCGGTCCGCGACCCCGGTTCATCTGTGCTCACCACCGGCTCACCGAGGATTGTCGACACCGTGATGGTCGACGGCCAGGTGGTGGTAGCCGATGGACACAGCACTCTCATCGACGAGGCCGAGTTCACCAAAGAGCTGCTCGCGTTGGAGAGTTGAGTCTGTTGCGGGTGCGCTATCGCGCCCGGAACATCTTCGTCGGACGCATCCGGGTCGAGTCGGGCAGCCACTGATTGACGTTGCGCCGCAAGGTGAACACACTGGCGACGATGAGCAGTGCGAATTGCAGCCACGCGATGACCGGCATCGCCGACCATACCTCCGGGTAGTCGAAGAGCAGGTCGATGCCGATGGGGATGCACATCAGGTTGATCACCACCGCGGCGAGGAAGAAGTTGCGGCAGTTGCGGCTGTGATGGGTGACCGAGGCCACCAGCAGCGCGTACTCGATCACCAGGAACACCACGATCGTGGCGAGCATGAACGGCGGGAAGAAGCCGGCCAGCGAGTCGACTTGATCCTCCGGGCTGGCATTGCGTGGGTCGTTGACCACCCCTTCGAGCAGGCGTGCCCGCAGCAGGTCGCTGATCATCCCGAGGTTGAGGAATCCGTAGACGACGCTGATCAGCCCGGCGATCGCCGAACCCCACCACGCGACTCGCGCGTGCAGACTCAACGCCGCCGGCGCCGGTCCGGGATCGCCGGGCCGCGGCGGGTACAGATTCGCTTCGTCACGGTCGCGCGACCTGTGCTCGATGGCAGCCATGTCCTCGGCGTCGAGTTCGGCCTGGGTCGGAATCCGATCCGGGTCGTCAGGGTCGGTCATGACGCGATTGTCCCACGGCCATCCCGCCTCACCGCGAGATCTTCAGCATGCGCCCGACGGTTGCCTGCCACATCGTGCCGTCAGGGGCGATGGTGCCGGTGAGTTCGAGCGGTTCGTCGATCGGGCCATCCCCCACCCGGAGCGTGCGCACTCGTTGTCCGGTCGCGAAATCGGTTGCCACGTAATAGACCGGGCCCAGCTGCTGCACCGATCCGGGCACGTACGGGCCGTAACCGAGCGAGTTGATCAGGCCGTCTCCGCGGGTCAGTCGCGGCAGGGTCGCGATCCGGTCGCGGTTCTCCCAGACCCGGCGGCACCCGCTCGGCGACACGTCGATCCGGGTGGACCCACCCACGAACGGGGCATTCGTCGGCACGCTCGGTCCGGTGACCGCCATCGGAGGGTACTGGTAGCCGTAGGTGCTCGGGATCACCAGCGAGTCGCCCCAAGCCAGAATCGAGTTCTCGGTGCCCTGCCCCGAACCACCAAAAGCGGGCATTCGGCAGACCGTGGCTCCGGAATCACTGTCGTAGACGATCAGCTCCGGCCGCGCGGCGTTGTCGACGATCGCTACCCAGCTGTCCCCGCCGGGGCCGAAGTAGGTGGGGGTGGTCCCCGACCCCCAGGTCAGCTGACCGGGACGCCTCGCCACACCACGGTCGTAACCTCGGCGCCACACCACACGGGGGACGCCGTCGGCGCCGGCGCGCATCTCGTAGAGCGCGTGCGTGGAGAGCACCGAGACCCCCGATTCCCGCACCGACAACCCGTTGCCCAGGTCTTCTCCGGGCCGCAGGTGCATCGAGCGGACTCGGGTGTCGTCGACAGTGCCCACCACCCCGTGGGTGGTCGCGAACCAGATCCGGTTGTCGAAGTCCGGCGCCAGACCGGTGATCGCGTCGCCGTCGGGGATGTGGCCGGAGACGTCCACGCGGTCGTCGACGTAGACCTGCCAGCCATTGGGGGTCTGGCGATGTGCGACCCGGAGAATCGCACCCGATCCGTCGGCGACGACAACGCGGTCACGGCTGTCGAGGTAGCCGTAGACACCGCCCAGCAGTCCACCCTTGGCCAGTTGCAGCCGTGCCACCGGCGCGGCGGTCTGTGGATCGAACAGAGTGACCGTCGGTACGGCGAATTCCGGTGGCGCAGTGCCCACGAACTGCGTACACAACGACACGGGCATACCGTCGCTGCCGATGAACGTCGCCGCGCAGGCGCCTCCGGGCACAGAGGAACCGGCAACGCGGGCGGAGCGTCCGGGGCCGCGGAAAGGCGTCGAATCCTTCGACCACAGATCGCCGTGCATCAGCGAGGTGCCGACGGGACCGACCCCGGCGGGCGGCTGCGGCGAGACCGCGGGTGCCGCGCCGGCCGAGGGTGTGGTCACCACCATCGTTGCCGCGATCAGCGCGATGATCGCGGTCCACCTCGACGTCCGCACCCTACCCACCGACCTCATCTCAGTCCCCCACACGGGCGACAGCACATCACATTCCCGATGCGCCCGGAAGCGTCTTGGGCGAGTCGAGCCGAATCAAGTGTCCTACGACGAGTTGTCGGCGTCAGCTGTCGAAATGCGTGAGCAGGAACTGTGTTCCCGGCAGCAATGTCGTCAGCATCGGCAACGCATGGTTGACCACCAGGCCCGGGAATATCGGCGGGATCTCGTTGGTCACCAGCGCGACGTCGGCGCCCTGCGCGCGCCAATCCCGGTAGAGCTGCTGGACCTGGCCGTACGGGATGACGTCATCGCTGATGCCGCCCTCGAGCAGGACCGGGGCATTGGGCGTCAGGCGCCCTATGCGCTGTTCGTCGACCGCCTTCTTGGCTGCCGGGCTCCGGTCTATGACCGCCGAAAGCGACTCCCCGGTACGCGTCCACTGGTTGGTGCGTTGGAACCCGAACGCGAGCCCGGTGTCGCCGATGCACTGCGTGGCCACCTGGGAGAGCACCCGACGTCCGGTCGCGGTGGTCTCCCGGTCGAGTACCGGCTGCAGCGACGGATACCGCGCCGCGAGACCGTTTATCGCGTAGCCGATGGCGCCGGCGATGAACGTGCCATCGATCTGCTGGGTCACCTTGGCGAGATCGGCCGGCGGCGCACCGGCATAAGTCGCCTTGACGTTGAGTTCGGGCGCATAGGTCTGCGCCATTTCGGCGGCCGAGGCGGCGGCACCGCCGCCCTGCGAGTACCCGGAGAAGCCCACCGGTGCATCGTCGCCCGCCTTGGCCAGCCGGAGCGCCGCCCGCGCGCCGTCGAGCATGGCGGCACCGGATTCTCGCCGGTTCACGTAGGTGTGCACGCCCGGGGTGCCCATGCCGATGTAGTCGGTGATGAACACGCGGACACCGTTGATCAGCAACAGGTTCAACTCGAGCGCGGTGTAGTTGACCGCGATGCTCGGCTTCGCCGGATCGATGGCGAGGGGGAAGTTCATCATCTTGGAGCCGGCGCACTGGTCGCCTTGTCCCACGGTGCCGGGTCCGAGGACGACCGTCGGCCGCTTGCCGCCGCGCTGCCAGGGCGCGGTGGGCTCCACCAGCGTGCCGGTCACCGCGGCGGGTTTCCCGTCCTGATAGCTCGAGGTGTACATCACCCGGGTGGCCGTGCCCGGCCACTGGTTCGGCACGCCCGGGATCTGCAGCAGCAGCGGACTGGGCTCGCTACGGATGACGGCGCCGGGATCGGTGTCGAACTGCGCGGGCGGTGTATAGAAGTCGCCGGCGGCCGTCGCGGCCGGCGCTCCCACCGCCAGGCCGGAACCGACGACCAGACCGGTGACCACCAGCGCGATGAGCCGCCGTGGTGCCCAGGTAGTGTGCAATCGCCTCATTGAGATACTCCCCCACCTTTGTTTCATTCCCAGTAAGCTACCGCACAGTAACTTATCGGGGTGATCGGGGTCATCTTTCTCGCGATCACCGCACCCTCGTCAACGCATCCTCCGACCCCCACCCTCCCCGTCTACTGCGCGCCGTTCCCCGTTCACTGGGCCCTGTTCGCGTCGACTGGGCCCTGTTTCTCGTCGGCTGGGCACGCGCGGTCAGATCACCAAGCCGAGCAGGAGTACGACGATCAGACCGGCCACCGACAGCACGGTCTCCATCATCGACCAGGTCTTGAAGGTCTGGCCGACGCTCATCCCGAAGTACTCCTTGACCAGCCAGAACCCGGCGTCGTTGACGTGCGACAGGAACACTGAGCCGGCGCCGATCGCCAGCACGACCAGCGAGGTCTCCCCCGAACTCAACCCGTCGACCAGCCCGAGCATCAACGACGACGCGGTGATGGTCGCGACCGTGGCCGATCCCGTGGCCAGGCGGATGAGCGCGGCCAGCGTCCAGGCGAGCAGCAGCACCGAGACGTTGACGTCCGTGGCCCAGTCGGCCAGCAGGGTGCCGATACCGGTGTCGACGAGGACCTGCTTGAAGCCACCGCCAGCGGCCACGATGAGCAGGATGCCGGCGATCGCGGGGAGGGCTGCACCGGTGCATTTGGAGATCGTGTCCCGATTCATCCCCGACCCGCGGCCGAGGGTGAACATGGCGACCACCACGGCGATCAGCAACGCGATGACGGGCGTGCCGAGGACGTCGAGCACCTGGCGCACGATCTGGTTCTCGTCGTCGACGAAGATCTCGGCTAGGGCCTTGCCCAACATCAGCACCACCGGCAACAGGACGCTGAACATGGTGATCGCGAAGCTCGGGCGGCGGGTGGTGGGCCCGTCGGCGGGATCGGCGGCGAAGGTATCGGGGATCGGTACCGTCACCCAGCGACCGGCAAAGGTGCCGAACAGCGGCCCGGCCACGATGATGGTCGGGACAGCCACCAGCACACCGAGCGCCAGGGTGGTACCGAGGTCGGCGCCGAGTGCGTCGATCGCGACCAGCGGACCAGGGTGCGGCGGCACGAATCCGTGCATCGCCGACAGACCTGCGAGCGCTGGGATACCGATGGTGATCAGACCCAACCCCGAGCGCCGGGCGACCAGGTAGATCACCGGCATCAGCAGGACGAGGCCGATCTCGAAGAACATCGGCAGGCCGATGATCGCGCCGACGAGCGCCATCGCCCAGGGCAACATCCGTGGCGAGGCGTGCCCGACGATGGTGTCCACGATCTCGTCGGCACCACCGGAGTCGGCCAGGAGTTTGGCGAACATCGCACCGAGGGCGATGAGGATACCCACACCGGCCGCGGTACTGCCGAACCCATCGGTGAAGGACTCGAGCAACGTCGGGATCGATTCGCCGGCAACAATTCCGACGGTCGCGGCACCGCCGATCAGAGCGAGGAACGGATGCACCTTGGCGATCGTGATCGCCACGACGATCACCGCGATGCCGGCCAGCGCCGCAACGATCAGCTGCCACCCGGGGGCAATGGGTTCGGGGAGTTCGGCGTCGGCGGCCAGTACCGCCGTTTGTAGGGTCGTCATGACTGGTCGTTCTCCTGAAGAAGGGCGACGGACTGTTCGACGATCGCGTCCACGCTCTGGTCGACGTCGACCACACCGCCGGCCTCGTCGGGGCCGAGCGGCTCGAGAGTGTCGAACTGCGACTGCAGCAGTGTCGCGGGCATGAAATGTCCGGGGCGCGAGGCCTGCCGGCGGGTGATGACCTCGATGGGACCATCGAGATGAACGAAGAAGACCGACGGCGCATGTGCGCGCAGCTGGTCACGGTAGGAGTGTTTGAGCGCCGAACAGCTCACCACGCCGCCGTCGGCGTGCTGCGCCAGCCACTGTCCGATGGATTCCAGCCAGGGACGACGATCAGCGTCGTCGAGGGCGCGACCGGCCGACATCTTCGCGATGTTCTCCGGCGGATGAAAGTCGTCGGCATCGGCGAACGGCGCCCGCACCCGCTGGGCCAACGCCGCACCTACGGTCGACTTCCCCGACCCCGACACCCCCATCACGACCACTGGTGACCGCATCAGAACTCCTACCTGTTGTGCTTCTGGTCACAGAGATTGCCTCAATAGTCATACTTTTGCAAGTACGAGCGCTCACAAGTACTCATATTCGGTCGATGCGTGGAGTAATGACAAGATGAATGGGTGAGTCAGGACACTTCCGGCATCGGCAAACGGCACGACCAGGTCCTCACGTCGATCGGACGACGCATCGTCGCGGGTGAGCAGCCACCAGGCAGCGTCCTCACCCTCGACGGCATCTGCACGCAGTACGAGGTGTCGCGCACCGTGGCGCGTGAGGTGATCCGGGTCCTGGAATCGATGGGCTTGGTGAGCTCACGGCGCCGGGTCGGTATCACGATCCAACCGCAGACCAAGTGGAGCGTGTTCGACCCCCGCTTGATCCGGTGGCGCCTCGACGGCGACAACCGTGCCGATTTTCTGCTCACCCTGTCGGAGCTACGTCGCGGCTTTGAGCCGGTGGCCGCGGCCTTGGCCGCCGAGCGGGCCGACGAACATCAGTGCCGCATCCTCGCGGCGGCGGTGTCGGACATGGTCGTCCACGGACGCAGCGGCGACCTGGACGCTTACCTACTGGCCGACAAGATCTTTCACCGTGCCCTACTGGAAGCGAGTGGCAATGAGATGTTCCGCGCCCTCGCCGAGGTGGTCTACGAGGTCCTCGCCGGACGCACCCATCACGGCATGATGCCGGACAGGCCGAATCCGGAAGCCATTGCGTTGCACGATGATGTCGCGCGAGCCATCCGCCTGGGCAACCCGGTGGCGGCGGAGAACGCGATGCGCGCCATCATCGTCGAAGCCGCGGCGGCCGTGACCGACGGGGATCGACCGCCGGGTTATAGGTGAAGGGATGTGCGTAGTCCGCGGTCTACGTCGTTGAGCAGGGCAAGAGGAATGCTGCCGGCATGATCGGTGAGGTCGGCTTTGTTCAGGGTGATCAGGGCGGTGACGTTGACGACGGAGTCTTTGGGTAGTCCAGTGGCGGCTGCGGGCAGGAACACGTTGCCGGGCATGGTTGCCAGGTTGGTGTTGGAGGTAATGACCGCTGCGATGACGGTGGCTATGCGGCTGGCGTTGTAGCTGTCGTCGGAGATGACCACGACGGGACGGCGTTTGGCCGGGCGTGAGCCCGATGGTGCACCGAGATCGGCCCAGTAGATGCCGCCGCGTTCGATCACCAGTCGGACGCGGCGAGGACGTTGCGACCCATGGCAACGGCCTCCTCGGCGGAGGAATCAGAGGTAGTGGCCGGTTGTTCGTCGAGTGCGGTGTTGATCTGGTGGGTGATGGAGGTGGCGTCGAGGGTATCGAGATAGCTGCCCACGGCGCGAGCGAACAACTCCGAGCGACTCAGGCCGAGCTCTCGGGCTCGGCGCGTTGCTCGTTCGAAGGTGTCGTCGGGGATCGAGATGGCGGTCTTCATGCCTAGAGTATAACCCGGTATTACCGGTATGCGTCCGTACAAATCCTTCGGCGACCCCCCGTCCCCCTTGTCTGCGACGCCCATCTGGGCGGCCGGTCACCAAGACGAAACGCCCGCCACGACAACCTGTGTCGTGGCGGGCGTTAACGTGGCGTCGAAGTCTAGACGAGCAACTCGGCGATCTGAATCGTGTTGAGTGCAGCGCCCTTTCGCAGGTTGTCGCCGCTGACGAACAGCGCGAGACCGCGGCCGTCCGGCACACCCGGGTCCTGCCGGATTCGGCCGACCAGCGAGTTGTCCTTGCCCGCCGCCGCCAGCGGGGTCGGCACGTCGGAGAGTTCGACTCCGGCTGCGGCGCCGAGGATCTCCTGCGCCTCCTGCACCGACAACGGGTTTGCGAACTCGGCGTTGATCGACAGCGAGTGACCGGTGAACACCGGGACCCGCACGCATGTGCCGCTCACCAACAGCTCCGGCAACCCGAGGATCTTGCGGGATTCATTGCGCAGCTTCTGATCTTCGTCGGTTTCGCCGGAACCGTCGTCGACCAGCGAGCCGGCCATCGCGAGCACGTTGAACGCGATGGGCGCGACGTACTTGTCGGGTGCCGGGAAGTCGACGGAGCTGCCGTCGTAGACCAGCTTCTCGGCGTCGCCGACCACGGCGCGGGTCTGCGATGCGAGTTCCTCGACACCGGCCAGCCCACTACCGGACACCGCCTGATAGCTCGAGACGATGAGGCGCTGCAGACCGGCCGCGTCGTGCAGCGGCTTGAGCACCGGCATCGCGGCCATGGTGGTGCAGTTCGGGTTGGCGATGATGCCCTTGGGCGGGTTCTTCGCCAGCTCGCCGTTGACCTCGGACACCACCAGCGGGACGTCGGGGTCCTTGCGCCAGGCCGAAGAGTTGTCGATGACTGTCGCACCGGCTGCGGCGAACCGCGGCGCCTGCTCCTTGGACATGGTGCCGCCGGCAGAGAACAACGCGATGTCGAGGCCTGCGGGGTCCGCGGTGGCCGCGTCCTCGACGACGATCTCGCCGTCGCCCCACGGTAGCTTTTTGCCCGCCGACCGCGACGACGCGAAGAACCGAACCTCGTCGGCCGGGAACTTGCGCTCGGCCAGCAGGGTACGCATGACGCCACCGACCTGGCCGGTCGCGCCCACAACTCCGATACTCACCATTTCTATCGCCCCGTTCCCCCGTAGACGACGGCTTCCTCATCGCCACCGAGATCGAACGCCGCATGCAGCGCGCGCACGGCGTCGTCGAGTTCGGTGTCGCGGCACAGCACCGAGATGCGGATCTCCGAGGTGGAGATGAGCTCGATGTTGATGCCGGCGTTGCTCAGCGACTCGCAAAAGGTGGCGGTGACGCCGGGATGGCTCTTCATGCCGGCGCCCACGAGCGACACCTTGCCGATGTGATCGTCGTAGAGCAGATCGGTGAAACCGATCTCGTCCTTGAGCTTGGTCAGCTTCTCCACGCCGAGCGGGCCGAGCTCGCGCGGCAGGGTGAAGGTGATGTCGGTCTTGCCGGTGTCCACCTTGGACACGTTCTGCAACACCATGTCGATGTTGATCTCGGCGTCGGCGACCGCGCGGAAGACCCTGGCCGCGTAGCCGGGCTTGTCATCGAGGCCGACCACAGTGATCTTGGCTTCGCTGCGGTCATGGGCGACGCCGGTGAGAATGGCTTCTTCCACGGGAATGTCCTCCATCGAACCGGCGACGAGTGTGCCGGGTTTTGTCGAGTACGACGAGCGCACATGAACAGGGGTGTTGTAGCGGCGCGCATACTCCACGCAGCGCAGCATCAGCACCTTGGCGCCACAGGCGGCCAGTTCGAGCATCTCCTCGAAGGAGACGGTTTCGAGACGCTTGGCATCGGGCACGATGCGCGGGTCGGCGGAGTACACGCCGTCGACATCGGTGTAGATCTCGCAGACATCAGCCTTGAGCGCCGCAGCCAGCGCGACCGCCGTGGTGTCGGAGCCACCGCGACCGAGCGTGGTGATGTCCTTGGTGTCCTGGGCGACACCCTGGAAACCGGCGACCAGCACGATCTTGCCCTCGTCGAGGGCGCTACGGACGCGGCCCGGCGTGACGTCGATGATCTTCGCCTTGCCGTGGCTGCTGGTGGTGATGACACCGGCCTGCGAACCGGTGAACGACTGCGCCTGCGCGCCCAGCGAGCTGATCGCCATGGCGACCAGCGCGTTGGAGATGCGTTCACCGGAGGTGAGCAGCATGTCCATCTCGCGCGGCGGCGGAGTCGGGTTGACCTGCTGTGCCAGATCGAGGAGTTCATCGGTGGTGTCACCCATTGCGGAGACCACCACTACGACGTCGTTGCCCTGCTTCTTGGTCTCGACGATGCGCTCGGCGACACGGCGGATCCGCTCGGCCGTTGCAACCGAGGAACCGCCGTACTTCTGCACAACGAGTGCCACGTCGACCACCTTTCGGGGGTTGTCGGATGGTGCATCGCCCCAGTTCGGAAACGCTCGACGTTGAGCAGCGGGGCGAACCTTAGCGGCCATCACCTTACCGGCGGCGACCTTTCTGCCCGAATCCACCACCCTCGGCCACGTGATCCCAGACACATATCCGGGCACGGTCGGCGGCGTCTGCCGGTCGATTCCCTCGGATGGACTGTGATCGCCCGGCGATGGCCCGGCGAGTGTGGTGGTCGACACGTCGCGGGTCGTCCTACCATCGCTGAGGTGGCCACCGGAACCGACGTCGGTGCCTCCGCACGCGGTGGGCGCGTGCCGCGGCGCAACTCAGCCTCCCCCACCGCACCCACGTCCGGTGGCCGCAGCGTATGGGAGTTCTTCGCTCGTCCGGCGGTCCGCAGTTGGATCGAACCGATCCTCGTGTTCCTGGCCATCCGGGCGGTCGGGATCGCCGTGTTGGCGCGATTCGCCCAACTCCGCGACACGACCCTGGGCGACTCCCTCTGGCTGTGGGACGGGCAGTGGATGGTCGCGATCGCCGAGTACGGCTACCGCGACGTCCCGTTCACCCAGACCGACGCCCGCGGTCTGCACACCCCGGACACCGCCTACGCGTTCTTCCCCGGATATCCCTTGCTGGTCGGGGCGGTGGCGAAACTGCCGTTGATCACCCCCTACGGCGCCGCGATCACCGTGAACGTCGTGTTGGGATGTGTGGCCGCAGTCGGCGCGGCACGATTGGGCCGCTGGTGCGCCCGTCTGATGGCCGATCGCTCGCCGATCGGCCCGGCGAATCCCCGGCGTACGGGACTGCTCCTGGTGGCGTTGTTCGCGGCCACGCCGATGTCGGTGGTGCTGAACATGGCATACACCGAGGCGCTGTTCTGCGCGCTCGCGGTGTGGGCGTTGATCGGGGTCCTCGAACACCGTTGGTTGCTGGCCGGCACATGCGCGCTGTTGGCCGGCGCGACGCGGCCGACCGCGGTGGTGGTGGTCGGGGTGGTGATGCTGGCGGCCGTGCTGTCTCGCCGGGATGGCTGGCGGGCCTGGGCGGCGGTCGCGATCAGCCCCCTCGGCTATCTCGGTTACCTCGCGGTGGTGTGGTGGCGAACGGGTTCGCCGACGGGCTGGTTCCGCATCCAGACCGAGGGCTGGGGCACCCGGTTCGACTGGGGACGCTCGACCTTCGACTTCGTCAACGACACCCTCGTGCATTCCGGTGAGGTGGCTCCGGTCGCGACCTCCTGGATCATCGTCAGCACGCTCGGGATGCTGGTGCTGGCGGTGTGGTCGCGAATGCCGTGGCCGGTGCTGCTCTACGGGGTGTTGGTGGTCGCGTCGATCGTCTTGTCGAGCGGACTGATGATGAGCCGCGGCCGACTGCTGCTGCCGGCCTTTGTGCTGCTAATACCCCTCGCGGTGATCATGGCGCGGTGGCGGGCGGGGGTGGCCGTTGCGGCGATGGTGCCGATCGTCCTCGGCAGCGCGTGGTTCGGCGCACACATGCTGACGGTGTACCCGCACGCGATGTAGGAGACCACCCCAGCCGGTCTTTGAGAGACAACACCCCGCGCCCGACGCTACCCGAAATGCACCCCAGCAAAGCGCCCTCGCCAGCTGCGCGGTTGACACTATGCCGATGGCGCCGCTGTGGTGGGCGCATTTCTGGGGCGCATTTTTCGGAAGTATTGGCTTCGCCGGCGCGTCTCAGCCCTCGCCGCGGGCGGCGAACCCGGCACACAGGTAGGCGATGCCGTCCTCGAGGCGGGCTCGGGGATCGACCAACCGCGCCGACACCGGGTTGGCGCCCAGCGAGGACAGGTGCGGAGCCAGCGCCTTTGGCTGCCCGGCGATGAGATCGGCCAGACCGTCGGGCCCCTCGGACGGTTTCTCCGCCCGCAACAGGTCGTCGCTCACCGCCACCAGCGCGACGCCGTGCACGTGACTCCATACCGTCAGCGCCATGCCGGTGGCCTCGACGAGGTCGACACCGAGGTCGAGGAAACCCGCGGCGAACCAGTCCAGGCAGCGCAGCGATTCGTCGCCGAAACTGTGCCGCGGCGAGGAGTAGGCGAGCACCACCCAGGGGTGGCGCCGGTACAACTCCCAGTCGATGTCGACCACCACCCGGACGCGGTCGCGCCAGCCCCACGGCCCGGGGTCGGCAACCGGATAGGGAAACCGGCGACCGATCTCCTCCGACATCTCCTGCAGCAACGCATCCTTGTCGTCGACGTGGCGGTACAGCGACATCGCCCCGACACCCAGGTCATCGGCGATCCGCCGCATCGACAACGCCCCGATCCCGTCGCGATCGGCCACCGCGATCGCGGCGTCCACGATCGCCTCCAGCGTCAGTTTCAGGCTCGCGGCCCCCTTGTCCGCTGATGCCACCGACCGCTCCTTTCCGCATCACCCACGCAGGCGTCATCATCTGCGGGAATAAATGATTTGCGTACAGCGTACCCACATGGCGTACCGTCATTGCGTACGGCGTACGCGACCGGGTCGTCGTCGCCGTCCCAGCAGATCCAAGGAGCGTTGTCATGTCCGTCCTCACCCCCTCGTCCGATCGGCACCGGAACCCGTCCGGCACCGATCGACGTATGTGGTGGGGCCTGGCGGTGCTCACCCTCCCGGTCCTGTTGGTGTCGATGGACTTCTCCGTCCTCTACCTCGCGATCCCCGCCATCACCGACGCCCTGGCGCCGACCGCCGCGCAGCAGCTGTGGATCCTCGACATCTACGGCTTCCTGATCGCGGGCCTGCTCATCACCATGGGCAACGTCGGCGATCGCATCGGTCGGCGGCGTGTGCTGCTGATCGGCGCGGGCATGTTCGGCGTGGCCTCGGTGGTCGCCGCGTTCGCGCCGAACGCGGCGGTACTGATCGCGGCGCGGGCGTTGATGGGTGTCGGCGGTGCCACCCTGATGCCGTCGAGCCTGTCGCTGATCGCGAACATGTTCCCCGACGCCCGCGACCGTGCGAAGGCGATCGGCGTGTGGACCGCCGCCTTTGCCGGCGGCAGCGCGATCGGACCGGTGGTCGGCGGCGTGTTGCTGCATCACTTCTGGTGGGGTGTGGTCTTCCTGATCAACGTGCCGGTGCTGGCGGTGCTGTTCGTCGCCGCCCCGCGTCTCGTCCCGGAATACCGGGCGCCGGTGGTGGCCCGCTTCGACGTGGTGGGCGTGGTCCTGTCGTTGCTGGGCATCCTGCCGCTGGTGTACGCGGTCAAAACGATGGCCGCCGAGGGCACCGACGGCGGAGTGGTCGCGATCGGACTGTTCGGCGTGACGATGTTGGTCGCCTTCCTGGCCCATCAGCGCCGCGCGCCCGCCCCCCTGCTGGACCTCGCCCTGTTTCGCAACCCGCAGTTCAGTGCGGCCGTCTCGGTGGCACTGGTCGGCATGATGGCGCTGGGCGGGATGTCGTATCTGACCGGTGTGTACCTGCAGTCGGTCCGCGGTTTCGACGTCCTGACCGCGGCGCTGGCCGGTCTGCCGATGGCAGTCGCCGTGGCCGTGTTCTCCATCGGCGCGTCCCGGGTGGTTGCGGCGTTCGGCCTGCGTACCGCCTTCGTCGGGGCGGTGCTGTTCGCCGCGCTCGGCAACCTCGGACTGGTGGCATTGTCGCTGTCCAGCCCCCTGTGGGTGTATCTGCTGTTCACGTCGATCGCCGGCATCGGGTACGGCATCGTGTTCAGTCTGGTGTCCGATGTCGTCGTGGGGTCGGTGCCGGTGGAACGCTCCGGTGCCGCGTCCGGCATCTCCGAGACGAGTTTCGAACTCGGCACCGCGATGGGACTTGCCCTGCTCGGATCGCTGGCGACGTTGGTGTTCCGGGAACGCTCCGACGGCTGGAGCTTCGGCGACACCCTCGGCGACACGCTGCACCGGGCCACCGAGATGGGCACCGGCGGAACCGAACTCGCCGACGCCGCCCGCGTTGCCTTTGTCGATGGGATGCACGCGGCGTCACTGGCGAGTGTGATCGCGCTCGGGGTGCTCGCAGTGGTCCTGACCGTGGTCATGCGCACCCGCACCGCGTCGCGGACCGACGACCCGACGTCACGCACCGCAGCGCACGACACCGAGGTCGCCGACGTGGACGCCGTGCGCCCGTAACCTGGCGGCGTGCACGAACTCATCGCCGGTCGGCGCAGCGCGCGCGGCTACGACCCCGACGCCACCATCTCCGCCGACGACCTCACCTCGATCCTCGAGGCCGGACGCTGGGCACCCACGTGGGGACGCGTGCAGCCGGTGCGGTTCATGGTCGGCGTGCGCGGCGACGCCACGTTCACCGGGCTCACCGAGATCCTCACCCGCGGCAACGCGGGGTGGGCGCCCGCGTCGGCGGCCCTGGTGCTGGTGTGCACGGCCGCCGAACCCGACGATGAGAAGGCACGCACCTATGCTGCCGTCGACGTGGGTTTGGCTGTGTCGCAGATGATCCTGCAGGCGCAAGCAACCGGTTTCAACGGCCACCCGATGGCCGGATTCGATTCCGACGCGGCCCGGGCCAGGTTCGCCATTCCCGACGAGAGACGTCCGCTCGTGCTGCTCGGTATCGGCCAGATCGCCGACCCCGAGGCCGTGGCGCCCGACATCCGCGAACGCGACGCACGTCCACGCACGCGCCTGCCCCTGGATGAAGTGGCCTTCGCCGACACCTGGGGCAGCCCGTATTCGGCAAATGACCGACCTTGGCCAGAGGGCATTTGATCCGCGACCGTGGCGGGGAGTACAGTCCAGCACATGCAGCGTGCACTCCTTCTCGGTTGCCGCGGCGGGGTCTGATTCGACCGGCCCTCCGTCGCGGGGCCCTTTCACGCGCCGGTCTTCCTCCCCCGATCTGATTCACGGAGAATGACCCATCATGGCAGCAGCAGATAGCTTCACCTCCGGCACGAGCCGCATCGTCGAGCCCGCCGGACCGATTCCCGCAGACCAGCCGGTCTGGAACACCCAGCGCAGTTCGGCGATGCCGGTACACCGCTACCGCCAGTTCGCCGACGAGGTCGAGAACGTGTCGGTACCCGACCGCACCTGGCCCGACCAGACCATCACCACCGCCCCGCTGTGGTGTGCGGTCGACCTGCGCGACGGCAACCAGGCCCTGATCGACCCGATGAGCCCGGCCCGCAAGCGTCGGATGTTCGAGTTGCTGGTCCGCATGGGCTACAAGGAGATCGAGGTCGGCTTCCCGTCGGCGAGCCAGACCGACTACGACTTCGTCCGCGAGATCATCGAGGACGGCGCCATCCCCGACGACGTGACCATTCAGGTGCTGACCCAGTGCCGACCGGAACTGATCGAGCGGACCTTCGACGCGTGCCGCGGCGCCAACAAGGCCATCGTGCACTTCTACAACTCCACCTCGGTGCTGCAGCGCCGAGTGGTGTTCCGCGCCGACAAGGACGCGATCACCAAGATCGCCACCGACGCCGCCCACAAGGTTCTCGAGGAGCAGCAGAAGTACCCCGACACCCAATGGCGTTACGAGTACTCGCCGGAGTCCTACACGGGCACCGAGCTGAGCTATGCCAAGGAGGTGTGTGACGCCGTCACCGAGATCATCGCCCCCACGCCGGAGAACCCGATGATCCTCAACCTGCCGGCGACCGTCGAGATGGCCACCCCGAACGTGTACGCCGACTCCATCGAGTGGATGCACCGCAACCTGGCGCGCCGCGACTCGATCATCCTGAGTCTGCACCCGCACAACGACCGCGGAACCGCCGTCGCCGCAGCCGAACTCGGCTACCAGGCCGGCGCCGACCGCATCGAGGGCTGCCTGTTCGGCAACGGTGAGCGCACCGGCAACGTCTGCCTGGTCACCCTGGGCATGAACCTGTTCAGCCGGGGCGTCGATCCGCAGATCACCTTCTCCGACATCGACGAGATCCGGCGCACCGTCGAGTACTGCAACCAACTCAACGTGCCCGAACGCCACCCCTACGGCGGCGACCTGGTGTACACCGCCTTCTCCGGCAGTCACCAGGATGCGATCAACAAGGGCCTCGACCAGATGAAGTACGACGCCGACGACGCCGACCAGGATATGGACGACATCCTGTGGCAGGTGCCGTATCTGCCCATCGACCCGAAGGACGTCGGCCGCACCTACGAGGCGGTCATCCGCGTCAACAGCCAGTCCGGCAAGGGCGGTGTCGCCTACATCATGAAGGCCGACCACGGCATGAACCTGCCGCGCCGGCTGCAGATCGAGTTCAGCAAGGAGATCCAGAAGATCACCGACGGCGAGGGCGGTGAGGTCAACCCGAAGGAGATGTGGGACGTCTTCGCCGAGGAATACCTGAACCCGATCCGCCCGCTGGAGCGGATGCGCCAGAAGGTCGATGCCGCCGAGGTCGATGGCGGCGAGGACTACATCACTGCCGTGGTCAAGGTCGACGGCGTCGAGCGGGAGATCAGCGGCAGCGGCAACGGCCCGCTCGCAGCCTTCGTCGACGCACTGTCCACCGTCGGTTACGAGGTTCGGGTGCTCGACTACAGCGAGCACGCGCTGACCTCCGGCGGCGATGCAAGCGCGGCCGCCTACGTGGAGACCGAGGTCAACGGCGAGACCGTGTGGGGTGTCGGCGTCGCATCGTCGATCACCACGGCGAGCCTGCGCGCGGTGGTGTCGGCGGTCAACCGCGCCTACCGGGTGGCCGGTCCCGACCGCGGCGCCGACACCGAGACCGCGCCGCGGACCTGGGCTCCCTGATCCGCCGACACGATCTGGCCGGCGCAGTCCGGACAGATCACCCCGCGTGCGTCCCCGACGCCGCACGATGACTCGCGATGCCCGGACGACCTCCGCGCGCATCGTGGCAGAGACTGGGCCGGAACCCATGTGAAGCGGGCGATCCCCGCCGAGGAGTTCCGGCCCATTCTCGTGCTCGGGCGCGCTCTGCAGGCAATCACCCGTTCCGGATGACGACGCGCGCGCGGATCGTCGAACACAATCGAGACCAGGTCATCTCGGTGAGCCCATCGCACCGAGGGCCGCCCGTCGCCGGCGAGGAGGAGCGTATGACCACCCCGCCCGGAACCGATTCACACGACCTGGGTCCGATCGATTATCTGGTCGTCGAACTCCCGCACGGAACAACGACTCTGACCAACAAGATGATCGATCACATCGCGCGATCGGTCGCGGATCGCACGCTGCGAATCCTCGAACTGCTCATCGTCGGGCGGGACAGCACCGGCCATGTCACGGTCACCGAGTTCGAAGAGTTGGCCGACGCAGGACTGCGTGGTCTGGACGTCTCACTTGTGGAGATACTCGCCGTTGAGGATGTGGAGAACCTGGCCGGCGCGATCGCGCCCGGCCGGTGTGCGGCGGTCATCGTGTGGGAATACCTGACGGCGGCATCCTTCAGCGCCGCAGCCCGCGAGTCCGGGGCGAAGCTGGTGGCACAAGGACGAATTCCGACGCAGGCGATCGCCGCAACCCTGCGTGGTGACGACGACAACGGCTGAGACGTGGCCTGGCCGCTCAGATCAGATGTCGCTCCCGCGCCCGATCGACCGCGTCTCGGCGTGAGGACACCCCGAGCTTGCGATAGATCGACTGCTGATGGGTTTTCACCGTGTTCACGGAGACGAACAGGTCCGCCGCGATCTCGGCCGCCTTGTACATCGTCGGAAGGTACTGCAACACCATCAGCTCTCGGTCGGTCAACGACTCCACCGGCGGCACAACGACTGTCGAGTCCGGTGTGCCGACTCGCCCGCAGACGCCGAGCAGGTCGCGGACGAACTCCGTATCCTCGGCGGTCACGTGCTCCAATCGGGTGAGCAACGCCGCCACCGGCGCACCACCGGCCACGAACGGCCGGATCTGACGCACCGGCGCGGCCAGCCGTACTGCCGCCGTCAGGTGCTGCAGGGCAGCCACGTCTCGGTGAAGTCGCGCCCACGCCACAGCTGTCAGGATCTCCGCCTCGACCGCCTGCAGCCGATGCGGCGCGAATCCGTCGGCGGTGCCCAGCACGTCGATCGCCACTGCCGGGCGGCCCGCAGCCAGCTGCGCCTTCGCCAATACGACGCGGGTCAGCGCCCCTTCGTAGGTCGCTGACGCGTCCGGCCGCGTCAGCGACGTGATCACGGATTCGGCCTCCCCCATCAGGATTCGGGTCTCCGCGATCGCCGCGTCGTACCAGCTGCGCACCAACAGGGGCAGCCCGGAGGTCGATCGCCGCGCGATTTCCAGGCGACGGCATTGTGCGCGCGCCGCGTACACGTCGGCCCGTGTCACCGCGACACCCACCGCGACGGCCTCACCGATCAGCAACGCCGCGGTATCGGTGCCCGGCCCCACGGCACGCCGCGCCATCGACACCGCCCGATCGGCTGCGTCGAGATCATGCCGTTCGAGATCCAGCAGGGCCTGCGCCGCGTACAGCGCCACCGCCTGCGGCTGCCGTGTCCACCCTCGCCGCTCGACCAACGCGGTCATCGCCGCGATGCGATCGGCGACGACCCCCAGTTCTCCCCGCGTCACGTCGATCAGGGCCAGGTAGGTCTCGGCAGCCAGCGCGGTGAGGCCCAACCCGAGATCCTCGGCCGTCGCCGCACTCCCGACGAGTTCCGTTGCGGCCGCGTCGACCTCACCTCGATGGAACAGACCGATCCCCCGGTTGTTACGCGCCATGAGTGTGTATGCCCGGGCCGCCGGGATCTCGACCCGGGACGCCGACGCCACCAGGTCCAGGACCTCGTCGCAGCGATCGATCAGCTCGGGCAGACGAGAACTGCGCGCTGTCACCATCCGGGTCAGCGCGATCAGAATCCGTGACCCCGGCGTCGCTCGGGCGGGCTCGGCGTCCAGGAGTTCGGCGGCGTCCTCGGCATTGCGCGACATCTCGCCGAAGTCGCCGCGGTGATAGCAGAGGACCGCGGCGGCCAGGAGCGTGTCGGCAGTCGGACGTCGGGCCGCCTCGCGGGCCGCCGACTCGAGCGCACCGGCGAGCTCAGATGCCTGCGGCGACAACACCAGCGGCCCGGCGACATCGCCGAGCACAGTGGTCACCTCGTGCCAGGCCCCAGCGCGGGCGAAGTGGTCGATCGCCGCGATCGGGTCGTCGTTGCGAACACACCAGTTCGCCGCGCGGCGATGCAGATCGGCAGGCGCGTCGGGATTCTCGGCGCCCAGCCGATCGATGAGCAATTCCCGGAAAAGCGGATGATAGGCGTACCAGTCCGGCCGATCGGCCAGTCGGACGGTCAGCACGTTGCGCGCGACCAGATCGTCGAGGACTCGACGGCTGTCCGCGCGCCCGGTCAGTGCCCGCGCCAACGACGGTGTGATGCTCTCCCCGACAGACGTGGCCAGCAGGAATCGACGGTCGGTCGGCGCGAGATCCTCGAGGACCTCTTCCAGCAGGTAGGCGGCCACGAGATCATTGCGGCCGGTGAGCCGATCCGACGTGACGTGTCCGAGGTCGTCGCGGGCGCTGAGCACCGCCAGACGCAAACCGGTCGCCCATCCCTGAGTCCGTTCGAGGAGCGTATCCACCTCGGTGGCGTCGAACTCGCTGCCCACCATCCGGCCGAGATCGACGACGTCGTCTCGGGTGAATTGCAGATCGCGCATGCCGACCTCGATCAGCCGCCCCTCGAGCCGTACTCGCTGCAACCGCAGGTCCGCGGCCGCGCGCGTGATCAGTACCAGCCGCAGCCGCTCGGGTTGCCGCGCGACCAGGTGCCGGATCGAGTCCATGACGTCGGGCGCATCGATTCGGTGCACATCGTCGAGCACCAGGGTCACCGGGGTGGGCGACGACGCGAGTCCGTCGACGATCATGTCCACCTCGGGCTCGGCGAACGCCGGCCCGGGCGCGATGTCGAGCAACGCACCCGACCCGGTTGACGCACCGCCCGCAGTGAGCGACCCGAGGATGTCGCTCCACAGGGCACGCATGCCGTGGGGCTCACCGACCGCGAGCCACGCGACCGGACCGTCGGCCACGCGGTGCTGCAACCACGATGCGACGGCGAGTGACTTTCCGTAACCGGCACCGGCCTCGACGACCGCGATATCGCCGGGGCCACAGGCACTGAGCGTCTGGTCGATCCGGTGCCGATGTACGTAGGCAGGAGGCAGCGCCGGCCGTGCGGTGCGCAGCCGCAATCCCGGCGCCAGTCGACCGCTAGGTGCGTCCACTCGGTACCCACTCCGTGTCACCCCCGACACGACCTCGGGGACCCGCGAAGATGATATCGGCAAGCCGGTGAGAGGGCGAGAGGGCGAGCAATCATCCGGTCCGGGTGACCTCCCCGGCGGCTGTGGCCTGGCATCATCGAGAGAAAGTCACCACACGAGGGAGGCGATCGGAGATGCCGATGCGCCACGGTCGGCTCAGCCGGCGCGCTGTGATCGGACACCCCGTCGTCCGGTCACCCGCTCCCCCGGATTCGGCGTCGCTGGTCGCCAGAGGCGTGGCGCGGCGCAAGACGCGCGACGGACGCAGCGGAAACGACGGCTCCTGAGGCTCGTTGCGGTGCTGCGCGCGGTGTGAGGGTGGCCCTTCGTGACGCGAACTCGCAGGCGCGCTCGCTGATCAGGGACCAGGGGTGGCGGCCTCGGCCGCCACCTCGCGGCGCGCAGGCCGCATCGCGATCTCGAGAGCCGCCAGCGCCAGGCAGGTGATCACGACAGTCCAGATCACCACGAGTCCGGTCGGGTAGGACCAGAACATCAGGATGAGCGCGGCACCGACCACCACGGCGATCCGCACCGGGATACGGGCCTGATAAAGGGCTTGCTCCACAGCATTCGGTGCACGCTGCTTGCGCCGCGCGTCGAGAGCTCCGATCCCGCCGGTGAATCCACGCCGGATCGCCTGCGCCGATCGGGAGCCGCCGGCGAAGAACACCACAAGCGCCACCACCAGCGCGGCGACTGCGACCGCCCGCAAGGCCAACCGCAACGGATTGACGACGGTATCGAAGATCACCCGCGCGGCATCGGGAGCGAGTACGTCGGCCGGGATCTCGCTCATGTACACGGCACGACCGATGAGCAGTCCGATGGCCAACAACAGCATCGCCACCACGATCGAGACCGCGACCACCGCGGTCATCCGCAATCGCCGTCCCGCTCCGATGACCGCGATGGCGCCGATGGCGGCGGCGAGGGCCAGCCACGGCAGCACATCGGCGACCTTGTCCAGCGCGTTCACCCACCGTTGCGCGTTCGCCAGCTGCGGGGACTCGAACACCACGAAGCTCTTGTCGACCTGAGGGATGTTGTTCGCGAAAGCGAATCCGCGGTCGGAAAGGATCTGTTTGACCTGTTCGATGATCGGGCCGAGCTCGATGCTGATGGCGCCGTTGGGATCGACCTCGACCGCACCGCGCTCGGTGTCGCCGGTGAGCACCGCCACCACCGACTGGTGTGCGGCACGGTTGGCCGTCACCCACAGTTGTTCGAACTGGTCGGACTGCACGAATCGGCTCACGGTCTGCTCGATGAACGACTCGGCCTGGTTGGCCAGCACCGGAGCCAGACCGACGACGGTCTGGTCGATGCGGGGACGCTCGGCCGGAGTCAGATCCACGAGTTGCTGCAGCGCGTCCTCGGTGATCTGCCGGATGTCGACCTGCTCGTCGATCGCGGCGGTGATCGCGTCGGTGACCTGGCCCTGCACGGCCGGATCTGATGCCAGCGGCGCCACCGTCGTCAGATAGTGGTCGGTGTCGAGGAGTTCGCCACGCACGTAGCGCGTCGTCACCGACAGCAACGTCAGCAGGGCACACAGCACCACGAGTACCACCGCGGTGAAACGTCGCCAGAACATCCGACGTTGCGGTGCCGGGGTGGCGCGCAGTTCGGCGACCTGCGCCCGCAGGCGTTGGAGTTCGGCCCGCTCGTCGGGGTCGAGTGGGCCCTCTTTTCCGTCGACTGGGCCCTCTTTCTCGTCGACTAGGCGCTCCGCAGCGGTCCCCGCGGGGTGTTGCGCACCGGCGTCTTCCGGACGATCGGCACCCGCGTCCGGTTCGGGATGCCCTCCGGTCGGCTCACTCACGTCGTGTCTCCGCTCTGTCGATGCCCGCGAATCCTCGCATGGCGAGATCGAACCCGCCGGTCAATGCTCCGACCTTCCCACGAGATGGACACCGACCACATCCTCCGTGCCGGGTGAGTACGCGACGACGACCCGGAAGTCACCCATTCCAGGTGATCCGCCGTGGGCTCGCAGCAGGCATTCTGACCTGACGATCCGTCTGCGGCATCGCCATGCCGCCACGTTCAAGGAGTGACGACATGTGGGACTCGTTCTGGGACTTCATCTGGTACACCGTGGTGATCTTCATCTTCGTGGCGTACCTGATGATGCTGTTCTGGATCATCAGCGACCTGTTCCGCGATCGGGCCCTGTCGGGCTGGTGGAAAGCCGTGTGGATGGTGTTCTTGATCTTCATCCCCTGGCTCACCGCGCTGGTCTACCTGATCGCGCGCGGTCCCGGTATGTCCCAGCGCGCCGCCGAGACCCAGAGCCAGATGCAGCAGCAGTCCGACGCCTACATCCGGTCGGTGGCCGGCAAGTCTTCAGCCGACCAGATCGCCGACGCGAAAGCACTTCTGGATGCCGGCACCATTGATCAGCAGGAGTTCGAGGCGCTGAAAGCCAAGGCGCTGAGCTGAGCTGACCGCGCCACCGTCGGGGATCAGCCGGCGAGGGTTCAGTCGGCGGGGATCACCCGGTCCAGGAAGTCGAGGACGTCGTCCATCCCACCGTCGGCCCGCAGGTCGGTGTGATCGCTGTTGATCGTCTTCAACTCGTAGTCGGTCCCCGCCTTGCGGAACGCACGCAGCAGCGCATAGGTCATCGGAATCGGCACGGTGAAATCGCGCAGGCCGTGCACGATCAGGATCGGACCGCCCTGCTCGCGCACGGGCACCTCCATGTACCTGCGGAGCGCGTCACGAAAGGTGTCGTCGCCGAGCGACTTCGACAGCAACGCATCGGGCCGGGTGCCGTCGAGGATCGACTCCCATTGCGGACCACACGATCGGCCCACCTCGGCTACGACCCGCCTGCCGAAGTCCGAGAGGTACGTCGACACGTCGACATCGTGCTGGTTGGCCGACATCCCGGCCAGGACCGCTGCCAGCGGCCCCGACATCGCCCGCGGCAGGGCGGGGATCCCGGGCCGCATCAGCGGGATGACATCCTCGAAGTTCGACGCCGGGGCCAGCGCAGCCGTGCCGCGGAAGTCGAGCTCAGGCGCATAGTCGTGTGCGTAGTGGCCGGCGGCGAGCGCCGCGTGGCCACCTTGCGACGACCCGGCAGCGGCCCAGGTCTCCGAGAGCCCGATGATCACCGTGCGTGCGGCTCTGACGATGTCGATGACCGCGGTGGCCTCCGAGCGTGTGTGCAAGTAGGCGTGCGGGCCGAGCGAATTCGGACCGAGCCCGACGTAGTCGGTCGCCACCACGGCATATCCCGCCCCGGTGAGGGCGCCGACGACCGGCGCCGTCGATCGGATGAGATCGCCGGAATCGGCCAGGCCACAGCTCTCACCGAGCCCGGAGGTGCCGTGCGCCCACGAGATGATGGGCCATCCCCCGCGAGGTCGGGCACCGTCGGGCAGCGCGACGATGCCGCTCGCCGGTACCACAGCGCCGCGCGCATCCTTCGTCAGATACGACAACCGCAGCACCCGATCCAGTCCGCCCCACTCCCCCAACTGGGTCAACGCGATCGCACGCCCCGGTTGACCGGCAACCGACTGTGCGGAGGTGGGCGCGCCGACGATGACAGACCCCATCATCGCCACGACACCGAGCAGCACGAACAGGATCGTGCGCGATCTGCGCATATGTCACACACCGCGGCCGGATGTGAGAGTCCCAACCGTCAGCGTCTGCTGAGGTGCCACGGGACTCCTTCGTTCGGACAATGGATGTCATGAACACTCTAGCGATGGCTTCCGCGCTGGCCCTGGTGGCGGTGGCGACCGTGACCACCGGCGCGGTGGGCGCTCTGATCGGAATCGTCTCCCGCGCCGACGCGCACCCCGCACCCGTTCGGGTCCCGCGCCAACCCCCGGACGTGGTCCCACACCGCTGAATCGGCCCGCACGGTCCCTATCGGCACCAGCCGTCTATGTGAGACGCTCGCCACAGGTACGCTCACGCAAGTTGCGGAACACACCATGTGACGAGAACACCTGGCATCGGCCGAACGAGGTGAGGATCGAAATGAACCGACCGAAGACGCGTCTGACCTGTCCGTGCGGCGAGGCGATCAAGGGCGCCGACGAGGACGAGCTGGTGGTGAAGGTGCGCGAGCACCTCAAGGAGAATCACCCGGGACACGACTACAGCCGCGACGAGATCTTGTTCATGGCGTATTGAGTCGACGCCCGGCACGTGTGGCGTGGCCGAGATCCGCGTCCGTCAGGCCCCGGACGTTGCACTCACCTACTCGACATGCACCGGGCAGCCCGGTGCGAAGGTGCCCATCTTCTCGATGTCGTATCCGTTGGGGTAGGAGCGGATTCGTGGCATGTTCTGCACCAGCGCCGGCTTGCGCCGTGCCGGGAAGTACCGGAGAGCCCGGGCACGCGCCTTGAGCGCACCGACCGACAGCGCGCGTGCCACCGGGCCGGGTTCGGGATACCGGAACGCCGTGATCAATGGTTCGTCCATGAGCGACCGGCTGAGGATGTTGACGGCCCGTGCGGCGATCGACGGATAGAACGAGGCCATCAGGTCCATGGTCGAGTCCGCGACGCGACGCGCCCCGTCGTCGAAGGCGAAATGCTCGTCCTCATAGGCGTCCATCAGGGTCTCGAACTCGTCGTAGGTGTCCGGGATGTCCTTGATCGCCATGTGCCGGCCGAGATCCTGGTAGTAGCGGACCATCGCGACGCGCTCATTCGCCTGAAGTTCACGCCACCCGAACCGCGCCAGCCACCGCACCGGGACCACCACGAACGTCGACAGCACGTAGCGCATGTCGTCGTTGGAGATGTCGTACATCTTGTGCATCTGGTTGATGCGACGGATGGCGGCCTTGCCGGATGCACTGTCGAAACCTTCGACGAGGGGAACCTCGAGCAGGATCGCGGTGTCGTCATAGCGCTTCTGGGTCTGCCGGGTGAACGCGCCTGTGCGATCGAGCAGGTTACCGATGCTCGGGACAGCGTAGGTGCGGAACAGCGCGAAACTCAGTGACTGGTTGATATCCCATGGGAATTCGTAGGTCGACAGGTTCCGGTAGATCTCCACATACCGGGTCTCCGGGTCCAGTCCGGTGTTGCGGTTCGTTGTGCTCACAGCTGTCTCCTCATCTGGATGGGAGATAGCGTAAGTGCACTTATGGTTTTGTGCAACCCATCACATCTACACTGTCGATGTGAGCTCCACAGCGAAGAAGACCAGTACGCCGTCACACTCGGCACGAGTCCGGTATCTGGACGCGGGCCTGCGTGTTTTGGCAGATCAGGGACACGCGGGGTTGAAGTTGGCGACCGTGTGTGAAGTCGTCGGCGCCACCACGGGTTCGTTCTATCACGCGTTCTCGAACTGGCCCGCCTACACCTCAGCGCTCATCCACCATTGGCGCGAGAAGGAGAGTCGGCGTCCGATCGCCGAGGCCCGCACGGTGACCGACCCGGTTGCCCGCCTGCAGTTCCTGACCGACATCGCGATGCGATTGCCCCATGACACCGAGGCGGCGATCCGGGTGTGGGCCGAACACGACCCCGACGTGCGCGCCGTGCAGGACGACGCCGACGACGAACGACGCCGGTTCATCTCCGACACCTATCTCGAGGTGGTCGGAAACCGAGCCGACGCCGATCATTACGCCACTGCGGCGATGTATCTTCTGGTCGGCTACGAGAACGGCACCCTCCGATCTCGGGAGACACTCGAGTGGGCTTTTCAGACCTTCATCGAGCAGGCCCTGCGCCAGGCCGGACGTATCGCCGAGACGACGACTCAGCGGAAGACCAGCCCTCCGTCAATCAGCACGGCCTGACCGGTCATGTAGTTCGAATCCGGTCCAGCGAGGTACGAGACAAACGCAGCCACATCTTCGGGCGTCTGCGCGCGCCCCAACGCGATACCGCCGACGAACTTCTCGTAGGTCTCCCCCTCAGCTGCCCCGGTCAGCTCGGCAAAACGTTTGTCGATGGTCACCCACATATCGGTACCGACCACCCCCGGACAGTAGGCGTTGACAGTGATACCTTGCGCCGCGTATTCCTTTGCAGCGGCTTGCGTCAGGGCACGCACCGCGAACTTGGTAGCGCTGTAGACACCGAGCATGGGGAACCCGTCGTGGCCGGCGATGGAGGAGGCGTTGATGATCTTTCCCCGCGTGCCGTTTGCGGTGAATCGCGCTGCTGCGGCTTGGATTCCCCACAGCACGCCGTTCACGTTGACCGACCAGATGCGCTCTAGCTCGTCGGGCCGCACGTCGTCGATCGGCGCGACCTGGGCGATGCCGGCGTTGTTGATCATGACGTCGAACCCGCCGAACGCCTCCTGAGCGTGATCCACGGCGGCGAACACCTGTTCCCGGTCGCTGACGTCGGCGACGAACGCGGTGGCCTTGCCGCCGAGTCCGCGGACCTCGTCTACTACCGAGCCGATACCGGCCTCGTTGACGTCGACGAGCGCGATGTCGTGTCCGTCGGCAGCCAACCGCAGCGCGATGCCACGGCCGATGCCCTGCCCACCGCCGGTGATGAGTACGACGCTCATGCCGCCACCTCCGCCGGGTCCACGAGCACCTTCATCTTCGCTCCGGCATGCAGCGCGTCGAAGCCGTCGTCCACCACGCGATCGAGACCTATCGTGTCCACCCACCCTGTCGTGTCGTACCGACCCTGCGACATGAGATCGATGACGGCGTCGAAGTCCGCCGAGGTGTAGCAGAGCGAACCCTGAATGCGGGACTCGTTCATCACGAGCCGCTGAAGTGTTGTGGTCAGCGGTTTCTCGTAGATGGCGACGCTGACCAGCGGCTGTCGGGCACCGATGCAGTCGAGTGCCGTGTTGACGGCCGGTTCCACCCCGGCCGCGTCGAAGATGGCGTCGGCACCCCGACCGTCGGTGGTGTCGGCGACGAACTCCGCGACGTCGAGCGAAGTCGGGTCGAGTGTCGTCGCGCCCAACGCCTCGATGGCGGCGCGTCGCGTCGCCGACGGCTCCACCACATACACGTTCTCCAGCCCCTTGCCACGCAGGGCGAACCACAGTCCGATCCCAATCGGCCCGGCACCGAACACCATCGCGGTGTCGTCGGCCTGTGGCTGCCCCAGCGTCGCCGCGTGGTATGCCACCGACATCGGTTCGACGAGCGCGCCCAGCTCGAGTGAGACGTTCTCCGGCAGTTGATGAATCATGTTCGCCGGGACCACTGTGTACTCGGCCATTCCACCGTCGGACATCAGGCCGTGAAAGCCGATGTGCTGACAGATGTTGTAGTTGCCGACTCGGCACGGGCCGCAGTGCCCGCAACGGTAGATCGGTTCGATGGCGACCCGATCACCGGCATGAACGCCGGTGACGCCGTCGCCGACCTCGGTGACGGTGCCCGAGAACTCGTGACCGAGCACCAGCGGCAACTGTGCTCCGGTGAGCGGGTGCGGCTCGGTGGGGATGAAGATCGGTCCGGCGAAGTACTCATGCAGATCTGTGCCGCAGATCCCGTTGAAGCCGACCTGCACCTTGACCTCACCCGCGCCGGGCGAAGGTTCGGGTACGTCGGCGATCTCCACCTTGTTCGCGCCGTAATAGACAGCTGCTCGCATCAGTTCTGACTCCTGTTTCTCGGCTGATTCCGATGCGTTCATGACTATGTGACTCAGCGCACAACTTGCCAGGGTTGCAGTGCGTTGCATCTACCCACGCGCAACCCTCCGCCCCTGCAGTCACCGGTGTGATCCACGCGCCGACTCGCTCCGGCATGAGGAGCGCCGACGCAAACTGCGACATCACGCGACTGCGCCGGGCAGAACGCTCGGCTCACCGCTGTCCGGCGGCCTCCGCCGACGCCACCAGATGATCGACGACGTCGGTCACCGCCCGTCGCATCCCCGGCCGAGTCAAGGCCTCATAGACACGGGCCGCGCGAACTCCCTTGAGCGTCAGTCGCTTCACCCCGGGATGGCGCACCGCGAACCGCGGGATCAGGGCGATGCCGTGGTCGGCGGCCACGATGGACTGGATGGTGCCGAAGTCCAGCATCCGCTGGGTCACCCGCGGCGCCACCCCGGTCACCGCCGAAATCGACAGCAGCACATCGTCGACGGGGAAACCGCCCTCCACGCTGATCCAGTCGCAGTCGGCCAGGTCGTCGACCTCGATGTCGTCGCGGTCGGCGAACTCAGAACCCGCGGCGACCACCACGTCGACGGGCTCACGCATCAATTCGGTCACCTCGACCCGCGGAGCCCGCACCGGTGCCGTGCGTTCATCCCGGTGGGTGACGACGATGTCGAAGTCCGCCAGCGCCGGGGCGGCATCGGGGTAGCCCACATCGAGCTCGGCGGCGATCACCTCGACACCCGAGCCGGCGACTCGGTCCAACACCCCGGGCAACAGCAGCGCAGCACCCGACGGGAACATCGCCAGGCGCACCGTCGCGGCGCCCGACCGGTAGCCCTCCATCTCCTCCTGCGCCCGTTCGACTGCCGCGATCACCTCATCGGCGCGCAGCACCAGCGCGCGGCCGGCGTCGGTCAGCCGGATGCGGCGTCCATCCTGGGCCAGCAGGTCGACGCCGGCCTCCTTCGTGAGAACCTTCAACTGCTGTGACACCGCCGACGGCGTCATGTGCATGGCGTCAGCCACCGCTCCGATCGAGCCGCGGTCGGCGAACTCGCGCAGTAATCGCAGCCGCTTCACATCCACGCACCTCAACGTACTGTGCCGACTCACGTCGGCCGCGCACATTCATCCCCGGGTACCAGCACACCCCGCCGCGAGTGAGTGGAGACTCTGGCGAATGCGGGGCGGAGAACCCCTTCACCAGGCGCCGGGAATGAAGCGGACCGGAGTACCGTTTGGAGGCGTATGAAGAACATCGGGTTCCTGTCCTTCGGACATTGGTCGGATGCGCACGGTTCGCAGGTGCGGTCCGGGTCCGACACATTGCTGCAGTCCATCGACCTGGCGGTGGCGGCCGAAGAACTCGGCGCCGACGGCGCGTACTTCCGCGTGCATCATTTCGCGCGTCAGCTCGCCTCACCGTTCCCGTTGCTGTCGGCGATCGGCGCAAAGACCGACCGCATCGAGATCGGCACCGGAGTGATCGACATGCGCTACGAGAACCCGCTGTACATGGCCGAGGACGCCGGAGCCGCCGACCTTATCTCCGGCGGACGACTGCAACTCGGCATCAGCCGCGGATCGCCCGAGCAGGTGATCGAGGGATACAAGTACTTCGGCTATGCGCCCCCCGAAGGGTCCACCGACGCCGACATGGCGCGTCAGCACACCGACGTCTTCCTCAAGGTCATCTCGGGAGATGGCTTCGCCCAACCGAATCCGCGGCCGATGTTCCCGAACCCACCGGGACTGCTACCCATCGAACCCCAGTCCCCCGGGCTGCGCGAACGCATCTGGTGGGGTGCGGGCTCCCGCGCAACCGCGGAATGGACTGCGCAGCAGGGTATGAACCTGATGAGCTCGACGCTACTCACTGAGGACACCGGCGTACCGTTCCACCAGCTACAGGCCGAGCAGATCGAGCGATATCGGAAGGCGTGGACCGACGCCGGCCACTCTCGTGAACCGCGGGTGTCGGTGAGCCGCAGCATCTTCGCGATCGTCGACGACCTCGACCGTGCCTACTTCGGTCGCGGTGGCTCCGAGGACGATCAGGTGGGCGTGATCGACAACGCCGTCGCCCGCTTCGGCCGCAGTTACGCCGACGAACCGGACAAGCTGATCGAGCAGTTGCGCGAGGACGAGGCCATCGCCGCCGCGGACACCCTTCTACTGACCGTTCCCAATCAACTCGGCGTGGACTACAACGCACACGTCCTCGAGTCGATCCTGACGCACGTGGCGCCGGCGCTCGGCTGGCGGTGACAATGCACTGACAATGTAGAGAAACTACATCATCAGTGCACAACAATTCGATTGTCCTTGATCGAATTCGTCTCCACGATGGTCGTCATGACCAATCGCGACCGGCTCCTCGGGCTTGCAGTGGTGGCGCTGTGGGGACTGAACTTCATTGCGATCCGCCTCAGCCTCGACCACTTCCCGCCGTTTTTCTGCGCAGCGCTGCGCTTCGCGGTGATGGCCGTCCCGGTCATCGCGTTCGTCACCTTCCCGCACGTGCGCCTGCGGTGGTTTCTGCTGTACGCCACCGGATTCGGCTTCGTCCAGTTCGCCTTCCTGTTCCTGGCGATGCATCTGGGGATGCCAACCGGACTCGCGTCGCTGGTGCTGCAGACGTCGGCTCCGTTCACCGTGCTGCTCGGAGTGCTGTTCCTGCGCGAGCGCATGGCCCTGCTCCAGGTGGTGGGCATCGTGGTGGCGGTGCTCGGCATGGCGGTCATCGGGATCGACCGCGCCACCGGCAGCCCGCTCGGGCTGGGTGCGCTGGTCCCGATGGTGCTCACGGTGCTCGGTGGCCTCGGCTGGGCGTTCGGCAACATCGGCAGCAGGCTCGCCGCGCAGCATCCGCCCACGCGGCCGGCCCCCGACGCCCGCCTCGACAACGCGCTGCGCATGACCCTGTGGATGTCGGTGGTCCCACCGATCCCGTTCGCCGCGATGAGTCTGGTGTTCGACGGACCCCGCGCCGGTGTCGAGTCGCTGACCACTCTCGACTCGCGCAGCGGTCTGCTCGCGCTGGCCGGACTCGCCTACACGGTGCTGCTGGGCACCGTGGTCGGGTCCGGGCTGTGGGTGTACCTGATGTCGCGCCACCCCGCCAGCAGCGTCGCGCCGCTGTCGTTGTTGGTGCCGATCGTCGGCATCACCGCGGCGTGGGCATTGCTGGGTGAGCGTCCGAGCGCCGTCGAGCTGATCGGCGCGATCACGGTGATCGTCGGATGCGCGGTCGGCGTGCTGGCCGCTCCGAGGTCGCGACCCAAGCCCCCGGCCGATACCGGGTCAGCGAAACGCGTACGCGAGCGCGGCGCCGATGCGCTCGACGGCGGCACGCGCGTCCGGGCTGATCAGCGTCATGTTGGCGAAGGCGTGGATCAGGTTGCCGGCGCGGTCGAGGGTCACCGGGACACCCGCCTGCTTGAGACGATCGGCATAGGCGATGCCCTCGTCGCGCAGCGGATCGAATCCGGCGACGATCACATACGCAGGCGCGAGTCCGCTGAGATCGTCGGCCAGCAGCGGTGAGACGCGCGGATCGGAGCGCTGGGTCGCGTCGGGCACATAGTGGTCGGTGAACCAGTCCATGTGTTCGTCGGTGAGATACAGGCCTTCAGCGAACTCGCGGCGCGACGCCCGTTTCGTCGTCACGTCGACCACCGGGTAGATGAGCATCTGCAGGCAGGGGGTGATCGCGTCGTCGCGGACCTGCTGTGCCACCACCGCAGCCAGGTTTCCGCCGGCGCTGTCGCCGCCCACCGCGATGCGCTCGGTCGCCACACCCCATTGCGGCGCCTTTTCGACCGCGAAGCGCCACGCGGCGACCGCGTCGTCGACGGCAGCCGGGAACGGATGCTCCGGGGCCAGCCGGTAGTCGACGGACAGGATGTCGGCGCCGGTCGACAACGCCAGCCGACGTACCAGGTTGTCGTGGCTGACCCGATCACCCACCACGAACCCGCCACCGTGGAAGAAGACGAGAATGCCGGCCGAACGCACCCGGGCGCGGTACCGCGTGGCCGGTATCGGTCCACCGGGTCCGTCGATGAGCAAGTCCTCTTCGACCGCCATCGCCGGCAGATCCTCCGCCAACGTCGCCGCGTTGGCGGTCAGATCCGCGCGCGCCTGCGACACCGGTTTGCCGGCGATCTCGAAAGCCGGCACCTTGTCGGCGATCAGTCCGGTCAACGCCATCTCCGGCGACAACCGGTCACCGTCGGCGTTGACCCGGCCCCACTGGCCGGCGAAGCGCAACACCACCGGTGGGATGCGTCCGGCGGAGCGCATCAGCGCACGCCGGACCCGGGTGGGCAGGGACGGAGACATCGCTGTGGCCTGACTCACGTCCGTGAGCGTACCGGCGCCGCACGGGCGACCTGTCGACGGGCGCTTGTGTCAGACTCGTGCCATGTCCGACCGCACCAGAGTCCCGATGCGCACCAACCTGGCGCTGGCAGCCGCGTCGGCGGCCCGCTGGGCGTCGCGAACCGCAGGTCGCGGTAAGGGGTCGATGATCGGTGGTCTGGTCGCCGCGAAGATCGATCCGAACATCATGAGCCGCCTGGCCGCCGGCAAGCGCTCTGCGCTGGTGACCGGCACGAACGGTAAGTCGACGACGACGCGGATGACGGCGGCGGCCCTGTCCGAACTCGGCGACGTGGCCACCCAGGCCGACGGCGCCAACATGGACGCCGGCATCATCGCCACCCTCACGCTGCATCGTCCCGCGACGATCTGCGCTCTCGAGGTCGACGAGTTGCATGTGCCGGGTGTCAGCGATGCTGTCGACCCGGAGGTGTTGGTGCTGCTGAACCTGTCGCGCGATCAACTCGACCGGGTCGGCGAGATCAACATGATCGAACGCCGACTTCGCGAAGGCATCTCCCGACATCCGGCGATGACGATCGTCGCCAACTGCGACGATGTGCTGGTCACCTCGGCCGCGTTCGACGCCACCGATGTCGTGTGGGTGGCCGCGGGCGCCGGCTGGGTGGGTGACTCGGTGAGCTGCCCGCGCACCGGCGAACCCATCATCAGATCGGGCGACGACTGGCGCTCGAGCGGTGACGAGAACTTCCGCCGCCCCACCCCCGACTGGTGGTTCGACGACGAGAACCTCTATGGCCCCGGCGGATTCACCGCCCCGATGACGCTGTCGGTGCCCGGTCGCGCGAACCGGGGCAACGCTGCCCAGGCGGTGGCCGCAGCGGTGGCGATGGGCGCCGACCCGGCGAAGGCGGTCGCGGCGGTGGGCACGGTCGGGGAGGTCGCCGGGCGCTACGGCATTCATCAGGTCGGCAACCACTCGGTGCGCACGCTGCTGGCCAAGAATCCGGCGGGCTGGCAGGAAGCGTTGTCGATGATCGACCAGGACGCCGATGGTCTGGTGATCGCGGTCAACGGGCAGGTCCCCGACGGTGAGGACCTCTCCTGGCTGTGGGATGTGCGGTTCGAGGCGTTCGAGACGATGCAGGTGGTCGCCGCCGGCGAGCGTGCGGCCGACCTGTCCGTCCGGCTGCTCTACGCGGGCGCCGAGCACACCACCGTTCCCGATCCGATGAAGGCGATCGCCTCCTGTCCGCCGGGCCGAGTGGAGGTACTCGCCAACTACACTGCGTTCCGCGATCTCGGCACCGCCCTGGAGCGCGCCGAGCGCGCCCGCGGCGCCGACCTGAAGGGGGCGGGGTCATGAGCGAATCCACATTGCGGATCGGCCTCGTCCTGCCCGATGTGATGGGTACCTACGGAGATGGCGGCAACGCGCTCGTGCTCCGGCAGCGCGCGCGCATGCGCGGAATCGATGCCGAGATCATCCAGATCACCCTCGATGACGAGGTACCCGACTCGCTGGACGTCTACACCCTGGGTGGCGCCGAGGACTACGCGCAGCGTCTGGCCACCCGCCACCTCACCCGTTTTCCCGGGTTGCAGCGTGCCGCGGACGCGGGCCGGCCGGTCTTGGCGATCTGCGCGGCGATCCAGGTGCTGGGCCACTGGTACGAGACGTCTGCGGGTGAACGCGTCGACGGGATCTCGCTATTCGACCTCACCACCTCGCCGCAGGAGAGCCGCAGCATTGGCGAACTCGTCACCGATCCGGTTGTCGACGGGTTGACCGCACCACTGAGTGGCTTCGAGAACCACCGCGGCGGAAGCACTCTCGGCGACGACGCGCGGCCGTTGGCCCGCGTGCGGCACGGGGTCGGCAACGGCGTTGGCGACGGCACCGAGGGTGTGGTGCAAGGATCGGTGATCGGCACCTACATGCACGGTCCGGCGCTCGCGCGTAACCCCGAACTCGCCGACCATCTGCTGGCGCGTGCCCTCGGTACCGATTCGCTGGCGCCGCTGGACCTTCCCGAGGTCGAGCGGCTCCGCAAGGAACGGCTCGCCGTCGGGCGGCGCGGCTGAGTTCACCTTCGCCAGGAAAGCCCGTTCATTACCGCTTGCTGAGCTGAGGAGACCCGGAGCCTGCGGCCACCACTATTCCGTGCGCGGCACCCACCGGCGACGACTCACCGCACCGATCGGTCAGGCCGAAACCGCGCGCACACCGTCGGACCGCACTTGGCGCAGTCGGTACCGGACCGATAGTGGGTGTGCGCGTCACGGGCGTGGCCGCAGCGGCAGCGGGAGTCCGGGTGACGGCCCAACCATCGGGCGAGCACCTTCTTCATGAGTCGACCCCCGATCTGCGGCTGACCTCGTTGTCACCGCCCATCGCAGACTACTCGTCAGTCACGACGCGGCCGCTTCGGTGACAGCCCGGCGTGTTCAGCGGCCGCGGTCAGTACATCGGCCAACATCGCCGGGGTGAGCCGGCCGGTGAAAGTGTTGTGCTGACTCACGTGGTAACTGCCGAAGATGGTCAGCTCGGCCTCGCCGCGGCGGATGGTCGTTCGGGCGCCGTGGCCGAACTTGGGTTTCGGTCGGTCGACGCTCCAGCCCAGGTCGGCGAACGCCCGCAGACCCGCCTGCCACCCGAACGCACCGAGCACCACCACCGAACGCAGGGTGGGCTCCAGCAACGCGAGTTCCGCGTCGAGCCACGTCGCGCATCGGTCCCGTTCGGCGACGGTCGGTTTGTTCTGCGGCGGCGCGCAATGCACCGGTGCGGTCATCCGCACCCCGTACAGCTGCATGCCGTCGTCGACGGACACCGCGGTCGGCTGACTCGCCAAGCCCACGTCGTACAGCGCCCGGAACAGCACGTCACCGCTCTGATCACCGGTGAACATCCGGCCGGTCCGATTACCCCCGTGGGCTGCCGGCGCCAAACCCAGGATCACCACGCGTGCATCGGCGGGCCCGAAACCAGGCACCGGCCGGCCCCAATAGGTCTGGTCGGCGAACGCGGCCCGTTTGTCCCTCGCGACCTGCTCACGCCACTCGACCAGACGCGGACAGGCACGGCACTCGACGACGTCGGCGTCGAGCCCCGCCATCGTCGAATAGCCGGCCATGGCTCACCCTAACGCCGGCGGTCGATCAGTCAAGCACACGAGACCGCTGCCGGGTTCCGTCGACGGCGAACCAGCCCCGCTCGAACTGCTGCCACCGCTGCAACAAGGGCCGTGACTCTTCACCATCGCGTGCGACCGCCCGTTCGAGCCGTTCCGCCGCAGATCCACCGTCGAGCCACAGGGAGTGGGTCAGACGCGGGGCGATGCGCCGACGCGCCGACGACACCCCCTCGATGATGAGCAGCGGTTCCCACCGCAACCACACCAGCCGCCCAGGCTTGGCCACGCCGTCCCGCCACACCCGCGGCCGATAGTGGTAATCGTGTCGCCGGATGAACGCCTGCAGGAGGTCGGTTTCCAACTCAGGCCACCAGGCGACGGGATTGTCCCAGGTGGCGAAGTCGTCGGTGCGGATCAGCTGCACTCCGGTGCCGCGCTGACGCAGGCGCGCCACCAGCGCGTCGGCCACCGTCGACTTCCCCGATCCGGACGGGCCGTCGATGGCCACGATGCCCGAGTCCATTTCCGCCGCGAGATCGTCGAGTCCGCGGACGACGTCCGACATCATCACAGTCTCCCGATCCCGGTGGTCGGCGGCGTGGTCAGCGACGCGGTGATCGGCGGTTCCGGGACCTCGGTCACCGTGGTCGTACCAGTGCGCAGGTACTCGACGATCGCACGATCGAGCGGTGGATGCGATCGCCCCAGCTGCGCGTGGTCGCCGCCACCAACGGTGATCAGATGGCTGCCCATCAGCCGGTGCATCGCCAACGACTCGCGGTAGGGCGTTTGCGGGTCGTCTCGCGCCTGCAGCTGCAGTGGCTGCACGGCGAGATGGTTGTTGGTCACCGCCACCGGCGTAGTCACAGCAGGTGCACCCGCACAGGCCATCCCCGACTGGTAATAGAGACCCGGCCCGTCGAAGACGTCTGCCACCACACCGTTGAGGAACACCGACGCGGGGACCTGATGCGGCTGCGCCGGCATCTGGTTCTCGTTGCACATGATCACCGACTGAAGGTCCTGCAGACTCGTCAGGATGGCAACGACCTCCGGGTCGGGTTCGGCCTTCGGTTGGGCGCGGCCGTTGATCCGCATCGCCACGAACGGCCATTTGTTGCGGTCCGGGGCGGCGATGCGAGTGATGCTGAGCAGCAACGAATTCGACTGCATACCCGGAACAGTCAGTGTCGCAATGAGATTCTCCACGCGCGCACGGGCTTCGGCGGTGAGGTTCACCCCGGCGAGATACTGCTGCGCCACCGCACGCAATCCGGTGGGAACGTCACCGACCTGTGCCGGAGGCGCGGCGAGCGACGGTGGCACGCCGGACTCGGCGACAATCTTCGCACTCCACTGCCGATACACCGCCAGCGGCGTGCGCCCGAGGTGATAGATGTTGTCGTGCTTCGCGATCCACACCAACATCTCGTTCATCCGACTCTTGAACGCCTGCGTCTGCGAACCCGGAATCCCGTTCCAGACCAGTGCCGGGTTGACCGCGGAGTCGAGCACCAGCCGGTCGGTGCGCTGCCCGAACAGCGTGGCGTACGTCGACATCAGCAGCGTGCCATAGGAGATGCCGTACAGGCTCACCTTCGATACGCCGAGCACGCGGCGCACGACCTCGATGTCGCGGGCCGTGTTCTCGGTGGTGATGGTGCGTAGGTAGGCGGGCGCCGACGCCGCACAGCGGCGGCGATGCAGTGCCCCGCCCTCGGTGAGCAAGGCCAGCCGCTGCGAGTCGGAGACCGGCGTGCACATCAGCGGCGTCGACGAGAGCAATCCGCGTGGCTGTACGCCAACCAGGTCCCACTCGTCGCGCATCTCATCGGGCACCGGGAGCCGGGAGAACATCCCGATGGCGTCGGAACCGGGCCCGCCCGGGTTGCCGATGAGCACGCCACGACGACGGCCCGGATCGCGCGCCGGGAGCCGGCTGATCATGATGTCGATCGTCGGACCGCTCGGCATCGCGTGGTCGAGCGGCACCTGCACCGTCGCACACCGTGCCGCCGGGGATGCGTCGTGGATCGCGGGGCACGGGCCCCACCGCAACTCCTGCGCGGGTGCCGCATCGGCGGACGGCAGCACGATCGAACCCACCGCCACTGCGAGCGCGACAGCGATGGCAGACAGGCGCCCGATCTGAACGCTTCCCCGGCTGGTCACGGGTCTATCTGTAGCAGACTTGCACTCGCCGCAGAGCCCGGCCGGTCCGCCTAGGCCAGCACCCGTCGGCCCGACAACGCCCGCCCCAGCGTCAGTTCGTCGGCGAACTCGAGGTCACCACCCATCGGCAGTCCCGACGCCAACCGGGTCACCGACAGTCCGGGGAAGTCCTTGAGCATCCGCAGCAGGTACGTCGCGGTTGCCTCGCCCTCGGTGTTGGGATCGGTGGCGACGATGATCTCGGTGACGTCGTTTCCGTCTTCCTGGGTGGCGAGGCGTTTGAGGAGTTCACGGATGCGCAGCTGGTCGGGACCAATGCCCGACAGCGGGTCGAGCGCACCGCCGAGTACGTGGTAGCGGCCATCGAACTCCTTGGTCCGTTCGATGGCGTGCACGTCCTTGGGCTCCTCGACGACACAGATCTTGGTGGCGTCGCGGCGGGCGTCCGAACAGATCCGGCACAACGTGTCGGCCGAGACGTTGCCACATTCGGCGCAGTAGGTGACGTCATCGCGAACCCGGGCGAGAGCCGCGATCAGGCGATCGATCTCCTTGTTCTCCACCGATAGCAGGTGGAAAGCGATGCGCTGGGCACCCTTGGGTCCCAAACCCGGCTGTTTGGCCAGCTCGTCGATCAGATCCTGGATCGGTCCCTCGTACATGGCGGCCTACTGGCCAAGGCCGGGAATGCCGCCGCCGAGGCCTCCGGCGAGCGGTCCCATCTTCTCCTGCGCGAGGGCTTCACGCTTTGTCGACAGGTCGGCGAGCGCGCCGAGCACGAGATCCTGCAACGTCTCCACATCGTCGGCGTCGACGACCTTGGGGTCGATACTCACCGCGGTGACCTCGCCGGTGCCGTTGCCGGTGACCGTCACCAGGCCGTTGCCGGCCGATCCGGTGACCTCGGCCGCGGCGATCTCGTTCTGTGCGGACAGGAGCTGTTCCTGCATCTGCTGGGCCTGGGCGAGCAGGCCGGCCATCGGGTTGTCGCCGCCTTCACCGCCGCCGAAGAGTGCGCTGGGGTCGAAAGGTTGAGTCACGCCTTCAACTGTATCGCCGTCTCAGCGCAGCAACCGATCGACGTGCTCGGCGAGTTCGTCCAGCGTCGCGCCGTCGCCGGGAGTGACGACGAACGAGATCACCTCGTCACCGAAGAGACGGCCGGCCTGACGGGTCAGCGCGAACTCGAACCTGTCGTCGACGCGTCGCCACTGGGTGATGCCGCCGTAGACAGGCGCGCTGGCCCCGGTCGTCACGCAGTACTCGTCGGACCGCGGCCCGCCGGTCAGGTCGCGCTGGATCTGGAAACACGCCATCGACTCGTCGTCGATGAACACCACGGCCTCGCACCCGAGGTCGGGGTGGCGCTCGTAGGTCGCCTGGATGGCCATGTGCTCAGGCTATCGCGTCGACTGGGCGCCGTTTCCCGTCGACTGGGCGCCCTTGATGCTGGTCGAGTAGGTGCCAACATCTCGCTGATCGAGTAGGTCGAGCCGCCAGGCGAGACCGTATCGAGATCAGGTGACGTGGTCTCGATACACCTCGTCGCAGGCTCCTCGGCTACTCGACCACCGACAAGGCGCCCCCGCCTCGGCTACTCGACCACCGACAAGGCGCCCCCGCCTCAGTCACTCGATCGGCGAACAGTGCCCACCGCACTCAGGCAACCGACCGCCCCGACACGAACTCCCGACGCTCCCCCGTCAGCGGGTCGTCGAAGCCCAGCGAGTGCGCGACGAGCCGCAACGGTTGCGTGAAGTCTCCATGGTCCGGCAGTTCCGCCAGGTCGGGACGGATATCGGGATATAGGGGGTCGCCGACGATCCCGACGCCGAGCTGTGCCATGTGCATTCGCAGTTGGTGGGTCCGGCCGGTGTGTGGCTGCAGACGATAGATCCCGCCCGACACGGTCTGGTCGAGCAGAGCGATGGTGCTCGACGCGTTGGCCTCACCGTCGACAACCCGCGCCCGCAGATCACCCGCGGTCTTCTCGATCCGGTTGCTGATGGTCACCGGATCGATGAGGTCGGCTCGGACCGGCGCCAACGCCCGGTACTCCTTGTCGGCGCGACGTTCGGCGAATAACGCCTGGTAGGCCGACCGCACGTCGGGTCGCAGCGTGAACAGCAACACCCCGGCGGTCAGCCGGTCGAGCCGATGCGCAGGAGACACCAGGTCCGAGCCGAGCTCGCGCCGCAGCCGAACCAGCGCGGTCTGCGTCACGTGACGTCCGCGCGGCATGGTGGCCAGGAAGTGCGGTTTGTCGACGACGACGATGGCGTCGTCGCGGTACAGGATCGGCAGGTCGAACGGGATCGAGGTCTCGTCGGGCAGATCCCGGTACAGGTACACCGAGGTGTTCATCCGGGCCGGATCGTCTAGGCCGACGCGGCGGCCGTCGGCGTCGACGATCTCACCACGCGCCGCCCGATCAGCCAGATCATCGATGGTCAGACCACCAAGCGACGGCGTCGCCAGCAGACAGTCGGCGACTGTGTGAGCCGGGCCGAGCCGTAGCACCACCCGGGTCGCGTCGACCCCGTCCCGCGCCGACAGCGGCGGAACGGGTCGTCGTCGGCGGCGGCGGGTCAGCTCTCGAGACGCTTCTTGAGATTGCCGAGCAGCTCGGCCTGGATCTTGTTCAGCCCCTTCGGCGCGAACGTCTTCTCGAAGAAGCCGCCGATGCCGCCGGCGCCGGTCCACGTCGTGGTGGTGGTGACACGGCTCCCGGATCCCGACTTCGCCACCACGTAGGTCGTCACCATCGACGAGTTCTCGTCGTTCTCGGTCACCGTGTCCGGCACCACATTCACGGTCGCCTTCACGTCGCGCTGGCGCTTCTCGGTGGCCTGCAGAATCCAATGCACCACGGTGCCGTCGCCGTTCCCACCGCTGAGCACCTGATAGTCGCGGTAGTTCGTGGGCAGGATTGCCGGGCGCACTTCGTTGTAGTCGGCCAGCGCGGCCATCACCACATCGGGGGCGGCGGCGATGTCGAGCGTTTGCGTTGCGGAAACCTGACCCACGGCGTGTTCTCCTTCGAACTGATTGGCGGGGGGCAAACTCACGTCCTAGGCTATCCAAGTGAGCTCGGACCGGTTGGAGATGGGGGCGCAGGCATTCGACGAGGGTGTTGCGACCCTTCTGACGAGCTATCGCGCGATTCCGCCGGGCGCCACAGTGCGCCTGGCGAAGAAGACGTCGAACCTGTTTCGCAAACGCGCCGAGAATCCGCACCCCGGGCTGGACGTGTCGGGTCTGGACCGCGTGATCTCGGTGGACAAGGCCGCCAAGACCGCCGACGTCGCGGGCATGTGCACCTACGAGAATCTGGTCGCCGCGACCCTGCCGTACGGCTTGGCCCCCAAGGTGGTGCCACAACTCAAGACCATCACCCTGGGCGGCGCGGTCACCGGGTTGGGCATCGAGAGCACCTCGTTCCGCAACGGATTGCCGCACGAATCGGTCCTCGAGATCGACATCCTCACCGGCGGAGGCGAGATCATCACCGCCACCCCCACCAACGAGCATGCCGATCTGTTCTTCGGGTTCCCCAATTCCTATGGCACGCTCGGTTACTCGGTCCGGCTTCGGATCGAACTGGAAGAGGTTGCGCCGTATGTGGCGCTGCGACATGTCCGTTTCGGTCGACTCACCGACCTCCAGGAGACGATGGCGCAGGTCGTCGTCGACGGCTCCTACGACGGCGAGCGGGTCGATTACCTCGACGGGGTCGTGTTCACCGCCGAGGAAAGCTATCTGACTCTCGGCCGCCAAACCGATGAACCCGGGCCGGTTAGCGACTACACCGGAATGAACATCTTCTATCGGTCCATCCAGCACCCGAGCGGCGTGACCCGCGACCGGATGACCATCCACGACTACCTGTGGCGCTGGGACACCGACTGGTTCTGGTGCTCGCGCGCCTTCGGTGCGCAGAACCCGCGCATCCGCCGTCTCTGGCCGAAGAAGTTGTTGCGCAGCAGCTTCTACTGGAAGTTGATCGCCCTCGACCACCGCTACAACATCGGTGACAAGCTCAACGCCCGCAAGGGCGAGCCGCCCAGCGAGCGTGTGGTTCAGGACATCGAGGTGCCGATCGAGAACACCACCGCCTACCTCGAATGGTTTCTGCAGAACGTGCCAATCGAGCCGATCTGGTTGTGCCCGTTGAGGTTGCGTGAGCCCGCCCTTCCCAACAGCGATGCCACCCGACCGTGGCCGCTGTATCCCCTCGAGCCGCGACGTACCTACGTCAACGCCGGCTTCTGGTCTGCGGTACCGGTGACCCCGGGCGACCCGGGGCACACCAACAAGTTGATCGAACGCACGGTGGCCGATCTCGATGGTCACAAATCGCTGTATTCGGAGTCCTTCTATGCGCCGGACGAGTTCGATGAGCTCTATGGCGGTGAGAACTATCGGTTACTCAAGAAGCGGTACGACCCGCAGGGCCGTCTGCTCGACCTGTATGCGAAAGCGGTGAAACGACAATGACCACATTCAAGGACAGTTCGCTGCACAACGGCGCGGCGCCCGCGGCGGGCAAGATGACATTGGCGCAGATCTTCGAGGCCCTGATGGGCGGTAGGCTCACCGTCCGGATCACCGCCTACGACGGCAGCTCGGCGGGCCCGGAAGATGCCGAATTCGGCCTGCACCTCGCCACATCGCGCGGCACCACATATCTGGTCACCGCGCCCGGTGACCTCGGACTCGCCCGCGCCTACATCTCCGGCGACCTCGAACTCACCGGCGCCCACCCGGGCGATCCGTACGGCGCGTTGCGCGCGTTGGCCTCGGACCTCAATTTCGTGCGTCCGTCCCCGTTGACCCTGGCGCACGTCGCGCGGTCGCTGGGTATCGAACACTTCAAGCCGATCGCTCCGCCGCCGCAGGAAGCACTGCCCCGGTGGCGGCGGTTCACCGAGGGCCTGCGGCACAGCCGAACCCGCGACGCCGAGGTCATCCACTATCACTACGATGTGTCGAACACCTTCTACGAGTGGGTACTCGGACCCTCGATGACCTACACCTGCGCGGTGTACCCGGAGCTCGAAGCGACCCTGGAGACCGCGCAGGAGAACAAGTATCGGCTGATCTTCGACAAGCTGCGTCTCAAGCCGGGTGACCGGCTGCTCGACATCGGTTGCGGCTGGGGCGGAATGGTCCGTTACGCCGCACGCCGCGGGGTACATGTGATCGGTGCGACGCTGTCGGCCGAACAGGCCGAATGGGCGCAGAAGGCCATCGTCGACGAAGGTCTCACCGAGTTCGCCGAGGTGCGCCACAGCGACTATCGCGACGTCACGGAGACCGGCTTCGACGCAGTCTCGTCGATCGGGCTGACCGAGCACATCGGTGTCGCGAACTACCCGGCGTACTTCTCGTTCATCCGGGACCGTCTGCGTGTCGGCGGCATGCTGCTCAACCACTGCATCACACGGCCCGACAACCACAAACGCGGCCGCGCAGGGTCGTTCATCGATCGCTACGTGTTCCCCGACGGCGAGCTGACCGGCTCGGGCAAGATCATCTCCAAGCTGCAGGACATCGGCGGCATGGAAGTGGTGCACGAGGAGAACTTCCGCGACCACTACGCCATGACGCTGCGTGACTGGAACCGCAACCTCGTCGAGCACTGGGATGAGGCTGTCGAGGAGGTCGGCGAGGGCACCGCGCGCCTATGGGGTCTGTATATGGCCGGTTGCCGCATCGGCTTCGAACGCGACATCGTCCAACTGCACCATGTCCTGGCCACCAAACTCGACGACAAGGGCGGCAACGATCTTCCACTGCGCCCCTGGTGGGACGCCTGACCTCGACTTCGTAGTACGAACCGCGTTTTTTTCGCCGGTTCGTACTACGGATCCGTGGTCATTCCAACGGCCGCGCACCGAGTTCGGACTTGAGCAGTTCCAGCGCGACCTGGTCGGGGTCGAGGCGCCGTTCCGGCGAACCGGTGCGGGCGTCAGCGACCATCTCGTCACGTTCGGCGTCGGTCAGTTCCTCATCCGCCCGTGGCGGCTCAGGCTCCTCGGGCTCTGGTGCCGGCTCCGGGGTTGCGGCCGGCGATGCCGTCTGATCTCGCCCACGACTCGGCCGTGAATAGGTCGGTCGTTTCGGCGCGGCCTGTGCCGCCGACCGGTCGGCCCGGCCGCGCTGCACCGCGGCCTGAGCGGCCGGTTGTCCGGTCGAGTGCACACATCGCGCGTCGGCCGACGGCCCGAACACCTGCTGCACGGCCGCCCGCAGGTTGCCCGCGTGTTCGTTGCTCAGCCGCCCGACGAGCATCTCGGTGGCGTGGCCGAACACCACGGTGGTGCCGTCCACACCGGCGATCGACGCACCCGACAGCATCACCTCCAGCACCGGCGTGATACCGCGGGCGGCGGCCCGGATATCCGACCAGCGGGCCTCGACATCGGCGACGGTCAACCCAGAATCCTGCTCTTGCGCAGGCTCGTCGGCGGCCGCAGGTACCGGCTCGTCGAAGTCCGGTGGCGGGGCCATGTCGTCGTCGGTCGGTTCGTCGGGCAATGGAATGTCGTCGTCGGCCGATGACGTCGCCTGCGGCCGCGCCTCCGACTGCGTCGCAGTCCGTGCCGGCGGACGCGGGGATGTCGGGTTGGGCGGAGTGGGAACCGGGCGCGCGGGCGGCGTCGGGGTCGCCGACGTCGATTCCGGCGCTGGTGGTGTCGGTTCGGCGCGCGCCGTATCGGGCGCGGTCGGCACGGACACGTCCGGCGCGCCCGACAGCGGGCTCTGCACCTGCGGCGCAACCGGTTCCGGGGACAACGGATCCACCGGTTCCGGGGTCTGCGTGGCGGCCGACGGCTCCGCCCTCACGGGTTCAGTCGGCGCGGGTTCTGCCGCCGGTGGCGAATCGTCGGCAACCAGCGTCTCGGGCGTCAGCGCAGGCGGATCATCGGTGGCCGAAGCTGCTGGCGAGGTGTCCTCATGCGCGGCGCGCGCTGCCGCTGCCTCCTCGGCGGCCTTACGCTGCGAGGGCCGCACATACTTGGGCGCCGACTCGGCATCGGTCGGCGCGGCCGACGCCGACGTTCCGCCGGAAGGGGTTGTCGGCGTGGCACTGCCACCCGTCGCTACCACCCCCGATTCCAGACGTTCGAGGCGCTGCAGCAGTGCCGTGTCCGCGCTGGACGCGGCGGGCAGCAGCATCCGCGCACACATGACCTCGAGCAGCAGACGTGGCGACGTCGTACCTCGCATCTCCCCGAGCGCGGCATGCGCCGTCTCGGCGAACCGGGTCAGCGATGCCGGGCCGAGTACCTCGATCTGACGCTGCATCCGGGCGAGTTGGTCACCGGGCGCCTCGACCAGTCCGCGCTCGGCCGCATCCGGAACAGCTTGCAGCAGAATCAGATCACGCAACCGTTCGAGCAGGTCGACGGCGAATCGACGCGGGTCGTGGCCGGCGTCGACAACCTTCTCCACCGTGCCGAACAACGCCGCACCATTCGCGTCGGCGAGCGCGTCGATGGCCTCGTCGATCAGCGCGATGTCGGTGACACCCAGCAGAGCCAGCGCCCGCTCGTAGGTCACACCTTCGTCACCCGCGCCGGCGAGCAACTGGTCGAGGATGCTCAGCGAGTCACGCGGTGAGCCGCCACCAGCGCGGATGACGAGCGGATACACATCCTGGGCGACCACCACATTCTCACTGGCACAGATCTTTTCCAGCAGGTTGCGCATCACCGGCGGTGCGAGCAGCCGGAACGGATAGTGGTGTGTGCGCGACCGGATGGTGGGGAGCACCTTCTCCGGTTCGGTGGTCGCGAACACGAAGATCAGATGTTCCGGCGGTTCTTCGACGATCTTGAGCAACGCGTTGAATCCCGCGTTGGTGACCATGTGCGCCTCGTCGACGATGAACACGCGATACCGCGACTCCGAGGGCGCGTAGAAGGCGCGATCCCGGAGCTCGCGCGTGTCGTCGACGCCGCCGTGACTGGCGGCGTCGAGCTCGATCACATCCAGATTGCCGGGGCCACCTGGGGCCAACGCCACACAGGAATCGCACTCCCCGCACGGTGTCGACGTGGGTCCGTGCACGCAGTTGAGCGAGCGGGCGAGGATGCGCGCCGACGACGTCTTACCGCACCCGCGCGGGCCGGAGAAGAGGTAGGCATGGTTGATACGTCCCCCGTCGAGCGCACGACTCAACGGATCGGTGACGTGCTCCTGGCCCACGACGTCGGCGAAGGAAGCCGGGCGATAGGTGCGATACAGAGCCACGTGACGAGAGTACCGGCGCAGTCCGACACCCGGGCGCGCTCCCCCACAGGCTCAGGCGACCGCCGAACCACTGCACGTCAGCGCCGGTAGCGGGACCGGCCCGTGGGTCACCGACCGGATCCGGATCGTCAGCGGCCCGCTGGCGTGCAGGTTGTCGATGCGATAGCCGGGGCGATCGGCGAGGCGCGCCGACCAGCGGCGATGGAAGGTTTCCGTATGTCCCGTGGGTAAGTGGGTGATGGTGACCCAGGTGTCAACCGGGTAGGAGCTCAGCGACGCACTGTGGCCCCACACAGCGAACACCCCGGGCCGGCGGGCGTCGGTCCGGACACTCGCACCGCCATAGAACGGGATGTCGAGGATGTGTGGGCTCGGCCCCCAGCAGTGTTGCCCGATCGGCTGGGTCCGCACGCCGGCCTGCGCATGCGCCGTCCCCGCGATCAACCCGGCCGCGACTGCGGACGTCGTGCACGCGACCACCCATGCTCGGCGTCCCATGCGCGGTCTCCTCACTCCCCCGCCAGTGGCCCTTGCACGGATTGTGGCGTCTCCGACGGTGCCGTCGCCACCGTTGTCGCCGAGTCGTCGCCGGACCGTAAGACAACGATGGTCGCGATCACCGTCCCCAGGAAGATCGCGTTGTAGGGGTAGACCGTGAACCACTCCAGCCAGTCGATCCCGTGTTTGAAGAACAGCCCGATCAGATAGGCGTCGGGCACCGTGCGGTTGACGAACCAGATTGGATGGGCCAGGTAGGTGCGCCAGGAGAAGGCGATCAACAGCATCGAGATCAGCCCGGCGGCCGTCAGCGCGTACACCACGACGCCGCGGCCGGGAGTGGCCAACAAATGCAGCCCGATCACCGCGAGCGGGACGAACCACACCCAGTGGTGGCCCCACGACATCGGGGAGATCGCGCACGCGGTCATCCCCACCACCGTCACGGCGAGCAACTCCTGCCCGTGCCGGTGCGCGAGCGTCGCGGCGTACATGCCCAACGCGAGCGCCCCCGCCGCCAGAAACCCCCAGAGCAGGATGTTCGGGTCGTCGGAGTGCAACAAATTGGCCAGCCACCCGCGGATCGACTGGTTACCGACGGTCTGCGGTGCACCGACCCGGTCGGAGTCGAACATCGTGCCCGTCCAGTACACCCACGATTCGCGGGGCAGCACGGCGAACCCGACGATCATCGTGCCGAAGAAGCCGATCATCACCCCGGCCATCGACCGCCACTGGCGCAACACCGCCAGGTACAGCACAAAGATCAGCGGGGTCAGCTTGATGCCTGCGGCGATACCAGTGCCCACCCCGCGCAACCGCGCCCCTTCGCCCCGGGTGAGGTCGGCGACGATAAGCAACATCAGGAAGACGTTGATCTGCCCGTACCAGACGGTGGTGCGTACCGGCTCCAACAGCAACGCCACCGCGACCAGCGACAGCGCGATCACCCGCAACGGCCACGTCGCCGTTCGGCCGAGGCTCTTGAAGCTGAGCATGATCACCAGGTACAGCGCGACGACGATGCCGGCCGACCACACGATCCGCGCAGCCTCGAACGAGATCCAGGTGAACGGGGTGAACAGCAGGATCGAGATCGGCGCGTACGTGTAGTCCATCTGTCCGAGCAGTTTGGCGTCATACAGACTCTCGCCGTCGAGCACCGTGCGTGCGCCGGACAGGTACACGTCGAGGTCGAGCTGGTTGTCGAACAAGCCCCAGAAAGGGGTGGTGTAGGGGACGATCACGTCCTGCAACCACAGGGCGAGAAGGCCGATGAGCACGGAGCCGACGGCGATCAATGCCGGCCGGTGTCGCTTCACTCCTCGCGGGTTTTCGAGAACATTGCGGTCCAGTCGGGGGATTCGTGGGGTCAGGAATCGCTGGAGGCGAGCAATGACTCGGTGGCGGCGAGCAGCACGCAGGTGGCCACGCCGTCCATGGCCTTGGCCAGGTCGTCGGTGGTCGGGAACGTCGGCGCAAGCCGGATGTTGCGGTCGTTCGGGTCCTGCTTGTACGGGAACGCCGAGCCCGCCGCGGTCAGCGCGATCCCGGCCTGCTTGGCGAGTTCGATCACCCGCCGCGCGGTGCCGTCGATGACGTCGAGGTTGACGAAGTAGCCGCCCTCGGGCTCCGACCATGCCGCGACCTTCGAGTCGGCGAGCCGATCGTCGAGGATGTCGAGCACCATCCGGAACTTGGGTGCCAGGATCTCGCGGTGCTTGGCCATGTGCGCGCGCACGCCGTCGGCGTCGCCGAAGAACCTGATGTGCCGCAGCTGGTTGACCTTGTCCGGGCCGATCGTCTTGATCGCCAGGTGTTTCTTGAACCAGTCGAGGTTCTCGGTGGATGCACCGAAGAAGGAGACGCCGGCACCGGCGAAGGTGATCTTCGACGTCGAGCCGAGCACGAACACGCGGTTCGGGTGTCCGGCGGCCGCCGCCATCTCCAAAATCGGCAGCGGCGTCGGAGGCGCCTCGACCAGGGTGTGCACCGCGTAGGCGTTGTCCCAGTAGATGCGGAAGTCGTCGGCGGCGGGCATCTCCAGGAGCCGGCGGGTGACCTCCTCGCTGAACGTGACGCCCGTCGGGTTGGAGTAGGTGGGCACTGCCCACATGCCCTTGATGGACGGGTCGTCGGCGGTCAGCGCCGCGCACGCGTCGACGTCGGGGCCGTCGGGCAGCATCGGCACCGGGACCATCTCGATGCCGTAGGTCTCGGTGATCGCGAAGTGCCGGTCGTATCCGGGGACCGGACACAGGAATTTGACCTTCTGGTCCTTCCACGGCCGGTCCGAGTCCACCGTTCCGCGCAGTAGCGAGAACACGGTGAGGTCGTGCATCACCTCGAGGCTCGCGTTGCCGAGCGCCATCAGGTTGTCGGGATCGACGGCGAACAGCTCGCCGAAGATCTGCCGGATCTCGGGCAGCCCGACGATGCCGCCGTAGTTACGGGTGTCGGTGCCGGCGGCGTCGCGGTATTCGTCACCGGGCAGCGCCAGCAACCCGTTGGACAAATCGAGCTGCTCGGGCGCCGGCTTGCCGCGGGTGAGGTCGAGCGAAAGACCTGCCGCGCACAGCGCGTCGTAGAGCTTTCGCAGGTCGGATTGGGTTTCGCGAAGTTGGTCGGCACTCATCGAGTGGTAATTCAACGCGGGGACCTCTCCGTGACACCGGCATCGGTGGGCGGCGCCTCAGGTGCTCGTCTCGAGATTTCTATGGGGACCCCGCGCACCCGAGAGAGCCCGTTGACCCTTGCTGCCTTCCGGCCCTGGGGGAGTTCACAGGATGCACGCCGCGCGGGATCCGCCGACCAGTGTAGCGGGAGGGACCCCTCGCCAGACAAACCGGTCACCGACGACGTCGCTGCCCGGCCGATTTTGGGTTGCACCCCCCTTGGCCGCTATCATCCCCCGTGGAGGATTCGCCTAGTGGCCTATGGCGCTCGCCTGGAACGCGGGTTGGGTTAATAGCCCTCAGGGGTTCGAATCCCCTATCCTCCGCCACGGAAGAACCGCCTGCTACCTGCATTAACGCCAGTAGCGGGCGGTTTTTCGATCTCCATACATCGATTTGTGCATCAGCCCAACAGAAGTTTCGCTTGCCACGCACGCGCCCGCCGATCCATGCGTTGCCACCAGGAAGTGACATACACGTCCACGGCATCGCTGAGACGCCGGTCCACAGTGGTTCCATTGAGGAGCGAACTCAGGCAGAACATCGCACCCACGTACGGCCGTCGCGGCGTCTCTTCGATCGGCGCAAGCGGGGACGGCTTCGACAGCCGCCACAGGTCACGGCGAAAATCGGTCACATGAAAATCGAGCTCAATCATCAGGTTGTACACCGCGTCCATGGCGTCCACGACATTTCGATCGGCGATCAGCCTCACGGAGATCAACTCCCTTTCGACTTCGTCCGTAATCGCGTGTAGTTCCGAGTAGGCAACGTCAACCTCATCGACCGTGAGTTCCTTGTCGTCAAACAACTCGTGCTCACGATTGTGTCGGCGCTGACATAGCTGCAACACGTGGACAGCCGAACGCAGTGTGGTGTCGCGTTGCCAATCCTTCTTCGCGCGATGCGCGCTGCTAGCCAGCGCTCCCCATGCAGCGGCGGCAGATACCACAGCAGCGGTCGCGGCAATAGCTGTCGGTTCCATTGGCGACTATTCCACCTCATTGCGGACCACGACTGCGCCAGCAGCCCCGGCCGACCTGACAGCGTAAGCGAGCAACTCAGACGCCGCTCGACCTTGACCGGGCAGTACATGCGAGTAAACGTCCAACGTAATTGTTTCGGACGCGCCCAAGTCGCCCCGATACGACCTCGACAGGTACACCGAGCGACAGGAGCAGACTTGCGTGAGTATGTCTCAGGTCATGCAGCCTTATCGCAGGTAGGTCAGAGATCGCCTTCCGCGCCGCCTCGCCGCGGGCCCCGCCACCTCCTAGACACCTCGTCGTGGTGACTGGCCGTCGAGATCTCGGCGTCGCGGTGCCCGGCCCGTCGAGTCCCTGGCCGTCGCGGTCCCTGCCTGTCGAGGTCCCCGGCCGCCGACGCGCGGCCACTCGAGGCCCCGGCTTGGTTGATCGAACGATGCATCGCCGCCGATGCATCTGGCCGCATGTAGGTGTACCTAGATGTCGTCCGGCGATCTAAAACGTGATGGTCAAACGCTATTTCTGCACCCAAACGCATCACAACGTATCTCCACTTTCAGGGGTTCGAATCCCCCATCCTCCGCCGAAAACGTCAGGTCAACGACTTGCCGCACCGGAAGGGAACACTTTCGGGTATCACCGCCGGCAGATCGCGTGTGAATTCCCGCGATCTGCCGGCGGTGACGTTTCGGCCCGCGAAGGTCTCGGCGACCCCGATGCTGACAGTTGATCTAAAAAGTGTATTGCACTACATAGAAAGTGCAGTACACTTCTGATGTGCGGATCGAGATCACGCCCAGCGCCCGGCAGCACGGGATCGCCGATGATGAGATCCGCGCCGTGGTTGAATACCCGGCACTACGTGTCGTCTTGACCGCCCGTCGCGTGGGAACTCGCCCGGTCCTCCACATTGGACCGGCTGTCGAGCGCGGCCCGTTCATCGAGGTCATCGTCGATATCGTCGACCCGGTGATCGCTGTCGCATTCCACGCGATGATGCTGCGCAAGAGCCTGGTCACCAACCTCGGCATCGAACATCTTGTCGTTCCGAGTTACGGAACACAGCGATCGTGAGAGGAGAGAATCCATGGGCCGCAAGCTGACTGACGATGACTACGCCGCGATGGCCGACGACTACGCCATGAACGCGCCCACGGCGGAGGAGGTAGTCGGGGACGTCGAAGTCGCAGACCTGGCCGTTCTCCGCCACGGCCGGCCACCGAAGGGCACCGCGTCCAAGGGTAAAACCCCAACAACCTCCGTCCGCCTACCCGAGGATCTGCGGGAAGCGATGGTCCAGCTGGCTGACGCCGAGCACGTCAAACCCGCCGAAATCATTCGTCGGGCGGTCGCAGAGTACGTCGACCGTCACCGCGCCGCGTCGTAGCAGGCGACGACAGTCCCGGCTGGCGAACACGTCAGTGTTCATCTGGTTCGCCAGCGGACAGCCACGCTGATACCGTTTCGGCCCCGACGGGCCCGGGTAGCGTGAACTCATGACCTACGTAGTGCTCGGCGCCACCGGCGGTCAGGGTGGTGCGGTGGCAGCCGAACTTCTCGAGGCGGACCTACCGGTGCGGGCCGTGGTGCGTGATCTCGAGTCCAAACGCGCGCAGGAGCTCAGCACCCGCGGCATCGAGTTGGTGACCGGCGACATGGTCAGCGGCGACGGCCTCGTGGACGCGTTCGTCGGGGCCACCGGCGTCTTCGCGCTGACCACGCCGTTCGAGACAGGGGTTGATGCGGAGATCACCCAGGGCACCGCGATCCTCGACGCCGCCCGCCTCGCCGGCGTGCCTTACCTCGTCTTTTCCTCGGTGGCCAGCGCCGACCGCGGCACCGGCGTGCCGCACTTCGAGAGCAAATACCGCGTCGAGCAGGCCCTCGGCGACAGCGGTATCCCGTACACGATCGTGGGTCCGACGTACTTCTACGACAACCTGCTCGGCAGCGTCGACGCGGTGACCGCCGCCGGCATCCTGCCCATCGCGATGCCCGCGGACACACCGTTGCAGCAGCTCTCCCGCCGGGATCTCGGTAGGTTCGTCGTCGAGCTGTTTCGCGACCCGACGAGCCACGTCGACGAACGCATCGACATCGCCTCCGATTCGCTGACCCCCGATCAGATGGCCGCCGCACTGTCGTCGGTGTTGACACGCGAGGTGAACGCGGAATCGTATGATCCGGAACGGATCTCGTCGCCCGACATGAGCGCGATGTTCGGTTTCCTGAGCCGGGAGGGTTACCAGGTAGACATCCCGGCGCTCCATCACCGCTTCCCGGCCGTCGGGTGGCAGTCGTTCGCCGAGTGGGCGGCGATCCAGTTCGGGACATGACACAGTTCGGGCCCGACACACCACAGTGCGCGGGCCCGAAACTGGAAGTTTGGACAAGACCGGGGGCTTCTGTAATCACCCGGCCTCTGGTTCAACAAGCGAGTTACAGCATCGCGTGAACGTGCCATCACCGTATCAGGCCGTCGTCGCCGTCGGCCAATCGTCGTCTGGGAAACCGTCGTCTGGGAAACTGGCAGCGTGCTGTTTCCGACGCTGACTCCCGCCGCTGCCGATCTGTCCGATGCGATCGTGGTGGGCGACGACCGACTGTCCCGCGAAGATCTTGTCGGAGCAGCCACCGCGGTGGCCGAACGCATCGGCGGCGCGCACACCCTTGCCGTCCTGGCCCGGCCGACACCGGACACGATTCTCGCGATCGTCGGCTGTCTCATCGCCGGGGTCGCCGCGGTCCCGGTTCCGCCGGATTCCGGGGCACGCGAGCTCGACCACATCCTCACCGATTCCGGTGCGCAGGCCTGGCTCGGTGCAGCCCCCGACGACCCGACGCTGCCGGTGATCCCGGTCCGCCGCTATGCGCGTTCATGGCATCGCCACCCCGAGCCACCCGAGTCGTCGACGGCCCTGATCCTGTACACCTCTGGCACCACCGGCCTGCCCAAGGGTGTGCCGATCTCGCGGCGGGCCATCGCCGCCGGACTCGACGCACTCGCCGACGCCTGGCGGTGGACCTCCGATGATGCGCTGGCACATGGGCTTCCACTATTTCACGTGCACGGTCTGATCCTCGGCGTGCTGGGGCCGCTGCGTCGCGGCGGGCGGCTGATCCACACGGCGAAGCCGGCTCCGGAGAAGTACGCGGCGGCCATCGACGACGGCGCCACGATGTTCTTCGGTGTGCCCACCGTGTGGACCCGTGTGGCCAATGACGAGTCGGCGGCACAACACCTTTCGTCGGCCCGTCTGCTCGTGTCGGGCAGCGCCCCGCTGCCGGTGCCGGTGTTCGAGAGCATCCGGTCGTTGACCGGCCACGAGATCGTCGAACGCTACGGCATGACCGAGACGATGATCACCGTCAGTACCCGCGCCGACGGAGAACGCCGCCCCGGCTGGGTCGGGTTGCCACTGGCCGGGGTCGACACCCGAATCCGAGAGGGCGACAACGACCTTCCGCATGACGGCGAAACCGTCGGCGACCTGCACGTGCGCGGGCCGATGATGTCGTCGGGGTACCTCAATCAGCCGGAGAAGAGTGCCGAATCCTGGCTCGATGACGGGTTTTTCGCCACCGGCGACGTCGCCGTCATCGACCCGGACGGGATGCACCGCATCGTCGGCCGCCGGGCCACCGACCTGATCAAGTCGGGCGGCTACCGGATCGGCGCCGGCGAGATCGAGACCGTCCTGCTCGGACATCCGGCCGTCGACGAGGTCGCGGTGATCGGCGTGCCCGACGACGACCTGGGCCAGCGGATCGTCGCCTATGTGGTCGGCTCCCGGGTTCCCGACAGCGAACTGATCGACCACGTCACCACCGAACTCTCCAATCACAAGCGGCCCCGCGAGATCCGGTTCGTCGACGGGCTGCCGCGCAACGCCATGGGCAAGGTGCAGAAGAAACTCCTCGACTGACACAAGCGCCATCGCCCCCGACCGCTTCCGCCGCCGATCCCGCCCGTTCCACAAAAGTGCCCCAGAAAAACACCCTCGCCCAAGGCGGCCGTCGGCATTATGTCGATGAGTCGCCTGGAGCGGGTGCATGTCTGGGGCGCTTTTCGGGATGGGCGGTTTTCAGCGTGGAACGCCGGCGGTGGATCACTCGTCCCCCAGGTATCGCCAACTCCTCCAGCGAGATCAGAGGGGATCTGGTCGGCTCGACGCCGACGGCACGGGGAACCCGCCCGCGCGCAAGACCTAGGACGGCAGTCGCCTACCGAACCTGGTTTCGAGCCAGTCACCAGCCGCGCGCACAGGTCGGTGTCGAGCCCACGGGTGCGACTGCTGAAGGTGTCGGTGCAGTAGACGACCGCATTGACCTCGGCGACGAGGGCTAGGTCGAGTCCGCGTTCGTTGAGGATCAGCGCGCCGTAGGTGACGCCGTCGGCGTTACGGATCCGCCGACCACATCCTCCGCGTCGGCCATCGCCGGCACTTCTTCGGGAGCGCGAAGCTCATGACCTCGACGTTGCGCACACCGAAACCGACCGCGTGACGCACCAGCTCGAGCTTCTCGTCGGTCGACAACGACAACGACTCGTTCTGCAAGCCGTCGCGTGGCGCCACCTCAACGACCGTCACGTCGCGATCCGTGACTGTGCTGACACTCACGGGCTCACCTAACGATCCCGTTCATCACGGCATTCACGTCACCGAGGACATAGATTCGCCTCATGGAGAGTGTCCTCCCCCGCACGCGCACCCACCGCCGAATCGGGATCGTCGTCTTCGACGGCGTGAAGATGCTCGACTTCTCCGGACCCGCAGAGGTGTTCGTGGAGGCCAACCAGTTCGGTGGTGACTACGAGGTCGTCGTCATGTCTCCGGCGGGTGGTGACGTGACGACGTCGATCGGCGTGCGCGTCAGCACTGCCGCGGTGACAGGGTCGGGAAGGTTCGACACCGTGATGATCGCGGGCAGCGAGATCGCGCCGCCGTTGTTCGTGACGCCGGAATTGATCGCCGCGGTCTCCGACCTCGCCGGACGCACTCGCCGCCTCGCGTCGGTGTGCACCGGTTCGGTTGTGCTCGCCCAGGCCGGGCTACTGGACGGCCGGTCGGCGACGACGCACTGGAAGTTCACCGCCGACCTCGCACACCGCTTCCCCGCGGTGCGGGTGGACCGCGACGCGATCTACGTCCGCGACGGTGACCTCTACAGTTCGGCGGGTGTGGTCGCCGGAATCGACCTGAGTCTGGCCCTCGTCGAGGCGGATCACGGTGCCGAGGTCGCTCGGCGGACTGCGCAGGGCCTACTGGTCTACATGCAACGAGGTGGCGGACAATCGCAGTTCTCCGCGTCACTTGCCGGCCCCGCTCCGCGCACCGGTCTGGTACGTCGCGCCACCGACCACATCCACGCGAACCTGCATGTCCCGCACACGGTCGCGAGTCTCGCCCGACACGTCAATGTCAGCGCGCGACAACTGACCCGACTCTTTCGCGAGGAGTTGGGCACCACCCCGGCCGGCTACATCGCCGACGCCCGCTTCGCGGTCGCCCGCGACAAACTGCACGCCGGGTTCACCGTGAGCGCAGCAGCGCACGCCGCCGGCTACGGCAGCGCCGAGGTCATGCGACGCGCCTTCGTCGCCCGCATCGGGGTGTCCCCACGCAAGTACCAGCGACGCTTCTCATCCACCCGGGCAGTCGCCGGGTGATCCGGATGTCGCAAATGGGGGTGTTTGTGGCGCAGCGAGTGGGACCGCGGAGGACGTAGCGGGCGCACATTGAATGCGCTGGTCAAAAGACCACTACCTCTCGCGAAGGAGCACTGCCATGCCCACGGTCACCACCTCGGACGGCGTCGAGATCTTCTACAAGGACTGGGGTTCCGGACAGCCCGTCGTGTTCAGTCACGGCTGGCCGTTGTCGTCGGACGACTGGGATGCACAGATGATGTTCTTCGTCGAGCACGGGTATCGGGTCGTCGCCCATGACCGTCGAGGGCACGGTCGCTCCACCCAGGTCGCCGACGGCCACGACATGGACCACTACGCCGACGACATGCGTGCCGTCGTCGAGCACCTGGACCTGCGCGACGCGATTCACGTCGGACATTCCACCGGCGGTGGCGAGATCGCACGTTATCTGGCCCGGCACGGCGTCGACCGCGCCGCCAAAGCGGTGCTGATCAGCGCGGTGCCCCCGATCATGGTCAAGACCGACAGCAACCCCGACGGACTGCCGAAGGAAGTGTTCGACGATATCCAGCAGCAGGTCGCGCAGCGTCGTGCCGACTTCTTCTGGGAGTTCGCCGCCGGACCGTTCTACGGATACAACCGCGAGGGTGCGCAGCCGTCACAGGGCGTCATCGCCAACTGGTGGCGCCAGGGCATGATGGGCGGTGCGAAAGCGCACTACGACGGGGTGGTGGCGTTCTCGCAGACCGATTTCACCCCGGATCTCGAGAAGATCGAGATCCCGGTGCTGGTGTTGCACGGGGAGGACGATCAGGTCGTGCCCTACCAGGACGCCGGGGTGCGATCCGCGGAGTTCTTGCCGAACGCCACACTGAAGACCTATCCGGGATTCCCGCACGGAATGCCGACGACGGAGGCGGACACCATCAACGCCGACCTTTTGGAGTTCTTCCGCAGCTGATGCAGACCTCGGACCGGGCCCACCTTCGCGTCGTCCCGTTGCCAGCCCTTGACCCTTTCAGCGCGCACGCCGTACCGTTGACCCATCGACTTACAGCGTAAGCTTGGAGCGACGATGAGGGCCATGACCCAGCACGAATACGGCACCAGCGACTGTCTGCGCCTGGGTGAGGTCGATCGACCCGTACCGAAACGGGACGAGGTCCTGGTGCGGGTGCATGCCGCCGGCCTCGACCGCGGCACCTGGCACCTCATGACGGGCACGCCCTACGTCGCACGCCTCGGTCTCGGCCTGCGACGCCCCCGGTGGCCGGTGCCCGGCCGTGACCTGGCCGGAGTCGTCGCCGAGGTCGGCCCGGACGTGGACGCCTGGTCGGTGGGCGACGAGGTGATCGGTACGGCGGGCGGGTCGATGGCCGAGTACGCGGTGGTGCCGGTCAAGCGCCTAGGTCGCAAGCCCGCCGGCGTCTCCTTCGAGGAGGCTGCGGTACTTCCGGTGTCGGGACTGACCGCGCTGCAGGCCGTTCGTGACGCGGGTCGGGTGATCTCGGGGAATCGCGTGCTGGTGATCGGCGCATCCGGCGGTGTCGGTTCGTATGCCGTGCAGATCGCCGCGGCGTTCGGCGCCGACGTGGTGGCCGTGGCCAGCGGTCCGAAATCCGAATGGGTGCGGTCGTTGGGCGCTGCGCAGGTGATCGACTACACCCGCGACGACATCGACGCTTCCGCCGGCCCATTCGACGTCATCCTCGACATCGCGGGCAATCGAGAAGTCTCGGCCCTGCGACGCCTGCTGACCTCGCGCGGCACCCTCGTCATCGTCGGCGGCGAAGGCGGCGGAAACCTGTTGGGCGGCATCCAACGTCAGCTCGGCGCTATGCTGCTGTCGCCGTTCGTCAAGCACCGGTTGGTCGGCATCATCGCCAAGGAGAGCGCCGACGACCTGGCCGTGCTGAGGTCGATGGTCGAGGCCGGCACACTGCGCCCCACCCTGGACCGGACGTTCACGCTGTCCGAGGCCGCGAAGGCGATGGACTACCTCACCGAAGGGCAGGTGCGCGGAAAACTGGCGGTGTCGATCTGAGATCGCCTTCGACCCTGTGCAACTGGCCTTGCGCTCCGCTCCCGACCCGACCATGGTGGACCCATGCCCATCGAGGTCCGCCCGGCAACCCGTTTCGCCGATGTCCGCGCGGTCATCGGACCCAAACGCCCGGACGCCAACGTGTGTTGGTGTCTGAGCTACCGCATACCGAACAAGCTCAACCAGGAGCTCGCGCGCGAGGAACGCGGCGAGTACGTGCGGAAGCTGTGTCGACGAAAGCCTGCCCCGGGTGTGCTCGCCTATGACGGCGACGACGTGGTCGGGTGGGTGGCGGTCGCCCCACGCGCCGACACCACTTTCGCCGGCAACCGCAAGATCCCCCACGTCGACGATCTCGACGTGTGGTCGGTGTGGTGCATCCGGGTGCGGCCCGGCCATCGCAAACAGGGCATCTCCCACGCACTGTTGGCCGGGGCCGTCGGCTTCGCCCGCGACCACGGCGCACCGGCGGTCGAGGGCTATCCGGTGGACAACCGCGGGGCGAAGGTGGATCTCACGATGGCGTATGTGGGAACGCGGAAGCTGTTCGAGGACGGCGGTTTCGAGTGGGCGGCAGACACCGATTCGGTCCTCAACCGCTTCCCGCGAGTCCTGATGCGACTCGACCTCCGGTAGTCGCATCCAACGAGAACTCCGCAACCCATCGCGGGTCGGCTCGCCGCAACCCATCGCTGGTCGAGTAGCGTCCGAGGCACCAGCCGAGGAAGCGCACTCCACTGCTGGTCGAGTAGCGTCCGAGGCGCCAGCCGAGGAAGCGTATCGAGACCAGGCAACCCGAACCCACCTCGTCACGCCAGCTCGCCCAAAGCGCACTCCGGCACGTGAATCCATCCCTCCCGCGCCGTCACCTCGAGGTCCGCGCCATCCGGGAGCCGAGTACGCCCCAGCGCCGCGGCCCGCGCGATCAGCGCGGTGATCACCGCATCGAAGGCGTTGTCATCGACCCCGAGCAACTCCCGGTGACCACACGGGTCCAACCACGGGGCCCGCGCGACCAGCGACTCGTACGACACCGCGAGTACATCGCGACGCGCGACACCTTTGTATCCGCGATGCGTCAACCCCCAGTGTTTCAGCGCCGCAGCCGGATACGCCTCCACCGCCCAGCCGTCGACACGGTCGGCGATGCCCAGGTCGGCCAGCAGTCCGACGCAGCGGAAGGCGACATGAGCGATCTGGTCGGCCGAGACGCTCAGCGGGTTGCCGAGCTTCGCTGCGGCGATGGCGCGGTCGGTCCGACGATAGGCCAGCGGCCGCCTGCGATCGATGTCGTCGAGCCCACGTCCGGCGGAGAGATTGCCGTGATGTTGTGCCACAACGAGATCGACGAACGAATCAGGCCAACCGAACGGCGCGTCGATGCCGATGCGTTCGGCGCCCGCGACGAGTTCGCGAATCCGCGTATCGTCGGCCGGCATCGTCAGCTCTACGAGTCGCGCGGTCCCGTCGGCCCACTCGATGACCGCGACCGCCGTGCGCGTCGGGGACGCTGCGAGGTCGACTCCGACGGTGCGCATCGGTTCCCGGCCGTCACACGAGGGCGTCAGAACTTCCCGTCGAGGAATTCCGCGTAGGCCGGCAGGTCGAGCTGACCATGGCCCGACAACCCGATCACCACGACCTCCTCCTTGTCGCTATTGGCGACGTGGGCGGCGCACGCGGCAATCGCATGCGTCGACTCCGGCGCAGGCACGATGCCCTGCGACCGCGCGAACTGCACACCCGCACTGAACGCATCGTGCTGGCTGATCGCCACGCCCTCCACCAGACCGAGCTCCACGGTGTGACTGAGCGCAGGCGCCATGCCGTGGTAACGCAGTCCGCCGGCATGGATCGGGTCCGGTACGAAATCCATACCGAGGGTGTGCATCTTGAGCAGCGGGGTCAGGCCGGCGACGTCGCCGTGGTCGTAGCGGTACTCGCCTTGGGTGATCGACGGGCACGCGGCGGGCTCAGCCGCGACGATGCGCGGGTTGGACCGACCGTGGATCTTCTCCCGCAGGAACGGGAACGAGAGTCCAGCCAAGTTCGAACCGCCACCGGCACAACCGAACACGACGTCGGCGCCGCCGCCCTCGACCGCGTTGAGCTGCTCGACTGCTTCCACGCCGATGACACTCTGATGTAGCACCACGTGGTTGAGCACGCTGCCCAGCGCGTAGCGGGTGTCCGGATCGGCGGCGGCCACCTCGACCGCCTCGCTGACCGCCATGCCCAGGCTGCCGGTGGTGTTCGGATCCTTCGCCAGCATCGCGCGACCCGACTCGGTCAAATCCGACGGCGAGGGATGCAAGGTGCCCCCGTAGGTGCGGATGAGGTGACCGCGATACGGCTTGGAGTCATAGGACGCGCGGACCTGCCACACCTCGATGTCGATGCCGAACTGGGCGCCGGCGAAGGCGAGCGCACTACCCCACTGCCCGGCGCCGGTCTCGGTGGTGAGCTTCCGCACGCCGTCGACACTGTTGTAGTACGCCTGCGCGACGGCCGAATTGGTCTTGTGACTACCTACGGGGCTGACGCCCTCGTACTTGACGTAGATGTGCGCCTTGGTGTTGAGCGCCTCCTCGAACCGCCGCGCCCGGATCAGCGGCGACGGCCGCCACATCCGATAGATCTCCCGCACCGGTTCGGGGATCTCGATGTAGGGCTCGGTCGAGACCTCCTGCCCGATCAACCCGGCCGGGAACAGGGCAGCGAGGTCCTCGGGGCCCACCGGCTCCTTGGTGCCCGGATGCAGATGCGGCGGGATCGGGGTCCCGAGTTCTGCCGCGAGGTTGTACCAGTGCGTGGGCACCCCAACGGTGACCAGTTCCGGGTTGGTGGCGTCCACGTTCATCGTCATGCAGGTCACCATAGCGGGCGGCGTGAGCTGGGTCGTATGCCATCGAGCCCGAACCCGGTCCGGACGCGGCACACCCGCCCGCGTGTCCGCGAGCATCACCGCTCAGGGACCTCGGCTGCATAATCCATCCGGGCAGGCTCAGCGGTGATCCCGCCGGACACGGTGGATCGGGTCGTGGCGTCCAGCCCGGACCCTGACACCCCTGTGGGCAGGCAGGAGGGGCACCGACTACGACCGACGCCGCGCCGCCGACTGTGCGTCGCGATTCTCCTCCAACGCCGCGATCACGGTGCGGGCGTCGTGCGGGCCGCGGTGGCGCCGTCCGTTGAGGAAGAAGGTCGGGGTCCCACGGGCACCGCTCGCCTCTGCGCTGCGCTCATCATCGCTGATCCGCCCGGCGAGTTCGGAGCTCTCGAGGTCGAGCACAAACCGGCTCACATCCAAGTCGAGCTGCTCGGCATAGCCAACCAGATGCTCGGAAGACAGTTCGGCTTGGTTCGCGAACAGCAGATCGTGCATCTCCCAGAACCTGCCCTGCTCGCCGGCGGCCTCTGCGGCGAGTGCCGCGAGGTAGGCGTATGGGTGATACTCGTAGATCGGCAGGTGCCGCACGATGTAGCGGACCTCGTCGCCGAAGTGCGCGTGTACGTCGTTCCACATGCCGGTGGTCTTCGCACAGAACGGACATTCGAAATCCATGAACTCGACCACGGTGAGCGGGGCGTCGACCGGTCCGCGGACATGGTCGACCTCGGGATCCACCGGCGGCTCGAGGGTGATGGGCAGATCGGCGGTCGTCTCACCCCATTTGACGCGGGCCCGGGTGAAGATCAGCCAGCCCAGCGCGGCCGCACAAACCATCGCGATCAGCACACCCACGGTGGCCTCCGCTGCCTGCGTGGTGTCGGTGAACGCCAGCCCGACGATCAGCAGGGACACGGTGAATCCGATCCCGGCCAGCGCCGAGCCGCCCAACAGACTGCCCCGTCCGACGCCTTCGGGCAGCCGGCCGAGTCCGGCGCGCACCGCCAGCCACGCGCCCAGCGAGATGCCGAGGAACTTGCCGAGCACCAATCCCGCGACGACGCCCCAGGTGATGGTCGAGGCCAGCGCGTCGGTGAGCACTCCCCCGCCGAGCGCGATGCCCGCGTTGGCCAGCGCGAACACCGGCACCACGAACAACGAGACCGGGGCACGCAGCACGTCGTGCAGTCGCTGGTTGACCGAGATCGACCGGGCCAACCCACTGCGCGCGGTACGCGCCACCCCGGCCTCTGGTGACTGCCAGTAGTCGCGGAACAGCGCCTTCGCCGATTCGACGTGGTCGCGTTCCGTCGCAGCCGCCGGCACCAGCAGACCGGCCGCCATCCCGGCCAGCGACGGATGCACACCTGAGGCCAACGTCGCCGCCCACACCACCACCACCAGCGTCACGTACGGCGCGCTACGCCAGACCGTGGTGCGCGACAGCAACCACAACCCGACCAGACCGGCGACGGCGATCAACAACGCGACCACATCGAGGTCGTCGGAATACACCACGCCGATGATCGACACCGCGAGGAAATCGTCCACGACGGTCAACGTCAGCAGAAACACTCGCAGCTGATTCGACAGCCGCGGACCCAGGATGGCCAGCGCACCCAACAGGAACGCCGTGTCGGTGCCGACCACCACGCCCCAGCCGTCGGCGGCATCGCGTCCGGCGATCAGCAGGTAGATCACGGCCGGCACCACCACACCGGACACCCCGGCGACCAACGGCACCATCGCCCGGCGGCGGTCGCGCAACGATCCGACGGAGAACTCCTGGCGCACCTCGAGCCCGATGACGAAGAAGAACAGCACCATCAGGCCGTCGTTGATCCAGTGCTGCAATGACATGTCGACGCCGTGGGCCCCGAAGCTCAGGCCCACCTCGGTGTGCCACAGCTCGGCGTAACTGTCCGACGGCAGGTTTGCCCAGATCAGCGCCGCGATCGTGACTGCGACGAGCAGCGCGGCGCTGCCGGTCTCGGTCCGCAACCAGTCGCTCAACCGCCGCGTTCGCACCACCACCACCGCGCCACTCCCTTCACACCGATGACGGCCGAGTCGGCGTCACACCCGATCATCATCGACAACGTCGGGACGTCGCGCATTCCCGACGGGAGCTCAGGCCCAGGTCCAGTCCCGGATCTCCGGGAGGTCCTCGAAGTGCTCGCGGACGTATTCGTGGTGGCGCGCCAGTTGGCCACGGCAGTGCTCGGCGAGCTCCTCGCTGCGTTCGGGCACGCGCCGCGCCCGGCGCAGCGCCTCGAGCACGAGGTGGTAGCGGCTCATCTTGTTGAGCACCACCATGTCGAACGGTGTGGTGGTGGTGCCCTGCTCAGCGAACCCACGCACGTGGAATCGATCGGCGTCGGGCCGGCCGTGCAACAGCTGATGGACTGCGCGGGCGTAACCGTGGAAGGCGACCACCACGTGTCCGTCCTCGGTGAACAGGTCGGCGAAGTCGTCGTCGGTCATCCCGTGGGGATGGTCGGCCTGCGGCAACAGGGCCATCAGATCCATCACGTTGACGACCCGTACCCGCAGGTAGGGCACCCATTCCCGCAGCAGTTGCGCCGCCGCGAGGATCTCCTGGGTGGGCACGTCACCGGCGCCGGCGAGCACGATGTCGGGGTCATCGCCGCTGTCCCCTTCGGTTCCGGCCCAGTCCCAGATCGACGCACCGGCCGCCGCCTGCTCCCCGGCCTCCTCGATCGACAGGTACTGCAGGTGGGGCTGTTTGTCGACAACCACCAGGTTCACGTGGTCGCGGCTTCGGAAACAGTGCTCGGCGATCGACAGCAACGAGTTGGAGTCCGGCGGCAACCAGATCCGCACCACGTCGGGTGCCAGTGGCATCACCGCGTCGATCAGGCCGGGCCCCTGATGGGAGAACCCGTTGTGGTCGTTGCGCCAGCATGTCGACGTCAACAGGATGTTCAGCGACGCCACCGGTTCACGCCAGCTCAGGTGCGACGCGTGCTGTAGCCACTTGGTGTGCTGGATGACCATCGACGCACTGATCATCGCGAACGCCTCGTAGGTGGCGAACAGCCCATGCCGGCCGGTGAGCAGATAGCCCTCCAGCCAGCCCTGGCACAGATGCTCGCTGAGCACCTCCATCACCCGCCCCGACGACGAGAGGTCGTCGTCGAACTCGGTGGTGGGCAGCTGCCAGCAGCGGTCGGTCACGTCGAACACGGCGTCGAGTTTGTTGCTGGCGGTCTCGTCCGGGCAGAACAGCCGGAAGGTGCCGCCGCCGTCCGGGGTGGTGTTCTCCGTGTAGATGTCGCGCATGTATTCGCCGAGGACGGTGGTGGTGGGATGGATGGTGGCACCGGGTTTGTCGACGTCGACGGCATAGCGCGCAATGGGCGGCAGTTTCAGCGGGGTCAGCAGGCGGCCGCCGTTGGCGTATGGCGTCGCGCCGAGCCGACGATCACCGGCGGGCGCGAGAACTCGGATGTCCTCGACCACCGCACCGGTGTCGTCAAAGAGATCCTCGGGCCGATAAGACCGCAGCCAGCTCTCCAGTTGGCGCAGGTGTTCGGGGTTGTCGCGCACCCCGGACAGCGGTACCTGATGCGCCCAATGGGTGCCCTCGATGCGACGTCCGTCTACTTCGGACGGTCCTGTCCACCCCTTGGGGGTGCGCAACACGATGGCCGGCCATCGGATGTCGTCAGCGCGACCGTCGTCCCGCGCGGCTACCTGGATCTCGCGAATCAGACGGTGGGAGTGATCTATGGCGGCTTTCAAGTCGCCGAACACCGCGCGTGGGTCGTCGCCCTCGACGAATACCGGCGCCCAGCCCTGGCCGCCGAGGAAGTCGGCGATGTCGGCGTCGTCGCTTCGGCCGAACACGGTGGGGGCGGCGATCTTTGCGCCGTTGAGATGCAGGATGGGCAGGACCGCACCGTCGCGTTCGGCGTTGAGGAAGGCCGGGAGCTTCCATGACCCCGCGAGTGGACCGGTCTCGGCCTCGCCGTCGCCGATGACACATGCCACCACCAGGTCCGGATGGTCGAAGGCGGCGCCGGCCGCGTGCACCAGGGCGTAGCCGAGTTCACCACCCTCATGGATACTGCCGGGTGTCGGCACGCTCACATGGCTGGGAATGCCTCCGGGCGTGGAGAACTGGCGGCACAGGCGGCGCACGCCACGTTCGTCGAGAGTGACGTGCGGATAGATGTCGGTGTAGGTGCCCTCGAGGTAGGTGTTGGCCACCAGCGCCGGACCGCCGTGGCCCGGTCCGGTGATGTAGAGCCAGTCCGTGTCGGTCTCGCGGATCACCCGATTGAGCACGACGTAGATCGCGGACAACCCCGGACTGGTACCCCAGTGCCCGAGCAGTCGCGGTTTGATGTGCTCGACGGTCAGCGGTTCGCGCAGTAACACGTTGTCCTGCAAATAGATCTGCGCAGCGGTGAGGTAGTTGGCCGCGTCCCACCACCGCAGATCGGCGGACAGGTCGGCGTCGTCGTCGGTGTGGTCGGCGGTGCGGGCAGCGGTCATCAGGACCCCTTCGGTGCTACCGGATGTGGCCTCGTTCCCCTTGCCGTCTCCATCGTGCCAGACGGACTCCCCGCGCACGGCCGATCGCACACCGCTACCCGGGTAGCCGGTATTCCTGGCGCGGCCGACCGGTGCTGCCGTACTGCAACGCCATGTTCAGCCGCCCGGCAGTGACGAGGTGAGCGAGATGTCGACGCGCCGTGGCCGGTGACACCCCGACCGCCGAGGACACCTGATCGGCGAACAGTGGGCCGTCGGCATCGGCGAACAACTCCAGGATGCGATGCTCGGTGGGGGACGCGGCATCGGCGCGTTCGGCGGCCCGGGTGCCGAAGCGCAACGCCGACAACGCGGTGTCGACCGCGTGTTGATCGACGACCTCGGCGGCCAGCACCCGCCGGTACTGGACGTATCCGGCGAGGCGACGAGCGAGTTCGGTGTCATCGAACGGCTTGATCAGGTAGGCCAGTGCCCCGGCCCGCATCGCCGCCCGCACCGCGCCCGCGTCGGTCTCGGCTCCAACGATGAAGGTGTCGCACGGCAACTCGCCCACGAGGTCGATTCCGGAGCCGTCCGGCAGGTAGACGTCGAGTAGCACGAGGTCGATGGCGCTGCCGTGATTGGCCAACGCGGAGCGCGCCGCGGCGACGCTGCCCGCACGGTCGATCACCCGGAACCCGCGCACCGCCTCGACGATGCTCGCGTGCAGCGCGGCGACCCGGAAATCGTCGTCGACGATGAGCACACCCAACTCGTCGGTCATCGGTCTCCCTCTCCGTCCTGGTCGGCCGTCTGCGCGGTCTCCAACACCGCGGGCAGGCGGGCGACGAGCACCGCGCCGCCATCGTCGCCGCCGGGGTCCGCGACCCAGATGTCGCCGCCGATGCGTCGGGCGATCTGCCGTGACAGCGCGAGACCCATGCCGCGCCCACCGGGTACCGCCGCGTCCGCCTTGGTGGTCACGCCCTCGGCGAATATCTCGGCCGGGTCGTCGAACGAAATACCCGGACCGGAATCGGCGACACTGATGATCAGGTCGTGTCCGTCGGTGATCACCTCCACCTCGACGGCGCCGTGAGCATCGCCTGCCGGCCCGGCGGCCTCGGGGCGCGCGGAGGCATCGATCGCGTTGTCGACGAGGTTACCCAACACGGTGGTCACCACAACCGGATCGCGCAAGCTGCCCTGCACCCAGGTCTGGTCACCGAGGGTGAGCGTGGTCGCCCGTTCGCGCGCGTGGGCGGCCTTGGCGTCCAGGAATGCTTCGAGGTGCGGCTCGCCCACATTGTCGAGGCCCGCCAGGCGCGCGCCTCGGCCGCCGACGCCGTTGACCTCCTCGAGGTAGTCGATGGCTTCGGCCGTGTGTCCGTGCCGGAGCAAGCCGGCGAGGACGTGCATCCGATTCGCCGTCTCGTGTCGATGCGCCCGCAACACCGTGCTCATCGCACGAATCGAATCCACCTCGCGGGTCAGGTGCTCCACGTCGGTGCGGTCAACCACCGACAGCACCATTCCCAGGTCGCGGCCGTCGGCTTCGACGGTGTGCGAGCTGACCAGCACCACCCGGTCCCCGATGGTCGCGGCGACCGGGTCGGGTGTCGGCCGGTCCAGCACGCCCCGCACCCGGGGACTCAGCGAGAGCTCGTCGACATCGGTTCCGACCGGGTCGGGCAGATCGAGCAGTCGTCGCGCGGTGTCGTTGGCGACGCGCACGACGCCGCTGCTGTCGACGGCGAGCACGCCGTCGGCGATGGAGTGCAGCACTGCGCCCTGCTCGCGCACCAGCTCGGTCAGCTCGTCGGGTTCCAAGCCGAGGGTCAGCCGGCGCCAGCGCCGGGCGAGCAGGATCGATCCGAGCGCCCCCACCCCGAGCGCGACCAGCGCGATGATCGCGGTGGCGGCGATGTCGCGACGGGTCTCGGCGGCCAGCCGCTCGGTGGACACGCCCACGCTGACAAAACCGACCACTCGGCCGTCGTCGACGATGGGCACCTTGGCCCGCACCGATCCACCGAGGGTCCCGCGGTCCGTGGTCACCTCCTCGTTGCCGGCCAGGGCGTTGGACGGGTCGGTGGAGACATGTTGCGCGAGCTGGTCGTCGTCGGGGTGAGCCAGCCGGATGCCGGAGGCGTTGCCGATGACGACGAACAACGCGCCGGTGCGCTGCCGCACCGCGTTGGCCTCGGATTGCAGCGGACCGGCCGCCAGCTGTGCCGGGTCGAGGACGGCGCCCTGACGTACGGCGACCTCGTCGATGACGGTCGAGTCGGCGGCCACCGACTGGGCGATGGCGAGCGCTCGTTGCGCGTACTCGTCGCGGACCCGGTCGTCGGCGCCGGAGAGCACCAGCCCGAAACCGACGGCGAGGCTGACCGCGATGACGGCGAGTTGCAGGAGCAGTACCTGCGTTCGCAATCGCATGCGGCCAGCCTATTCGCCGGTGAGGTGGGCTCAGATCAGAACGGGATCGCGCCGATCAGGCAGCCGACGCCGAGCATCACCAGCGACACCGCCGCGGCTCGCCACAGCACCTTCTTGTGGTGATCGGCCAGCCCGACGCCGGCGAGGGCCACCAGCAACAGGATCGCCGGCACGAGCGGACTCTGCATGTGGAAGGGCTGACCGGTGATCGAGGCACGAGCCATCTCGGCGGGATCGATGCCGTAGCGGGTCGCGGTCTCTGACAGCACCGGCAGCACACCGAAATAGAAGGCGTCGTTGCTCATCAGGAAGGTCAACGGGATCGACAACACGCCGATGACGACGGCCATGTGCGGTCCCATCCAGTCGGGGATACCCGAGGCCAACCAGTGCGCGATGGCCTCGACCATGCCGGTTCCGCTGAACACGCCGGTCAGTACCGCGGCGGCCAGCACCATCGCCACCACCGACACGATGCTCGACGAGTGCCGGGTGATGGCCGCCTGCTGATCCTTCAGATGGGGGAAGTTGACGGCCAGCGCGATACCGGAGGCGATCATGAACAACACCGGGATCGACACCAGGTCCAGACCGAGGACCGCCAGCAGTGCGACGGTGAGCCCGGCGTTCACCCAGAAGAGTCTGGGGCGCAGCGTGTCCCGGTTCGGATCGAGGATGCCGGTGAAGGCGGAGGCCGCCGGGTCGGCGGGTGCGCCGTCGGGTGCGGTGGGCAGGTCGCGAGTCACGGCTTCGGAGTCGCTGTAGTCGCCGGAACCGCCGGTGACCGAACCGCTTCGCCCGGCGCGGCCACCGCGGGGCACGTCGGTCCCCGACCCGCCACTGGCGGCTACCAACACCTCGTCGCGCGGCGCCAGCACCGACTCGCGGATCTCGATCTGCCCGATACGACGGCGTTCCAGCACACCGAGATGGAAGGCGAACAACAACACCACGATCAGTCCGGCGGCGAGTGCCGGAACCATCGGCAGGAACACCGAATTGGTGTCGATGCCCAGCGCGCTCGCCGCCCGTGCCGTCGGCCCTCCCCACGGGAGAATGTTCATGGTGCCGTTGGCCAGGCCCGCGACCACCGTCAACACCACCGGACTCACACCGAGTTTCAGATACAGCGGCAGCAGTGCTGCGGTGGTGACGATGAAGGTGGTGGAGCCGTCGCCGTCGAGGGAGATGAGCATCGCCAACACCGCGGTACCCACCACCAGGCGCGCCGGATCGTTGCGCACCGCGCGGACGATGAATCGGATGATCGGGTCGAAGAGTCCGACGTCGATCATGATGCCGAAGAAGATGATCGCGAAGAACAGCATCGCCGCGGTGGGCGCGAGGTCTTCGATGCCGTCGACGATCATGTCACTGATGTCGAGGCCGGCGCCCGCGAACAGACCGAACGCGACCGGCACCAGGATCAGCGCGACCACCGGGGTCGCCCGTTTGGTGATGATCAGGAACATGAAGGTGGCCACCATACCGAGGCCGAGTGCTACCAACATTGCCAAGCTCTTTCTGCGTGGGGGACGGCCGGGTGGTCTGGCGACTCATGGTCGCGGCCGTTACAAGAGCACTCTGCGGGTAATCCAGGTCACAGTCACGCTTGCGCGCATAACTCGTCTTTTGCGCGTTTTACGCATGGGCGCGAGGTGATCTCGATACGGCTCCTCGCTGCGCTCGTCACCTACTCGATCAGCCGAACCAACCGCTGGTCGAGTAGCGACCGAGCCCCCGGGCGAGGCCGCGTATCGAGACCCCCGCACCACACCCTCGATCAACCGAACCAACCGCTGGTCGAGTAGCGT
>NZ_JAPKFM010000028.1:0-75839 GCF_026262595.1 Gordonia aquimaris | reverse complement strand
TGCCAAGTGCACGGTGCCGGTGGGTAATCCGACGGGTGTGCGTAGTGCGGAGCGGGCGGTGTATGCCAATCCGGAGTTCGCGCAGCCGTGGGATGACATTCCGAAGAAGGATCCGGACAAGTTGAATCTGAACCCGTTGGCGCGACAGCTGGCGGCGTTGCTCGGGGTCCGGTCGAAGTGATGCCCCGCGGTGGTGCCCGATGCGCAAAGTGTCTTGCGTCACAGAGGTATTCGCGGATGGTTGGGGCTCTGTCCGTAGCCGGGGAGGGGTGATTTGCACCGGCCGCAAACCTGTGTGTAACGTGGTGTTCACCAACGCGGGGTGGAGCAGCTCGGTAGCTCGCTGGGCTCATAACCCAGAGGTCGCAGGTTCAAATCCTGTCCCCGCTACCACCACGCAAGCCCCGCCCGGGACCACCCGGGCGGGGCTTGTTTCATGTCGCAGGGCGGGCCGTGGGCCGCAATCGTGAGCGAACCGCCGGCCGCAGAGAACCCTCCGGTGGCAGTCGAGGGAGACGATTTTCGACTGCGGCGGTGAATGTGTACAGTGGTGTCCGCAACGCGGGGTGGAGCAGCTCGGTAGCTCGCTGGGCTCATAACCCAGAGGTCGCAGGTTCAAATCCTGTCCCCGCTACCACCAGAAGAACCCCGTCCGGCAACGCCGGGCGGGGTTCTTCTTCGTACCGGCACCCCCGCGTCAGTGGGTGTCCTCGAGCACCGCTTTGATGCGGCGCAGATCCTTCCTGTTGGCCCATCGGATCGCCGGACCCATCAGCAATGCGACCGCGGCGCCGAAGCCGGTTGGCTGCCCGCGATTGCGCAGAGTCATCCGGGTGGCGTCGGTCGCCAGCGGCTCCCAGCTGTAGGTGGTCTCCATCGCGAACGGACCGTCGGCGGTGCGCATCACGAACCTGTGGTCGCCGACCATCTCCACCACCTCGTAGGTGTATTCGAGCCGGCGACCGAGGAAGTGCGCGACGAAGGAGATTCTCGACCCGACCGCCAACGGGGGAGGGGTGAGCAGCCGCGACGATTCGATATTGGCGTACCAGTGGGTCGCGTTGGTCGGGTCCCGCGCGTAGGCCGCGACCTCGGCAACCGGGCGACCGATGGTGATCTCGGTGCTGACGTCGACCATTGCACACCTGCCAATCGATACCTGCCCGAAGCCCCGCCCGTGCTCATCATGACAGTCCACGGGTGCGACGATGGTGGAGTGCAGATAACCACCGAGCAGCAGTTGCGCGACATCGTCGGCCAACCGCATCAGAAGGTCATCGACAAGGTCCGCGCCGCCCTGCACCCGGTACACGTCGAGTGGTTGGCGGCATGTCCGATGGTCTTCCTGGCCACCTCCGATGCATCCGGCCGGATGGATGTGTCTCCGAAGGGAGACCCGGCCGGGAAAGTCGTGCACATTCTCGACCAGGGACGCGTCGCAATACCGGAGCGGCCCGGAAACCGCCGCGTCGACGGCTATCTGAACGTCCTGCAGAATCCGCACGTCGGTCTGGTCGCGCTGATCCCCGGTCGAGGGGACACGCTGCGGATCAACGGGACCGCCCGCATCGTCGACGACGGTGACTATTTCGATGCGTTGGCGGTGCAGGGGGTACGGCCGCTGCTGGCGCTGGAGGTCGACGTCGAGGAAGTGTTCTTCCACTGCGCCAAGGCGTTTCTCCGGTCCAACCTGTGGCGTCCGGACACGTGGGAGCCTGATGCGTTGCCGAGTACGGCCAAGATCACCAAGGCGTTGATGCCCGACCTCGACGAGGACGAACTCGAGAAGGCGTACGCGGAACCCGAGTTCCGCAAGTGGTTGTACTGAGTCGACCGCTATTGAGTCGATCGGTACTGAACTGACCGCTGCCTTCCGCCGCACCACTGCGACCGTTGGGCGCCCACTCAGCAATCCAACGTCGTGGCAACGACCACATCGATAGGGTCGTAGTCGACCACGGCACGGTTACGGCGGCCGACAACTCGGAGAGGGATGCGACGGCGATGGGGCATTACAGCGACGCGTTCGCGCGGGCACGCGACGATCAGGACGGCTTCTGGCTCGACGCCGCACAGGCAGTCGAGTGGGTGAACCCACCGACCCGCGCCCTCGACGACTCGGACGCACCGTTCTACCGGTGGTATCCCGATGCCACCCTCAACACCTCCTACAACGCGCTCGACCGGCATGTCGCGGCCGGGCACGGCGACCGCACCGCGATGATCTGGGACTCGGCGATGGTGGGGACGGTGCGTACCTATACCTATGCCGAGCTCCTCGACGAGGTGTCGCGGTTTGCCGGAGTGCTCGCGGCCAGCGGCGTCGCGGCGGGCAATCGCGTGGTGATCTATCTGCCGATGATCCCCGAGGCGGCCATTGCGATGCTCGCCTGCGCGCGCGTGGGTGCGGTGCATTCGGTGGTGTTCGGCGGATTCGCCGCACCCGAGCTGGCAGCACGCATCGACGACGCCGAACCCGTCGCCATCGTGACGGCGTCGGGCGGCCTGGAACCCGGACGCACGGTCGAGTACCTACCGATGGTGGCCAAGGCCCTCGAACTCTGCGCCTCGCCACCGGCGACGGTGATCGTCAAGGACCGCGAGGAGGTCGCGGGCAGCGCGGCCGACCACGACGGCTGGCTGGACTGGGACGCCCAGATGGCCGATGCCGAACCGACGGGCCCGACAACGGTGGCGGCGACCGACCCGCTCTACATCCTGTACACGTCGGGCACCACCGGAAGACCGAAGGGCGTGGTCCGCGACAACGGGGGCCACGCGGTCGCGCTGACCTGGTCGATGCGCAACATCTACGACATCGGTGCCGGCGACGTGTGGTGGACCGCATCCGATGTGGGCTGGGTGGTCGGGCACTCCTACATCGTGTACGGGCCGCTGCTGGTCGGTGCGACGACCGTGATGTACGAGGGCAAGCCGGTCGGCACCCCGGACGCCGGCGCATTCTGGCGGGTCATCGCCGACCACCAGGTCGCCGCACTGTTCACCGCGCCCACTGCGATCCGGGCCATCCGCAAGGCCGATCCGGACGCCGCCGAACTCGCCAAGTACGACACCTCCACGCTGCGGACGCTGTTCGCTGCCGGGGAGCGTCTGGACCCGGACACCTTCGAGTGGGCCACCGCGACCCTCGGGGTCCCGGTGGTCGACCACTGGTGGCAGACCGAAACCGGGTGGGCGATCGCCGCGAACCTGCGTGGCCTGGAGCCGATGCCGATCAAGGCCGGATCGCCGACGGTGCCCGTGCCCGGTTATCGGGTCGGCATCGTCGACGCCGGTGGGACGAAGCTGGGGCCCGGGGCGGAAGGCAACATCGTCATCGAACTACCGCTACCGCCGGGAACCCTGGCCGGCCTGTGGCACGACGAGGAACGATTCCACAAGTCTTATCTCGCCGCGTTCGACGGGTACTACCTCACCGGTGATTCCGGGTACGTCGACGCCGATGGCTACGTCTTTGTCCTCGGTCGCTCCGACGACGTCATCAACGTTGCCGGACACCGATTGTCGACCGGCAGCATCGAAGCGGTCGTCGCCTCGCATCCGGCCGTGGCCGAATGCGCCGTCATCGGCATCCACGACGACCTCAAGGGGCAACGGCCCAGCGGATATGTCGTACTCAAGGCCGGCGTCGAGATCGAATCCGACACCCTACGCAGCGAGCTGGTCGCCATGGTGCGCAACGAGATCGGGGCCGTCGCAACCTTCCGGGACGTGACCGTGGTGCCCGCCCTGCCGAAGACCCGCTCGGGCAAGATCCTGCGCAAGACGATGCGTCAGATCGCCGACCACGAGGAGTACACCGTGCCGTCGACGATCGAGGACCCCGACGTCTTGGCCGATCTCGCCAAGCAACTCGGCGGCTGAGCCGCGATTCAGGGCGCGAGACGACAGCAGCGTTCTCGGTACCTGTGCGACGTCGGTCAGAACCAGTTGGGTCGATCGGGCGGATGACTGGCGGTGGACGGTAGGGTGTCGGTCGGGTGATGGATCTCGCCCGGACCCGATCGTCGTGGACGACGGGCCCGAACCGCCGCCGCCGGCTGATAGTTCCTGGTCCGACAGACGGATGGGGCTGATGCATGGGTTCTGATCACATCTCGGGTGACACTTCACCCAACGAACTGCCGGCCGACACGCACGCCGAGTTACCAACAGATCCGGACACCGTTCGACCGCTGCATCTGCGGCCGACGGCGATTCTCTGGGTTCTGCTCGGCGGTGCCTGCGGAACGGGATTGCGCTACTGGGTCGAAGACCTGTTGCTCCACCACGACACCGGATGGCCATGGGGGACGTTCGCGGTCAACCTGATCGGGGCGTTCGCGCTCGGGGCCCTCCTCGAGGGGCTGGCGCGGTCCGGTGAGGACGCCGGTTGGCGTCGCCGGTGGCGGCTGCTGCTGGGCACGGGGTTCTGTGGCTCCTTCACCACCTACAGCAGCTTCGCATTGGAGATGTCGCTGCTGTCGCATCGCGGAGCGGTTCCACTGGCGATGGGATACGGACTGGCGAGCGTCGTCGCCGGCATCGTGTGCGCCTGGGCGGGAATCGCGGTGGCCGGAGCGGCACTGCATCGACAGACAGGGGAGGTGTCGTGATCGTCCTGGCCGTGATGGCCGCCGGGGCGCTGGGCGCGGGTGCGCGATTCGTCCTCGACGGCGCGGTCAAGAGCCGGCGGGCGACGACCTTTCCGTGGGCGACCCTGGCGATCAACGTCAGCGGCTCGTTCCTGCTGGGGCTGATCGCCGGCGCCGTCATGTTCGGCACCCTCGATTCGGATGTGCAAGCGGTGGTCGGTACCGGATTCTGTGGTGGATTCACGACTTTCAGCACGGCGAGCTTCGAAACCGTTCGGCTGGCGGAGAAACGGCGGTCGCTGTCGGCCGCCGCCAACGCCCTGGCCTCGGTCGTGGGCAGCGCGGTGGCATGCGCCGCGGGTCTGGTACTGGCGTCGGCGGTGTGATCACCGCGGCGAGTGAGAGGGATGGCGATGAGCGACGATGACGTCGACTACGGACTGCGGCCCGGGGATGCGCCACTGCGCAGACGAATCCGAGGGCCCGCCGCGAGGCGTCCCGCGCAGGCGAGTCTGGTGATCGGGTGGGACCGGTCGCCGACCAGCACGGCTGCCGTGCGCTATGCGGTGGATCTGGCCCGTAGGCTCGATGCACATGTCCATGTGGTGCATGTGGTCGACATCGACGACACACCAATCGATCCGGACGCCCCGGACTGGGGTGATCAGCTGCGGGCGACGTTGATGTCCGACGCCGCCGAGGCCAAGGATTTGCTCGACGGTCTCGCAGCGTCGTGGACCTACCACAGTGGTCACGGCGACCCGGCGCAGCTGCTGGCCACCGTTGCCGATCGCTACAGCGCGCTGATGGTCGTCGTCGGGAGCCCACGAGGCGGATTGCTGTCATATCTGGATTCCCTGGTGGGGCAGTCGGTGTCGCAGCAGCTGATCGGTAACCGGAAGACGCCGCTGTTGGTGGTGCCCGCCGACGTCGAATCGTGACGAACGAGCGAGCAGGTGGCGCGCTCGGACCAGTTGTGGCGCAGGTGGTCTCGATACGCCCTCTCGCCTAGCGGCTCGAGGACTACTCGACCAGCGGTTTGATGGTCCTCGATCGGCGGAGGGGGCCTCGACCAGCGCAGGGGGCCTCCACCGGCCGAGCGAGGGGGCCTCGACCAGCCGAGGGAGGGGGCCTCGACCAGCTGAGTGAGGGGCTTCGACCGGCGGAGGGGGGCCTCGACCGGCGGAGTGAGGGGGCCTCAACTGCCGGAGGGAAGGCTACTCGACCACCGGAGGGCGGCCCGGGACGTTCGTCGTTACTTCAGCTCGGCGCTGCTCTTGTTGAGCACGCGACGGGCGATGATGAGCTGCTGGATCTGCTGGGTGCCCTCGAAGATGTCGAGGATCTTCGAGTCGCGAGCCCACTTCTCCACCAGCAGCCGCTCCGAATAGCCCAGTGTGCCGGTCAGTTCCACCACTTTGTTGGTGATGTCGGTGCCGGTGCGCCCGGCCTTGGCCTTGGACATCGATGCCTCGAGCGAATTCGGTTCTTTGTTGTCGGCCATCCAGGCAGCCCGCATCGTGTGCAGGTATGCGGCCTCGAAATCCGACTCCATCCGAATGAACTCGGCAGCGGCGGCGTGCTGATCGGCGGCAGGGCGGTCGTAGTCAATCTGCACGCCGGCCTCCTCCAGGATGCGACGCAGCTCCTCGAGGGCCGCACGCGCGACGCCGACCGCCATACCCGCGACCATCGGCCGCGTGTTGTCGAAGGTCTGCATGACACCGCCGAAGCCCTTCTTGGTGTCGACCTCCGGTGAGCCGAGCAGGTTGTCCTTGGGGATGCGGCAGTTCTCGAACCGGATCACCGCGGTATCCGAGACTCGGATACCGAGTTTGTGTTCGAGGCGCACCACCTCGACGCCCGGGTGCTCGCGCGGTACGACGAAGCTCTTGATGGCTGCACGTCCGAGGCTCTTGTCGACCGAGGCCCACACCACGATGTGGGTGGCGCGGGATCCGGCGGTGACGAAGATCTTCTCTCCGTTGAGTACGTACTCGTCGCCGTCGAGGGTGGCCGTGGTCGACACGGCTGCGGAGTCGGAACCGAAGCTCGGCTCGGTGATGGCCATGGCGGCCCACACCTTGCCGAAGCTCTTGAGCTGTTCATCTGTGGCCACGGCGGCGATCGCGGCGTTGCCCAGGCCCTGATACGGGATGGTCAGCATCAGGCCGACATCGCCCCACGATGTCTCCATCGTGTTGATGACCGACTGCATGTTGCCGCCGTTGACCACCGCACCCTCGGGGCGGGGCTTGTCCGACTTCTGCTGGCTGCGTCCGCCGTCGGCGCCTGCGCCTGCCTGGCCTGCCTCGGCAAGGCCGTCGTAGAGGCTGGCCAAGGTGTCGAGCTCGACCGGGTAATCGTGCTCGCGCAGATCGTATTTCCGCGAGATCGGACGGAAGATCTCCGCCGCGGCCTGATGGGCCTGATCGATCGTCGCGTTCAGTTTCTTGGGGAGTTCGAGGTTGATGCTCATAGTGGTTTCCTCACCGAATCCGTCGCGCCCTTACAGGACGACGATGCCCTCGCCGATGCCGGCGCCCCGCAGGTCGCGGTACCAGCGTTCCACCGGGTGCTCCTTGGTGAAGCCGTGACCGCCCAGGAGCTGGACGCCGTCGAGTCCGATCTGCAGACCCTTGTCGATCGTCAGCTTGCGGGCCAGTGCCGCCTCGCGGGCGAACGACAGGCCCTGCTCGGCGCGGGCGGCGCCACGCAGGGTGACCAGACGGATCGAATCGACCTCGGTGGCGATGTTGGCGACCATGAAGGCGACGGCCTGCCGGTTGGAGATCGGCTCGCCGAATGCCTCGCGCTCGTTCACGTAGGGGATCACGTAGTCGAGTACTGCCTTCGCGGTGCCGGCGGCCAGCGCCGACCAGCCCAGACGCGACAGCCGCACCACATCGCGGTAGGCCGAGAACGCGGCCTCACCGTCGGCCCCACCCAGCAGCGCGGACTCGGGGACGGCCACATCCTGCAACAGCAGTCGACCCATGCCGGCCGCACGCACACCCATTCCCGGGTCGGCTTCGACGATCAGGCCCTTGGTGCCGGACTCGACGATGAACAGCGCCGGACGACCGCCGAGCTGTGCACCCACGATGAACAGTTCCGATGAGCCGGCCGCCGGGACGAATGACTTGACGCCGTTGAGGCGGTACCCGCTGGGTACGCGGGTGGCCTTGGTGCCCAAATCGAAGGCGTCGAACAACGGCTTCGGTTCGGCGATCACGACCGACGACTGCGGTACGTCCTCACCGGCGAAGTCGGGCAGGTAGGTGCGCTGCTGCTCGTCGGTGCCGAAATTCGTCAGTGTGGTGGCCACACCGCTCGGCGCGAGCAGCGGCAGTGCCAGCCCCATGTCGCCGTAGGCCATCGCCTCGGACACCAGTGCGTTGGTGACCACGCCGCGCTCGGAGGCGGCGCCCTCGAACTCCTCGGGCACGTTGATCATGGTGATGCCGAGCTCTGCCGAACGCTTGAGGATGTCCTCGGGCGCCGCGGCTGCGTTGTCGGCGTCGTACGCGGCCGGTCGCAGGATCTCGGTGGCGAACTCCCGAACGGTCTCGGCGATCATCTGCTGCTCGTCGTCGGGGGTGAGGTTGAAGTACCCCTTCGGCGAGGTGGTCAGCCGCTTGGCCTGACCCGAACCGCCCTGCGCCGCCTGGAACGCGCGGTTGGCCGCGCCCAGCGTCTGGAAGCCGGTCTTGGTGCCCTGGTAGGCGATACGGTTGAGGGGCTCGCGGATCTTGTACTTCTCGGCGAACTCCGACCCGGTGACCGTCGTCAGCACGCGCATTGCGGTGCCGATGAAATTGCGTGGATGCGGGTTCTTTCCGACGGCGGACGTATCGCGGGGTTCGGTATGCCGCGCTTCGGTTTGTGAGGTCATGGTTCACCAGCCTGTTCTCGGGCGGTCGGGGTCGTGCCGGGTGTGGCGTCGGCCCCTATCTTACTCGATAGTAAGTACAGACCTTACTCCTCGGTAAGTAACTTGTCACGCACTACTCTGGTCGGGTGACTGTTCGCCCCGGCTGTTCGTCCCTCGGGTATCGTTTCGCGCCCCCACTGCCGCAGGGGGACGAAGCGATACCCGGGGGACGAACTGAGGCCGGCGGGGGTCGGGGGACCGCCGTCGCGGTTGCGGCGGTCGGGGTCGCGGCGATGGGGGCAGCCGTCGCGGTGTCGCCGACGACTCTGTCGAGCGGTCCGGGAGTGTGTCCCTTCGCGCATCTGACCGGTCTGCCGTGTCCGGGCTGCGGGCTGACCCGCAGCTGGGTGGCCCTCGGACACGGAGACGTCGTCGGAGCGATCGGGTTCAACTGGTTCGGGCCGCTGTCCATGGCAGTGGCGGTGATCGTCACCGCCATCGCGCTGTGGACGGCACTCACCGGCGGTGGTGCTCTGCGGCGGGTGCAGCACGTACTGACCGGCCGGATTGCGATGTCGGTGCTCGTGGTGTGGCTGGGCTATGGACTTGTGCGAATACTCGATGCCGGATTCGGTTGGGGTCTCTTCCCTCTCGTGGTGTGACTCTGCTCGTGGTGTGACACCGACCCGCCGCGGTGACGTGACGTCGGCTGCGCAGGAGAGCAGAGTGGGATGCATGCAGATCACACACTTCGGTCATTCGTGCGTCCTGGTGGAGATCGACGACACCAAGATCCTCTTCGACCCGGGCAACTTCTCCCACGGCTTCGAGGGACTCACCGACCTCGACGCCGTCTTCATCACCCACCAACACCCCGATCATTGCGACGTCAACCGGCTGCCCGACCTGATCGCGGCCAACCCGCAGGCGGTGCGCTTCGCCGATCCGCAGACGGCCACCCAGCTCAACGAGGACAACGTCGCCGGTCCGTGGACCATCGCCAACGCCGGTTCGCACACTCAGGTCGGCCCGGTAACAGCGCGGTTCACCGGCGGTCGGCACGCAGTGATCCATCCGGAGATCCCGGTGGTCGACAACGTCGCCTACGTACTCGACACCAAGTCGATGACCGGCCGCTTCATGCATCCCGGCGACTCGTTCTACATCCCGTTCGAGAAGATCGACGTCCTCGCCCTGCCGTCCGCGGCGCCGTGGATGAAACTCAGCGAATCAGTCGACTACCTGCGTGCCATGGCCCCGCGGGTCGCGGTTCCTATCCACCAGGCCATCCTGTCCGACGCCGGTTCGGGCGTGCACTACGGCCGGCTCGCGGACATGAAGGCGGCTTCCACCGACTTCGTCGTCCTCGACGAGGAGTCGGCAACCGAACTCTGATTCGGTTGCTCCGCCCCCCGGATCTCAGCTCGGCGGTGCGAAGAACTCGAGGGCGATGTTGTCGGGGTCGCGGAACGAGATCCCCGATCCGTAGTGCGCGTGCTTGATGCCGCTGTGGGCGATCCCGAGCTCGTCGAGCCGCCGTGTCCAGGTCTCGAGATCGTCTGCCGTCACGGTGAACGCGACATGGTCGAGGCCGGGGCGGCGTTCGTCGAATGCACCATCCGGATCCGCCGATGTGTGCGTGTGCAGCCCGAAGAGCATGCCGCCGTCGAGGGCGAACACCGTGTGGTGGAAGTCGCCAGACTCCTCGTCTTCGTCGAGTACGGGGTCTGCGCCGAACAGCGACGCGTACCACCGGGTGCTGTTCGCGAGGTCGGTCACTGTGACCGCCACATGCGCGAGTGCGGGAAAAGCCATGGCGCCACTCCTTTGTGTTGCGCTGCTCTGTGCATCTCTCCCGACGTTAGGCCGCGAGTGCGGCGCGCAGAACTCCCCGAACGGACAGGATCACCCATATGCGCTATCGGGTCGTCGGCCGCAGCGCTTCCACTACGGCGCCGTGCAACGGGCCGTTGGTGGCCACGGCGCTGCCCCCGGACGGGCCGTCGGCGCCCTCGAGTGAGGTGAAGCGTCCACCCGCCTCCCGCACGATGATGTCGAGTGCGGCGAGGTCCCACAGCGAGACCTCGGGTTCGGCCGCGACGTCGACGGCGCCCTCGGCGACCAGGCAGTAGTTGTAGAAGTCGCCGTACCCGCGAACCCGCCAGACGCGGTCGGTGAGTGCGATGAACTCACCGCGTATCCCTCGCTCGGCCCACCCGGACAGGCTCGAGAACGCCAGGCTCGCCGACGACAGTTCCGAGACCGCCGACACCGACAGCCGACGCGGGAACTCTTGCCCGTCGAACACCGTGAACGCGCCCAGCCCTTCCGCAGCCCACCAACGTCGTCGCAGCGCGGGAGCCGAGACCACCCCGACCCGGGGTCGGCCGTCGATGAGCAGCGCGATGAGGGTGGCCCACACCGGCACGCCGCGGACGAAGTTCTTGGTGCCGTCGATGGGGTCCACCACCCACTGCCGACCGCGCAGTACCGCGTCGCCGCCGAACTCCTCGCCGAGGACCGCGTCGTCGGCGCGACGCGCAGCGAGGCGTTGCCGCACCATCGTCTCGCACGCCAGGTCGGCGTCGGAAACCGGCGTCAGATCGGGTTTATCGTCCACTCGCAGGTCCACGGCCCCGAAGCGTTGCATGGTCAACGCATCCGCCGAATCGGCCAACGACAACGCGAGCTCGAGATCGTCGGGGAGCTCGTGGCCGGTGGCAGCGCTGTCGTGTGGCATGCCGGTAGGGTAGCGCCACCCGGCTGCCGACCACCCAGCCGTGGACCACTCATCTGCGGACCCGGTGAACGTCCGATTTGCCCGACGCCGCCCGGTAGGCTGACGCACATGTTGCTTGCGGTCGGTTTCACGGTGGTCATCGCGGCCGTTCTGGTGGCGCTCGTTGTGCAGTGGCAGCGTGGCCGCAGCCCGCAAGGGCTGTCGGGTGCGCGCGCGGCGCAGTTCGTGCAGGGCACCTTCACGGTGACCGGCGTGAGTGAGCGTCCGGACCAAGGGGACGCCAAAGGAGAGCGGTTCTGCACCGTGTCCGGCACGATCGTAGGTCCGCAGACCGAGCCCGCCGAGGTCTACGGGACGCTGGTGCTCGGTGACGCGGATCCGTGGCCGCAGATCGGTGCGGACCTACCAGTGGTGTACAAGCCCGGCAAGGCGACCTCGTCGTGGCGGTTCGGCGAACTGCCCCCCGCCGATCCGGCGCAGGACCCGGGTCCGATGCCGAACGCCTGAGCGGTTCGGGACAGATCGAGGGCGGGGGGCAGCCCGGCCGGGTTTCGCGACGGTAGTCTTGATGACCGTGCATCCCGACGTAACCGCAGACCTCGAATCCATCGGCACCATCTTGACCACGGTCGAGAAGGTGCTCGACCTCGACGAGCTGCGCCGTCGGATCGACGAGCTGGAGATGCAGGCCTCCGATCCAGACCTGTGGAACGACCAGGACCACGCGCAGCGGGTGACCAGCGAGCTCTCGCACGCCCAAACGGAGTATCGACGGGTCACCGAGTTGCGTCAGCGGCTCGACGACCTGCCGGTGCACTACGAGCTGGCGGAGGCCGAGGAGGGTGACGACCAGACCGCCGCGCTGGCCGATGCGGACGCCGAGCGGGCGTCACTGAAGGCCGACGTCGAGGCCATGGAGGTCAAGACAATGCTGGCCGGCGAGTACGACCAACGTGACGCGTTGGTCAACATCCGATCTGGTGCCGGTGGCGTCGACGCGGCGGACTGGGCGCAGATGCTGATGCGGATGTACATCCGCTGGGCCGAGAAGCACAACTACGGAGTGGAGGTCTACGACACCTCCTACGCCGAAGAAGCCGGCATCAAGAGCGCCACCTTCACGGTGAAGGCGCCGTACATGTATGGCACGCTCTCGGTCGAGCAGGGCACCCACCGGCTGGTGCGCATCAGCCCGTTCGACAACCAGGGCCGCCGGCAGACGTCATTCGCCGAGGTCGAGGTGCTCCCCGTGGTCGAGACGACCGACCACATCGACGTCGACGAGAACGACGTGAAGGTCGACGTGTATCGCTCCTCGGGCCCCGGTGGTCAGTCTGTCAACACCACCGACTCCGCGGTCCGGCTGACCCACATACCCACCGGCATCGTCGTAACCTGTCAGAACGAGAAGAGTCAGCTGCAGAACAAGGCGTCGGCCATGCGCGTGCTGCAGGCCAAACTTCTCGAACGTAAGCGCCAGGAGGAGCGCGCAGAACTCGATGCGCTCAAGGGCGACGGTGGCTCGAGCTGGGGGAATCAGATGCGTTCGTACGTGTTGCACCCGTATCAGATGGTGAAGGACCTGCGCACCAACGTGGAGGACAACAACCCCACCGCCATCCTCGACGGGGAGATCGACAAGTTCATCGAAGCCGGTATCCGCTGGCGTATGGCTGCTGCCGACGCCTGACATGGCGGCCGTTGTGACGCCGTTGGCATTCGCTCCCGGCGCAACCGAAGCGGTGCTCGGGCGCTTCTATGTCTGGGCAGCCACCGACGGTCTGGAGATCCTCATCTGGATTCTCGGTGGACTGCTCGTCATCCGGTGCATCCGGTGGGGTGCCGACGGCTATGCCGCCCGGCTCAAGACCCAATTTGACTCCAGTGACCTCATCGTCCAGACCGAGGACGCCAAACATCGGCGCGCACTGGTGGATGTGGTGGCGTGGACGCTCATCGTGATCGTCGCGATCATCGTGATCGTGCGCATCATGGTGATCTTCGGGGTACCCATCACCGGCCTGGCGGGACCGGGTGCCGTGCTCGGTGCGGCGCTGGGCTTCGGTGCGCAGCGCATCGTGCAGGACATCCTCGCCGGATTCTTCGTCGTCGCCGAGAAGCAGTACGGGTACGGCGACGTGGTGGTTCTCACCGTGTCGGCCAACGGTCAGGCCGAGGGCACGGTCGAGGATGTCACGCTGCGCGTCACCAAACTGCGTACCTCCGAGGGTGAGGTCATCACGGTGCCCAACGGGCAGATCGTCAAGGCCACCAACCTGTCCAAGGATTGGGCGCGCGCCGTGGTCGACGTGCCCGTGCCGGCCGACGCGGACATCGCGATGGTCAACGAGGTCCTCGACCGCGTCGGAGATGCATTCTACGAGCAACCACGCTGGCACGATCTCCTGCTCGACTCGCCGTCACCGCTCGGCGTCATCGACCTCGAACTCGACTCGATCACGGTCCGGATGGTCGCCCGCACGCTACCCGGCAAACAGTTCGACGTCAGCCGGGCGTTGCGCATTGACATCGTGCGCGCGCTAGCAAGCGAGGGCATCACCGTCGCACCCGTGGGTGTCCAGGCCGGCGGCGGACCGCCCGCGACGATGGCCGACGAGGCCGGCAAGGGGCGTGATCGCAATGGCTGATCGGCCCGACGACGAATCCGAGAAAGAGCCCGCGACGCGCGACGGTGCGGGGACCGATCCGGGAGGCAAGCGAGATGGCGCCGACGAGCCCCGCCCCATCATCCCGGAACGCTTCCGGGACTGGGGACACGTCTACAAGACCCGCCTGCGAACGAGCACCGCGGTTCTGCTGATCGCGTTCCTCGGCTCGAGCATCCTGTACGGCTACACCTCGCAGCGCTACGGGGTGGTCCAGCCGCCCGCTGCACCGGCCCGCACGTCGGTGTCCACCACCGTCACCCCTGAGCCGAGCTGGTCCTCGACCCCGTCGAGTACCTCGCTCACCACCACCACCACCACGACAACCGACTCGGTGGACGGCCCCGATGGTGACACAGAGCCCGAACCGGGCTCGGGCACCGGCGATACGGGGACCCAGACGCGCAGCACCGTGCCGGGACTACCCGGTGTGGTGATCCCGAATTTCGGCCGCACGCCGGAGACCACTACAGTTCCGCAGCGCTGACCAGCCGCGACCTGGCCGCGCCGAACCTGAGCGGAGAACTCAGCGGCCGTGGCTACACTGGCTTCTCGTGATCAAGCTGGAGAACGTCACGATGAAGTACAAGGCGTCCAGTCGGCCCGCCTTGACCGACCTCACCCTCGAGGTCGACAAGGGGGAGTTCGCCTTTTTGATCGGTCCGTCGGGTTCGGGAAAGTCGACCTTCTTCCGGTTGCTCCTGAAAGAGGACAAGCCCACCTCGGGCGAGGTGTACGTGGGAGATTTCCACGTCAACACGCTCAAGGGGCGGATGGTGCCCAAGCTGCGACAATCAATCGGCTGCGTCTTCCAGGACTTCCGACTGCTGCAACAGAAGTCGGTGGCCGACAATGTCGCGTTCGCATTGGAGGTGATCGGCAAGTCACCGTCGACGACTCGGCGCATCGTCCCAGAGGTCCTCGACTACGTCGGACTGTCCGGCAAAGCCGACCGCATGCCCAACGAGCTGTCCGGCGGTGAGATGCAGCGTGTCGCGATCGCGCGGGCCATCGTCAATCGGCCGTTGCTGCTGCTCGCCGACGAACCGACCGGAAACCTCGATCCGGAGACCAGTGAGGAGATCGTCGACGTCCTCGACCGGGTGAACCGGCGTGGCACGACGGTGATCATGGCGACCCACGACCGGCATATCGTCGACGCCATGCGCCGACGGGTGCTCGAGTTCGACAACGGCCACCTGGTCCGCAACGATCCGCAAGGGGTGTACGGCATCGGCTGACCGCCGCTGCCACGCCCGGCCCCGTGCGCGGCAATGCCCGCACCTCGACTCTCGCACCATCGACTTCGGTAAGGACTGCGCACAGACCCATGCGAGCGAACTTCATCATCAGCGAGGTCCTGAACGGTTTCCGACGCAACGTCACCATGACCATCGCCATGATCCTCACCACGGCGATCACCCTGGGCATGTTCGGCGGTGGCCTGCTGGTCATCCAGATGGCCGACAAAAGTCAGCAGATCTTCCTGGACCGAGTCGAGATGCAGTTCTTCGTCAACGACGCCGTCTCCGACGCCGACCCGAACTGCCAGGAGTCGCCGTGTGCGGAGCTACGTACCGACATCGAGAACGAGCCGGGCGTCGGGTCGGTCACCTTCATCGACCGTGAGGAGGCGTTCGAGGCAGCCAAACAGACCTTCAAGGACAATCCCGACATTGCCAACAACATCCGCGAGGGCACCATCCCTGCGTCGCTCAAGGTACGGATGTCCGACCCGGCCCAGTTCGGCGCGGTGCTCGACAAGTACAAGGACCGCAAGGATCTCGGTGTCGACGGTGCACTCGACCAACGCGAGCTGGTGCAGCGCATCTTCAGCGTGCTCGACGGAACCCGGAACGCCGCGTTCGCGGTCGCCCTGGTCTTGGCGGTGGCGGCGATCCTGTTGATCGTGAACACCGTGCAGATCGCGGCGTTCACCCGCCGCACCGAGGTGTCGATCATGCGCCTGGTCGGTGCCACCCGCTGGTACACGCAGTTGCCGTTCCTGCTCGAGGCGGTGGTCGCCGCGCTGGTGGGTGCGTTCCTCGCGATCGGTGGGTTGTTCGCGGCCAAGGTTTTCTTCTTCGACAACGCCCTACGCGATCTGTACGGTGTGAACATCCTGGCCCGCATCGGGATCTCCGACGTGCTGTTCGTGTCGCCGTGGCTGATCCTGGCCGGAATCCTGCTGTCGGGTGTCACCTCGTATGTGACACTGCGGGTTTATGTGCGCGAATGATCGGGGCCGGCGAGATCGGCAGGAGAGATAGGGACGAGGAGGAGGTGCAGGAATGGCGAAGGAGAAGGGTCGCAACGTGATCGCGACCAACCGCAAGGCGCGTCACAACTACACCATCCTTGACACCTACGAGGCGGGTATCGCGTTGTTGGGGACCGAGGTCAAGAGTCTGCGCGGTGGCAAGGCATCGCTTGCCGATGCCTTCGCGACCGTCGACGACGGCGAGATCTGGCTGCGCGCCGTGCACATCCCCGAATACGGCAGCGGGTCGTGGACCAACCACGCTCCGCGTCGCAACCGGAAACTGCTGTTGCACCGCCGTGAGATCGACAACCTGATCGGCAAGATCCGCGACGGCAATCTCACGTTGGTGCCGCTGTCGATGTACTTCAACGACGGCAAGGTCAAGGTGGAACTGGCACTCGCCCGCGGCAAGCAGGCCCACGACAAGCGCCACGACATCGCGCGCCGGACGGCGCAGCGTGAGGTAGAGCGCGAGATCGGTCGGCGCGTCAAAGGGATGTGAAAGGTGCCCCGAGATCCGGAGCCCGAGGCCCTGTCGCCACGTCGTCGACACATCGTCGTACTCGCGCTGGTGGTAGTGATGGCGATGCTCGGTCTCCTCGCCTGCACCCCCGATCCGGAGGGCCGCATCGGCGGTGACGGAGTCGCCATCGACGGTGTGCCGGTGACCCCGCCGATGGGGTGGAACAGTTGGAACACCTTCGGCTGCAATATCACCGAACAGATCGTCCGCGAGCAGGCCGACGCGCTGGTGGTGACCGGGCTACGTGACGCCGGGTATCGCTACGTCGTCGTCGACGACTGCTGGGCCGCGCCTGAGCGCGCCGACGACGGGTCGCTGCAGGCCGATCCGCGTCGATTTCCCTCCGGGATGGCGGCACTCGGACAGTATCTGCACGACCGCGGGCTGAAGTTCGGGTTGTACGCCGGCGCCGACGACAAGACCTGCACCCAATTCCTGGGTACCTACCCGGGTGCCACCGGTAGTCGCGGCCACGAGGGCCGCGACGCCCAGACCTTCGCCGACTGGCAGGTCGACTATCTGAAATACGACTGGTGCTCGAGCAATGCCGACCATGACGACCAGGTGTCGGCGTTCACCGCGATGCGCGACGCGATCCGCGACACCGGGCGACCCATGGTGTACAGCATCAACCCCAACAGTGGCGTCGCGGAATCGGTTCCGGGAGCCGAATTCGATTGGGGTGGCGTCGCGACCATGACCCGCGTCACCAACGACATCACCCCTGTGTGGTCGACCAACGCCGACGATTCCGGCGCGCAGGGCGTGATCGACATCGTCGACGCCGTGGCGCCGCTCGCGTCCCGGGTCGGGCCGTCGGCGTTCAACGATCCCGACATGCTCGTCGTGGGCGTGGACGGCAACCCCGGCCTCACCCTGGCCCAGCAGCGTACGCAGATGTCGATGTGGGCGATGATGGCGGCGCCGCTCATCGCCGGTAACGATCTCACGCGGATGTCGACGCAGACGCTCGACCTGCTGGGCAACCGCGCGGTCATCGTGATCGATCAAGACGATCGGGTCAGCGCCGGCGCGCCGGTCGACGACGACGCGGAGATCTGGGCCCGCGCCATCGGTGACAAGGGGCTCGTCGTGTCGTTGACCAACCGGGCCGATCATCCGCGCGCCATGTCGGTCTCACTGGGAAGTCTCGGTCTGGTCGGCGACGCCACCGTCAGCGCCGTCGATGCGTGGACCGGTCGGCGATACCAGGCGGCCAACGGGGAACTCACCGTCGACGTCGCGGTCAACGACACCGTGCTGCTGCAGATCGCGTGACGCCTCGCCGGTTGTCCGAAACAGCCGGTGGGCGCGGCGTTCTCGATATGATCCGATGTGGCCGCGAGGTCAGGGCACTGTGGACCCGCGTCGACACACGCAGACTCATCGATTTCGCCACCCTCAGGAGCTGACGATGACCGACCGCAAACACACCAATGCCCGGCACACGACCAATATCGGCGCGAACCTCACCCTCAACCCGGTGTTCGTCCGCCCCGGTGAATCCACCGAGCTGCCGAAGTTCACGATTCCCGACCAGATGAGTCTGCCCGAGACGGCATACCAGATCGTGCACGACGAGGCCATGCTCGACGGCAACGCGCGGCTGAACCTCGCGACCTTCGTGTCGACCTGGATGGACGACGAGGCGCGTCGACTCTACGCCGAGACCTACGACAAGAACATGATCGACAAGGACGAGTATCCGCAGACCGCCGCGATCGAGGATCGGTGTTGGCGGATCATCGCCGATCTGTGGAATGTGCCAGACGTGGAGAACTCGATCGGGACGTCGACGATCGGGTCGTCGGAGGCGGCGATGCTGGGTGGCCTGGCGCTCAAGCGGCATTGGCAGACGCGCCGCAAAGCCGAGGGCAAGTCGATCGAGAAACCGAATCTGGTGCTGTCGACCGCCGTTCAGGTGTGCTGGGAGAAGTTCCTCAACTACTTCGAGGTGGAGCCGCGGTGGGTGCCGGTGAGCGAGGAGCATTTCGTCTTCGACGGCCACGAACTCGAGAAGTACGTGGATGATTACACAATCGGCGTGGTAGCAATCGTCGGGGTGACCTACAACGGGTTGTATGAGCCGGTGAAAGAGATCTCGGCGAAACTCGACGAGATCCAGGCGTCGACGGGCCTGGACATCAAGATCCACGTCGACGGTGCATCCGGCGCCATGATCGCGCCGTTCTGCCAGCCCGATCTGGAGTGGGACTTCCGCGTGCCGCGGGTGGTGTCGATCAACACCTCCGGCCACAAATACGGTCTCGTGTATCCGGGGCTGGGCTGGATCGTGTGGCGCGATGCCGCGGCGTTGCCGGAGAGCATGGTGTTCCACTGCAGCTATCTCGGCGGCGACATGCCAACGCTCGCGCTGAACTTCTCGCGGCCCGGTGCGCAGGTGTTGTTGCAGTACTACAACTTTCTGCGGTTGGGTCGTGAGGGATATCGGCAGGTGCAGCAGGAGTCGCTCGACGTCGCGCAGTATCTGTCCGCGGCAATCGGCGACATGGGGCCGTTCGACCTCGTCAGCAAGGGTGACACCATCCCGGTGTTCGCGTGGAAGCTCAAGCCCGGTTATACCGACAAGTGGACGCTCTACGATCTGTCGGACCGATTGCGGATGAAGGGGTGGCTGGTGCCGGCCTACCCGATGGCCGATGACCTCGCCGACATGACGTTGCAGCGCATCGTGGTGCGGGCGGGTTTGAGTCGTGATCTCGGTGCCGCGCTGTTGCGGGACATCGAGAGCGAGATCGCCTTCCTCGACAACCTGGAGTCGCCGATGCCGCGGGAGGGCACGGGGTCGCACTTCCACCACTGAGGCGATACCGGGATGAAACCGTCGGCAGCCGTTGTTAGACTGAAGTGCTCGTCGAAATTCGGCGGGTGCTACCTCGGGGCTGATCGGTTTCGACTGCGTGCGTCGAGGTAGGGGAAGCGTGTCGGTGCAGGCTAGAGACCACCGTTAAGCGTCGTAGCAACCAATTAAGCGCCGATAAGAATCAGCGCGACTACGCACTCGCTGCCTGATCAGCGAGGCTAGTCTGTCGGCCCGGGTCTGCTCCCGCACCCGGATGCCGGCATCATCTCAGGGAGCTCACCGCTGTCGTCGGTCGCGGACGGCAGCGGGACATCAAACAGCGACTGGGATCGTCATCTCGGCTTGTTCGCGTGACCGGGAGATTCAAGTAGAGGCATAGCGAACTGCACACGGAGAAGCCCTACCGAAGCGACGGAGGACCCGGGTTCAATTCCCGGCAGCTCCACCGACGAGACCCCCGACCGCCTGGTCGGGGGTTTCGTGCTTTTCTTGGTTTTGTTTGTAGGCGCGTCTAGGGCCTTTCGTGACCGCCGTGCTGGTGGCGTTTGGGAGCGCGGGCTACGGGTGATGTGCGCGCAGGACGGTGCCGACGAAATCGAGGGCGGCGTTCTGCCAGAGTCCGATGTGATCGAGCATCGCGTGCTTGCCGTCGGGCACGGGGACGAAGGTGGCGTCCACCCCGCGTTCGTCGAGTTCGTGCACACCTCGCTCGGTCCGGCGCGCGAAGGTCCGAGTGTCATCGGTGCCGTGTACCGCGACCACCCGGACGCCGTCGCGGATGTGACGCCAATCGGCATGCTGCCACCACGGTGCCAGTGCGAGCAGTCCGACGACTCGGCTGTCGGCCGCGAGGTGCGCACCCACCCGTCCGCCCATCGAGTGGCCGACGAGGACCACCGGTACGCCCGGATGCTCGCGCGTCAGATCGTCGAGTGCCTTGCGGGCGTCGTGGACCGGACAGTTCTGTGCGCCGTTCCATCCGTAGAAGCGGTAGCGCACCTGGTGCACACGTACCCGGTTGCGAAAGCGCGCCCGGATCGACCACGTGAACGGGTACATCCGCAGCGCTGACGGCTGGCGTGGGCTGAACGGCCGGTAGCTGCGGTCCGTTCCGCCCGGCAACACCAGGACCACCAGCTCGGTGCGGTCCGAACCTGACGTCGCCGGATCACGTTTCAGCACGACGAGCTGCCGGCTCTGGCGGACGACCGGGTGGCCGGTGGGCGCACCTGTGCGACGGTGCGTGCCTCGACGACGTGCATGCCAGACGATCCTCCTGTGTCCGGGCTCGGGGGCGGGCCTGCTGAGTCGGTGCCCACAGTAATCATTCGTACGATGCCGACGTTCGGATCGGTTCCGATGGCAGAATTGCGGCATGGCACATCCGAGAGCAGGAACACCGGCGCTCCCCGAGGACCTGATCGACGTCGCCGCGGTCGAGCGGGCCTACTACGACCGGGTGCCCGACCCCGACGATCCGATGCAGCAGGTGGTGTTCGGCACCTCGGGTCATCGTGGGTCCAGCCTCGACGGGGCGTTCAACGAAGCCCACATCCTGGCCACCACGCAGGCGATCGTGGAGTACCGTCGGTCGGCGGGGATCACCGGGCCGTTGTTCATCGGCTTCGACACCCATGCGCTTTCGATTCCGGCGTGGCGCAGCGCACTCGAGGTACTCACCGCCAACGAGGTCACCGTTTACATCGCCGAGAACGAGAAGTTCACGCCCACCCCGGCAGTGAGTTTCGCCATCCTCCGGTTCAACCAGGCCAACCCCGGTGTGCTTGCCGATGGCATCGTCGTCACCCCGTCGCACAACCCGCCGCGCGACGGTGGGTTCAAATACAACCCACCCAGCGGTGGGCCGGCCGACACGAGTATCACCTCGGTGGTGGCGCGCCGGGCCAACGAACTGCTCGCCGACAACCTCTCCGGCGTCAACCGGATTCCGTTCGAACGCGCCCGCAGCAGTGAATTCATCCACGAATATCCTTACACCGCAACCTATGTCGATCATCTTCAGGAGGTGGTCGACATGTCGGCCATCCGCGATACCGGTATCCACATCGGGGCCGATCCATTGGGTGGTGCGTCGGTCGGCTACTGGGCCGAGATCGGGTTCCGGTACAACCTGACGAACCTGACCGTGGTGAACCCGACGGTCGATCCGACGTTCCGGTTCATGACGCTGGACACCGACGGCAAGATCAGAATGGACTGCTCCTCGCCGAACGCGATGGCGTCGCTGATCTCGGCGCGCGAGCGCTACGACATCGCCACCGGTAACGACGCCGACTCCGACCGTCACGGCATCGTGACCCCCGATGGCGGCTTGATGAATCCGAATCACTACCTGGCGGTGGCGATCGACTACCTGTTCACGCACCGCCCGGGTTGGGGTGCACAGGCGGCGGTGGGCAAGACCCTGGTCAGCTCATCGTTGATCGATCGGGTCGTCGCCGGGATCGACCGCAAACTGCTCGAGGTCCCGGTCGGCTTCAAGTGGTTCGTCGACGGGCTGCTCGACGGCAGCATCGCGTTCGGTGGAGAGGAGAGCGCGGGCGCGTCGTTTCTCACCTTCGACGGCAAGCCGTGGTCGACCGACAAAGACGGGATCATCCTGGCGCTGTTGGCATCGGAGATGCTCGCGACGACCGGCAAGACACCGTCGCAGCGCTATCGGGAACTGGCCGACCGCTACGGCGAAAGCGCCTACGCCCGCGTCGACGCGCCGGCCTCACGGGCACAGAAGGCACTTCTCGGGAAGCTGTCGGCCGATCAGGTCAGCGCGACCGAACTTGCCGGCGAACCGATCACGGCCGTCCTCACCGAGGCGCCGGGGAACGGGGCGCCGATCGGGGGACTCAAGGTGACCACGGAGAACGCGTGGTTCGCCGCCCGACCGTCGGGGACCGAGGACGTCTACAAGATCTACGCAGAGTCGTTCAAGGGCGCCGATCACCTCGCGACGGTGCAGGCGCAAGCCCAGGAACTGGTCGACTCGGTACTGGTTTAAGGGTCACCGCCGCGTGCTCAACGCAGTCCTCGAACCAACTCAGACAGCTCTTATCGCTGCCGCATTAGAGTCGGCATGGTGAGCGACAAGCGCAAACCGAAATCCTCGACGGCGAACTCGAAGTACCAGCCGAGCGCGACGTCGAGCCGCACCACGTACATCCTCGGTGGGGTGGCGGTGGCGATCATCGTGGCCCTCATCGTCGGCGGTTTGGTGTGGAACAACAGTCAAGACGACGGCGGCGGCGTCGACGAGGCGGTGCTCAGCGAGAACGCCGCACTGATCATCGGCGAGCCCTCGGCTCCGCAGACGATCGACGTGTTCGAGGACTTCATGTGCCCGGTCTGTCAGGAGTTCGAGGAGCAGTCGGGCACCGCCATCACCGAGGCGATCAACAACGGGTCGCTGCGGGTTCGATACCACATGCTCACCTTCCTCGACGACAGGTCGGCATCCGGCGACTACTCGACGCGGGCCGCCGGGGCCGCCCAATGCGTAGGCACCGGAGAGGACAAAGAAGTCTTCGAGAAATTCCACACTGCGCTGTTCACCAATCAACCGGAAGAAGGCGGGGACAGCGACCTCAGCAACGCGGACATGGCTCGGCTGGCGGGCGCGCAGGGTGCCTCACCACAGACCCAGCAGTGTGTCGCGGACGGCGCCAGGGTGACCGAGGCGACGGAGGCCTCCGAACAGTCGCGGAACCAGCTCGGGAAGGCCACCGGCGGGCAGGTGGCCACGCCGACGGTGCTGTCCGGCGGCGAGCCGGTGAACGGCATCATGGACGGCACGGGCTGGCTGGACCAGCTGCTGAACGAGCAGGGCTGAGGTGGGTGACTCCGGTCCCAGGTAGCCGTCCAGGCGATTTGGTCGGAGTCGGAGCGATGGTGTAATTTCGCCTTTGCCCTTGAAACGGGGTGAACAACAGAAGACGGGGCTATGGCGCAGCTGGTAGCGCACCACACTGGCAGTGTGGGGGTCAGGGGTTCGAGTCCCCTTAGCTCCACAAACAGGGAGAAGCCCGCTTCATCGTCGAAGCGGGCTTCTCCCTGTCTTGGCCTATGTGCCCGACCCGCGCCGCCGACGGTGACCAGATCGGAGTTGGTCAGCCAGTCACACCTACCAAGAGATCTCGATTTCGATCTCGGACTCGTCGCCACGCTCGATCTCGACCGTCAACCGCACCATCGGCGGGATGTCGACCCGCACGGTCTTGTTGTTCTCGACGTAGGACACCTCGTTGTGGCGCGAAATCGCATCGGCGAGGTCGCGCAGACGTTGTGCGGCTTCTTCGCGCGTCATCTCGGTCGTGGTCTCGTGTTCGAACAACTCGTCGCTCATGCATCCATCCGAGTCGAGCGGGACGGCAAGGGCAAGGGGGTTCACCGACTGTTCAGTCGTTCGCAGCCGATCCCGTCGGGGTCTCGATGTTCGACGACGAGTGCGACGATGGTGCCCATGACCGCCACTCTCGTCGCCAAGGATCTCTCCGGCGGCTACGCCCACCGCGTACTGTTCGACCACCTCGATCTCACGGTCGCGCCGGGTGACGTGGTGGGGGTCGTCGGCGCCAACGGCGCCGGCAAGTCGACGCTGCTACGGGTGCTGGCCGGCGACCTGGCGCCCCTCGCGGGTTCGGTGACGAGATCACCGGCCGACGCCTTCGTCGGCTGGTTGCCGCAAGAGCATGAGCGCGTCCCGGGGGAGACCGTCGCGCAGTACGTCGCGCGCCGAACCGGGTGCGCCGCGGCCACCGCGGCGATGGACGTCGCGGCGGCTGCGCTCGCCGACGATCCGGCAGCATCATCCGGACCCGACGATCCAGCCGACGTCTACGCCGCCGCACTCGATCACTGGCTCGCGACCGGCGCCGCCGATCTCGACGACCGGTTGCCCGGCGTACTGGCCGATCTGGGCCTCGACGTCGACGCCGTCGAACCAGGCGCAGTCCTGATGGACGTCCTGTCGGGTGGCCAGGCCGCGCGGGTCGGCTTGGCCGCGCTGCTGTGCTCACGGTTCGACATCGTCCTGCTCGACGAACCGACCAACGATCTCGATCTCGACGGGCTCGCGAGGCTGGAGGACCTGGTCGGCGGCATGCGGGGTGGGGTGGTGCTGGTCAGTCACGATCGGGAATTCTTGGCGCGCAGCGTGACCCGGGTCGTCGAACTCGATCTGGCACAGCACACCAACACCGTCTACGGCGGCGGATACGAGAGCTACCTGGAAGAGCGTGAGGTCGCACGGCGGCATCGGCGCGAGGAGTACGAGGAGTACGCAGAGAAGAAGGCGGACCTGGTGGCGCGCGCGAGGACCCAACGTGAGTGGTCCTCCCAGGGCACCCGGAACGCGATACGCAAGGCGCCCGACAACGACAAGATCCGACGCCGCGCGGCGACCGAGTCGAGTGAGAAGCAGGCACAGAAGGTCCGGCAGATGGAGAGTCGGATCGCACGTCTCGAGGAGGTAGTCGAGCCGCGTAAGGAATGGGTTCTCGAGTTCACGATCGGGGCCGCACCCCGATCGAGTTCAGTGGTGGCGACGCTGAACAATGCGGTCGTCAGACACGGCGATTTCACGCTCGGGCCAGTGTCGTTGCAGGTCGATGCCGGCGACCGCATCGGAATCACGGGACCCAACGGCGCGGGCAAATCGACCCTGCTGAGACTGCTGCTCGGCGTGATCGGCCCCGACGTGGGCACCGCGCAGCTCGGCACCAATGTCGCGATCGGCGAGATCGACCAGGCGCGGGGCCGATTCGCCGGCGCCGCACCGCTCGTCGATCGATTCGGCGAGCTCGTGCCGGAGTACACCTCGGCCGAGGTCCGAACGCTGCTGGCGAAGTTCGGACTGCGAGCCGACCATGTCGGGCGGAGCGTGGACGATCTGTCGCCGGGGGAGCGCACCCGGGCGGCGCTGGCGTTGCTTCAGGCCCGCGGCACCAATGTCCTGGTGCTCGACGAGCCCACCAACCACCTCGACCTCCCGGCAATCGAACAGTTGGAGTCCGCGCTCGAGTCGTACGACGGGGCGCTGCTGTTGGTCACCCACGATCGGCGCATGCTCTCCACAGTGCGTACGAATCGCGTGTGGCATGTCGCTGGAGGCGTTGTCACCGAGCGCTGAGCCGGCTGCGTCCGCCGACGGATGCGCGCTGTGCGGGACCACGAGTTGTGCGGGGAACTCGGCATTGTTGCCTCAGTGATCCGGCGAGCCGTCCGGGTCTCTCTCGGTCGGTGGCTGCCCGGCGGTGAACGACAACAGCCCGGGAAGTGTGTGCTGCACGTCCTGCGCAGAAATGCGCGGGAGCCCCTCGTGGCCGTGGATGTAGCCGATTCCGGCGTACACCAGCAGCCCGGCCAACACGCGGGCTCGGCGCGGGCTCAGCTGGAGTTCGCGCAGGGTGGCATCGACCGCGGCGAAGATTTCCTCGTCGATGCTGCGAACCGTGTGCGCGACCTCGTCGTTGCTGCGCGCCCAACTCCGGATGGCGCGCTCCACCGTCAGATGGTCGTCGCCGACCAGCATCGTCGACAGCGCGGCGAGACGCTCGTCGGGCGGCAGCTCGGACAAGGCTTCGAGGTCGGCGACGCGTTGACGGTTCATTGTCTGCCAGCGCACCGCCATGGCCTCTCGCAGTGCGTCGAGGTCGTCGAAGTGCCAGTAGAAGCTGCCCTTCGTGACCTTCAGCGTCGTGCACAGACGGGCGATGGTGACCGCATGCGCACCGTCGGAGGTGACCAGTGCCAACGCAGCGTCCACCCAGTCGGTGGCGCTGAGACGTCTGGTGCGGCGGGAGCTGGTCATCGGTCGGTCGATTCTCTCAGACCGACGCGGGTGATGGTCGCGACCGAGGCAACGCCCGGGCGGACCGGACACGGGATGGCGCCACACCATACCGATGGTATGGTTCATCGGTCTCGACGTGGCCGAGCAGGGGGGAACCGAATGGGCCAGAGGATGAATCGTCGTCGATTCCTGTGGGGGGCAGCGTCGGCCGCTGCCTCGGGGGTGTTGGTGGGGCGCGTCGGTGCCGGGCCGGCAGGTGCCGATCCGGCGCCACCGATCAAGCTGCCCACCATCTTCCATTCGCCGGAGATGGTCAAGTACGTCGACGAAATGTCGGTGCCGAGCACCATCACCTCATCGCCGACGCAGCCGATCGAGATCGTCGCGCGCACCACGAGCACCAGATTCCACCGGGATCAGCCGAGGGTGCCGACGATGGCCTACAACGACGAGCCATACCTGGGCCCCACCGTCGAGGCGCATGTCGGTGAGCAGACCACTGTGCACTATCGCAGCGAACTCGCCGAACACATCTTCGCGGCGGATCTGGACACCTCGCTGCACGGAGTGACCGAACGCTATCGAGGCCAACCCGTCACCTCGATGCACCTGCACGGCGGGGTCACTCCGCCGGAGTTCGACGGTAACCCGGAGCGCCTGATGCTGCCCCACCACGGCACCGCAGTGTTCGAGTTCCCCAACCGCCAGGAAGCCGGGCACCTCTGGTATCACGACCACGCGATGGCGATCACGCGTGCCAACGTCTACGCCGGCCTGGCCGGGATGTATTTTCTGCGCGACGGCCACGACACGGGGACATCGGGCAATCCGCTGGGCCTGCCGGCCGGCGAACACGAGATCCCGTTGATTCTGCAGGAGAAGATCTTCCGCGTGGACGGGCATCAGTCATTGCGCTCGACACCGGTTGTGCCGCAGGGTATGTGGGAGGGTGGCGCGGTCGGTGACCGCGGTCTGGTGAACGGCAAGGTGTGGCCGACGATGACGGTCGATCGCGGGCTGTACCGGTTCCGACTGATCAACGCGGCGTCGTTCTCGGTCTGGAATCTGTTCTTCTCCAACCGCATGCCGTTCTGGGTGATCGGCAACGAGGGCGGTCTGCTCAACGCGCCGGTTCGGACTCGCTCATTCGCCGCGGCGCCGGCGGAGCGTTTTGATCTGCTCGTCGATTTCAGCTCGCTGGCGCCAGGGGAGACGGTGGAACTGTGCAACGACCTGGCACCACCGTTTCAGGCGGCCATGCTCGGTGAGGTCGTGATGTCCCGGTTCTGCCGGTTCGTAGCAGGCGCCGACCGCGGTGACCGACGGCCGGTACCGACGACGCTGCGCGGCGGTCGGGGACAACCGGCCCGCATCCCGCCGATCGCGACACCACAGCGGGTCCGGCACGTCAGCGTCTCGCAGCCCTACGAGCTGCGCGTCCCGCCGGCCATCATGTCGTTGAACAATCTGCGCTACGCCGATCCGCAGATCGAGAAGCCGCGCGCGGGCACAACGGAGCGCTGGGACATCATCAACATCACCCCGGACCCTCATCCGATTCATCTGCACCTGGTCATGTTCCGCATCCTGGGGCGTCGGCCGTTGCGCACTGTCGCGTATCAAGCCGCGAATCCGCAACCTCCGATCGGTACTCGCTGGGCTCCGGATCCGAGCGCGTTCTACGCCGGACCGATGCGCGGTCCGGCCGCGTGGGAGGCCGGCTCGAAGGACACGGTGCACGCCGTCGGTGGCCACGTCACCTCGATTGTCGTGCGGTTCCCGACGGCCGACGAGCTCGGGTTCGATCCGGACGCGATCTTCTCCTCCGATCCGACACAATCGTGGACCCGGCCGTCGGGTGGACATGCGGTGGCGCCATCCGCATCGGGACAGCACCGCCACGCCGCAGCCACGCCGGTGCACGGCATGGTGACCAAGGATCTACAGGGATATGTCTGGCACTGCCACATCCTCGATCACGAAGACCACGACATGATGCTGCGCTACCGAGTGGTGTCGTGAGGTTCGCGCTCACCCGAGGGCGGGTGGATCGTACTTCGGTTCGTAGATCGTGATCTGCCCTGCGCCGGGCACCGTGACGCCGATGGTCACACCCCACGGTTCGTCGACGGGTTCGCCGACGAACTGTGCGCCTTTCGCCGTCAGGTCGGCCATGGTCGTAGCGAGGTCGTCGCACATGAAGGAGATGTCGAAGCGCTGATCGGTGCCGCCGGTCGTGCCCTGGTACTCCCACGAGCTCGGATGTGCGCCCAACTCGCTGGGGCCGGTCCGGAAGATCAACCAGCCCCCGCCGGTGTCGGCGTAGGGGAATCCGAGCACATCGCGGAAGAAGGCGCGTGCGGCCTCGGGGTCATCGCAGTAGATCAACGTGTGCATGGCGGTGATCATGGGTTCAGGTTAGGCCGTACGCGCGGTGCGGGCAGCTGATTGCCTGCGGCGAGACGGGAGCGGCCGGTCTCGCTGCGGGGGTACCATGTGACCGTTGGCATTCGAGGCCAACTCAGCATCGGGAGTGCCCCATGGATACCGACGGCTCCGGCCACTGGTGACCCGAGGTGGGACGCGATGGTGCGACGAAGGTGGTGGCGAGCCATCGCGGGTGTGGTGGTCGCGACGTTGATCTTGGCCGCATGCGGTGGCGGTCCGGAAGACGATGTGGCAACAAGGTTCTCGTCGTGCTCGGTGTCCGACCGCATCGCCGATGCGACTGCGGAGCCGGTGGGGGATCGCGACATCATCATCGGCGCGTTCGTCGGTTGGGACGAATCTGCCGCTGCCGCTTACCTGATGAAAAACGTCCTCGCGACGAACGGCTACGGCGTACAGGTGAAGACAGTGGACGTGCAGGCCGGGTTCTCGGCGACGGCACACGGGGACATCGACGTCATCCCCGACGTCTGGTTGCCCACGACGCATAGTTCCTATGTCAATCGACACGGATCCCAGCTGGAATCGCTGGGCTGCTGGTACGACGACGCGACCTTGACCATCGCGGTGAACAGTTCGTCTCCGGCCCGGTCGATTGCCGATCTGAAGGACATGAGCGATGCCTACGACGACACGTTGGTCGGCATCGAGCCAGGCGCCGGTGAGACATTGCTGGTCACCGACCGGGTCATCCCGGAATACGGTCTGGGCGATCTGACCTTTCGCAGTTCCTCGACGGCGGACATGCTCGGGTCCCTGCAGCAGGCGATCGTCGATGAACGCAACATAGCGGTGACGCTCTGGCGGCCGCACTGGGCCTACGCGGAGTTCGACATCCGCGACCTCGATGATCCACTGGGCGCGTTGGGCGGCACCGAGGGAATCTGGAGCTTCGCCACGGAGGGATTCGCAGGCGCCGCACCGAAGGCCGCGCAGATGTTCGCCAATCTCATCCTGTCGGATGCCGAACTCGCCGATCTCGAGTACCTGATGGTCGCACGTCACGATCGGTCCGACCCCGACGGCGCCGTCGTCGACTGGCTCGGCGCGCACCCCGACTTCGCCGATCGACTCGTCCGCGGGACCTTGGGGTGAGGACCGTCGGACTCAGCCCTGGCGAGCCTTGAACCGGGGTTCCTTCTTGTTGATGACGAACACTCGTCCCCGTCGGCGGACCACTTGGGCCCCGGGGCGCTTCTTGAGGGATCGGACTGAGTTGCGTACCTTCATAGCTCTATCGTAAACGATAATCGTTGTCATTTAGAACCCGAGGGTGGTGCTGCTCGCGGCTGCGAGTCGGACCTCAACGCACTACCGCCGACGCCCCATCGGTGGCGCCGGCGGTAGTGCGGGTCGGGATAAGTCAGTGCGCGGCTTCGAAAGCCTCGATGACATTGAGCGGGATGCGGCCGCGATCGCTGACCTCGTATCCATTCTGGGTTGCCCAATCACGGATTGCCTTCGTCTGCTCTTTGCTGCGTCCGGCCGACACCGGAGCTGCACGTTTTACGCCGCGTGCTGCCGAGGTGACCCGGGAAACCGAGATGTATTTGGCCAGCGAATCACGGAACTGTGCCGCGTGCTTTGCCGATGTGTCGAATTCGTAGGTCTTTCCATCGAGTGACCACCGCACGGTCTCGTACTCCTCGAGAACCTTACCGTCGATGTCGTCGATGACCTGGACGATTTCTTTCTTCGCCATAGTGAACTCCGTCTTTCCTCGTCGTGACAATGTGTTCTCGGGTGGATTGGATGACCAACGTGCCGATGGCTGTCCCGCGCAGCATTGTTGCGAATTCTTCGATGGTCACATACTAGCGGTCAGAAAATAAGCGGTCCCTGAGAAACGCCCACATTCTCAGATGTATGTGAATAATCGCTGCGGACATTACCACCGGCGCGGTCAAGGGGTCGGGACCGCGCGGGGCGACGTCGTCGAGTCCATCGGTGTATCACCGTCCGTGTCAGGTGTGGCCGACGCGGACCCGGCGCGTGATTCGGGTATACCGAGAAGTTCTGCGGGCGCTCGATCTGACGCCTCGATTTCCGTCAAACCCGTTGGAGTGACTGCGAATCCATTGTCCGAGCGGGATTCGACGCAGAACATGCCCGCGGTCTCGACGAGACAGGAAAATCTTGAAATCGAAATCGTGTGACCGTAGTCGACGATTGTGCTCCGGTAGAGAACCGGATTGCGGTCGGAACAGGCTGCCAGGTCTGTTCCTTGTGGAGTCAGAGCGATCAGATTGTTCTCGCCGTCGCACCCGTCAGGGGTGACCGCTGCGGCCGAGTTCGGGATTTCTGTGTTCAGTCGGCACGCCAACGTCGCGGTGTCCGCGGCAATCGTCGAGCAGTTCACACTGCGGTCCGGAGGTGAGAAGTGAAAGCCGGAAGTGTCCTCGAGTGCGGAATCCGGTGTTTGGGACCCTTGGTGATACTTGGCATTGTCCACGCGGGGCGCAAGGGCTATCAGTCGACCGATCGTCCAATCGGGCAGCGGCGGGCCGGCGGTGTCCTCGACAAGAGGCGTGGCACTTGTGGTCGCGATGCTGGTTTCCGATTGGGTCGACAACACGTCGGTCGGTGGCAAGACGATCTCCGACGGACCGGTGTCGGCAGAGATTTCGCATCCGGTGGCCGATGCAAGCATGAATGCGCCGAGAACGAGGGTGCCGGGCAGCTGTAGCGAGCTGCGGCGCAGGTGTCCGTACCCTTGCATTGTGTCGACCCCCAAGATCGTGTTGTTCTACCAATTCACCCCGCTGGCCGACCCGGAGGCGATTCGTCTCTGGCAGCAGGCGCTGTGTGAGCAACACGGCCTGCGCGGCAGGATCATCGTGTCACCTCACGGCATCAACGGCACCGTCGGTGGCGACATCAGGCAGGTCAAACGCTACGTGAGGGCCACCCGCTCCTATCCGGCCTTCGCTGCCGCGGACATGAAATGGTCCGACGGCACCGGCGAGGACTTTCCCCGTCTGAGCGTCCGGGTTCGGCCGGAGATCGTCACCTTCGGTGTGCCCGAGGAGGTCAGGGTGACCGCCGAGGACGGGGTGGTCGACGGTGGGGCGCGCTTGTCCCCGCGCGACGTCCACGACCTGGTGGCCGCACGTGGCGAGGACGTCGTGTTCTTCGACGGTCGAAATCGCATCGAGGCCGAGATCGGACGCTTTTCCGGTGCGGTGGTCACTGACGCCCAGACGACCCGCGACTTCGTCCCCTTGCTCGACAGCGGGCGGTTCGATCACCTCAAGGACCGTCCCGTCGTCACCTACTGCACCGGTGGCGTGCGCTGTGAGGTGCTCAGCGGATTGATGCGGGCGCGTGGGTTTCGCGAGGTCTATCAGCTCGACGGCGGCATCGTGCGCTACGGCGAGGAGTTCGGTGACGACGGCCTCTGGGAGGGTTCCCTCTACGTCTTCGACAGCCGGATGACCGTCGAGTTCTCCGAGCACGCCGCCATCGTCGGTACCTGCGCGCGATGTGCGTCGCCGACCAACGAGGTGGCGAACTATCCCGACATACTGGGGCGAGAGCTCGCGGTCCTGTGTGCCGATTGCCGACAGGAGATGGGCACCGTCGCGGTGGAGCGATCGGCCCCGTGACCCGCTCGACGGTGCCTGTGATCGTGGTCGCGGGCTTTCTCGGTTCGGGTAAGACCACGCTGCTCAATCACCTGCTGCGCAACTCCGGCGGCGCTCGCATCGGGGTACTGGTCAACGATTTCGGGTCGATCAACGTCGACGCGATGTTGATCGCGGGTCAGGCCGACAGCACTGTGAGTCTGTCGAACGGGTGTATGTGCTGTGCCGTCGATGCCGACGGTGTGCAGGATGCGTTGGCGCGGCTGCTACGGCCGCGGGCAGCCATCGATGCGATCGTGATCGAGGCCAGTGGCATTGCAGAACCCCGCACGCTGGTTCGGATGGTGACCGAACTCGACGACCCGCGACTGCGTTATGGCGGACTGGTGTATCTCGTCGATGCCGCCTCCGGGAGTTCGCTCCGCACCCGGCATCCGGAGATCGACCGGCACGTGGAGATCGCCGACCTGATGGTGGTCAACAAGTCCGACCTGGTCGGTGACGACGAACTCACCCGGATCCGGGCCGACATACGGGCTGTCAACGACACCGCACCGCTGGTGGTGACCACCGAGGGCGGGATCGACCCGACCGCGTTGTTCGACGTGCTCCCGCGAGACGTCGAGGACGACCGGGTGCGCAGTCGGCAACTGACCCTCGACGAACTGCTCGACGAGTGTGCACACGAGCCACGTGCCCATGACGACGCTGGCCGGCACGGACACCTTCACGACGCGTTCACCTCGGTGGAGTTCACTTCCGAGGCGCCGTTGCAGCCGCGTCGGCTCGCCGAATTCCTGGAACGACCACCGGCCGGCTGCTACCGGATCAAAGGGGTGGTGTCGTTCGACGTTCCCGGTCACCGACAGCGGTTCGTCGTGCACGCGGTGGGCGGATTCGTCCGCGTGCAGCGCGAGACCTGGGGTGGTCGGCCGAGGGTGTCGACCCTGGTCGCCATCGGTACCGACATGGACGCCGACCTGGTCGATCGTCGTCTGCAAGCACTCGTCGACGACGGGCAACCCGACCCCAACGGCATCCTCAGTGTCACCCGGCACCTGGTCACAGCTCACTAACGGTTTGCGGTCAGCCCAGGTCGCGGATTTCCCATCTGGACGACAGACTGTTTCACTTGTTACAACTGTGACTGATGTGGCCAGTGTTGCGTCTTGGAAGGAGTGTGGCGGCGGTTCCCGGTCTCGGCCGGCCGACGCCCGATGTAGCGATGACCCAGCAACGCATGACATACCCCGAGATCACGTCCCGCCCGACCGCCGTCCGGTGGGCCACACCGCGTCGTCGGCGTCGACTCGTCGTCGCCGCGATGTCGGCGCTGGCACTGACCGCCGGCGCCGTGTCGGCGACGACCCCAGTGGCTTCGGCAGCACCTGCTCCCGCGCCGACCGGCAACGCGCTGGCCGGCAAAACGGTCTTCCTCGATCCGGGGCATCAGGGCAGCGCTGCCGGACGCGACCTGAACGCGCAGGTGCCCGACGGCAGGGGCGGTAAGAAGGACTGCCAGACCAGCGGCGCCACCGGGGTGAACGGCGCCCGAGAGCACACCGTCAACTGGGATATCGGGCAGCTCGTCAAGGCTGGTCTGGAGAGCCAGGGGGCGCGGGTCGTGCTGAGCCGGCCCGACGACACCGGGTGGGGCGGCTGTATCGACGAGCGTGCTGATGCCGCGAGTCGGTCGGGTGCGGCCGTCGCGGTCAGTCTCCACGCCGACTCGACCACCGCTGGCGCGGACGCCTCGAAAAAAGGCTTCCACATGATCGTGCCGTCACTGCCGGTGCCGGACGCCACCGTCAACCGGGTTCAGGGCGATGAAGGGCGCAAGGCGTCGGAAACCATGCGTGACGCCTTCGTCAAGGCAGGTTTCCCGGCCGCGAACTACGCCGGGGTCGACAACGGCCTGCAGACGCGGTCGGACATTGCGGCGGTCAACCTGACCAAGGTGCCCGCGGTCTTCGTCGAGATGGGCAATCTGTCCAATCCCCAAGAGGCTGCGGCGCTGTCGGGCAAGGACGGCCAGCTCAAGTACGCGATGGCCATCACCGACGGCATCCTCAACTATGTGCGCGGCGCCGCCACCACACCGGCCGATCCGCCGGCGGCGACCGGTGCTGCGCCCGGGGCCACGGCCTCGCCGACCAGCACCACCCCGGAGCCGACCGACGGCGAGCAGGGACTGGAGATCGTCATCCCGTTCGTGCAGCAGTTGCTCGCCACCGAGGACCCCGCCGAGGTGGTGCAGTTGCTGCTCGGCGAGGGACAGGACGTCTCCGCGCAGGTCCTCAAGGCGATGCTGACGATCGTCTACGGCCTCTTCGACGGCGATCTGCCGGTCGGCTGACGCCCCGCACCCAGATCCTCGCAGGTCCCACCCGCGACGGCGCACCGCAACTATGGTGGGGCCATGGGGATCAAGGACCTGCTCGTGATGAAGACGCCGGTACCCACGCTCGGCGGCCGGACGGTCCTGATCACCGGCGCCGCCAGCGGGATCGGGCGCGCCACCGCCGAAGCGGCCGCCCGCGACGGTGCACAGCTGGTGCTGACCGACCTGCACGCCGATGCGCTCGACGACGTGGTCAAGCGCATCAACACCTCCGGTGGCGAGGTCGTCTATCACCAGGCCGGTGACATCTCCGATCATCAGTGGGTGTCGACATTCGCTCGTCAGGTCGACGCGGAGGTCGGCGTGATGGGCGTCGTGATGAACATCGCCGGCGTTTCCGCGTGGGGCACGGTCGACAACCTCGAACACCGACACTGGCGCACGATGGTCGACGTCAACCTGATGGGTCCCATTCACGTCATCGAGAGCTTTGTGCCACAGATGATCCGGCGAGGTGCAGGTGGGCACCTGGTCAACGTGTCGTCGGCGGCGGGGCTGTTGGCCTTCCCGTGGCATGCGGCGTACAGCGCCAGCAAGTTCGGGGTGCGGGGCATGTCGGAGGTCCTGCGTTTCGACCTGCGACGCCACGGCATCGGCGTGTCACTGGTCTGCCCGGGCGGTGTCGACACACCGTTGGTGGACACCGTGGACATCGTGGGCGTCGACCGCACCGATCCTCGTGTCAAAGCTGCGGTGGCGAATTTCCACAAGGTCGCGGTGAGTCCGGAAAAGGCCGCCCAGGCGATCCTGGCCGGTGTGCGGCGCAACCGTTTCCTCGTCTACACCTCGTTCGATGTCCGCTTCGGCTACTGGTGGGCACGCAAGTTCGCGTTGCCCTACGAGATCGTCATGCGTGTGGCCAACGACCGCTTCGACCGTCTGGCCCGGATCAGCTCGCCCGAGTCGAGCTCCCGTACCAGCGCCCCCGACGGCTCCGACGCGACACCGTAGATGCCGACGACACACCGCAAGCAACGTACCGACGTCGATCGCGACTTCTTCCGCGCGGAGGCGGCCGGTCTGCGATGGTTACGCGAGGGCGGCGGTCCGGTCGTCGACGTCCTCGATGTGGGCGACGACTTCATCGCGTTGGCCCACCTCGACTCCTCCCCACCGACCGTGCACGCCGCCCGAGAATTCGGCGCCGCGCTGGCCGGCATGCATGACGCGGGGGCACCCCGGTTCGGCACGCCGCCCGCCGGGCATACCGGCAAGCAGTACATCGGTGAGCGCCGACTGAGTTCGCACACCCATGATCGGTGGGGGGAGTTCTACGCCGCGGAACGAGTGCTGCCGTACCTGGCGCCGGCCATCGATGCCGGCAATCTGCAATCCGACGATGCCGCAGCCACGCGGCACGCCTGCGAGTTGATCGCCGCCGGTGCCTTCGACGACACGGATCCGCCGGCCCGTATCCATGGCGATCTGTGGAACGGGAATGTCATCTGGACTCCGTCGGGTGTGGTGCTGATCGATCCGGCTGCGCACGGCGGCCACCGCGAAACCGATCTGGCGATGCTGGCGCTCTTCGGTTGTCCGCATCTCGACGTCGTCATCACCGGCTATCAGGACACACATGCATTGCGGCCGGGATGGGAGCAGCGCGTGCCACTTCATCAACTGCACCCGCTGGCCGTGCACGCGGCCGGTCACGGTCCCTCCTACGGCAGCGCGTTGGGCCGCGCCGCCCGCACGTGTGTCGCGCTTGCCCAGCGGGCCCGCTAAGTTCTGCTGCGTGACGACAGACCCCTTCGATCGTTCGACCCTGCTGGTGGCCGCCACGCGCGCCGAGGCGCACCACCTACCGGCCGACGCCCGCGTGCTCGTGACCGGAATCGGCAAGGTGCGCGCGGCGACCACGCTGACCCGGGCGCTGGTGGAGGCCGAGCGTGACGGCCGACAACCGATTCGGCAACTGATCAGCATCGGCACGGCAGGTGCGCTGCGCGCCCAACACACCGGCATCTTCTTCCCATCGGTCGTGATCGAACACGACATATCCGCAACGGAGTTGCGCGCGATGGGCTACCCGCTGGTCGACCGGTGGGAGCTGCCCGACGGGGACGGCACGGTGCTGGCCTCGGGCGACACATTCGTGGCCGATCCGGTGCGCCGCGACGTCCTCGCCCGCCACGCCGACCTCGTGGACATGGAGGGTGCTGCGGTGGCACATGTCGCCGCCGATTTTGGCATCCCATGCCGCATGGTCAAGATCGTCAGCGATGCCGCCGACGAGTCGGCGATGGACTGGCCATCGGTGGTCGACGCGGCGGCGCGCCGGCTCGGCGAGTGGTGTGCGGGGGCTGCTGCGATCGGCTGAACGCCGACCCGGCGATCAGCCGCGGTTGCGGGCGCGCGTGGACCGATATTGCGCGGTCGGGGCTCGTCCGGTGGCCGATTCGTACCGTGGATACTCGTCCGCGGCCGGGCGGACGCGTCCGCGCGCGGCGACCTCGCCTGCCGTCGCGGTGGTTGCGGGCGCGGGTGCGGCCACCGGCGCGATCACCTCGTCGACCGCGTCGATCTGCTCGCCCGCGCCGGCCCTGAAGACCGCGCCGGCGGTCGAACGCCGTCCGTTCGGGACGGCGCCGTTGCGTGTGTGGCCGTTGCGTGTGGGGCCGGTAGCGCTGACCCGGCTCTGTTCGGTGCGCGCGGTGGCGTCGGGTCGGCTGACGCTGTCACGGGTGGGGTCGTCCGGACGCAAGCTGGGCTTTGCCGATCGCGACGCCTTGGCAGCCGCTGAACGTTGCGACCGGTCGGCGACTTCCGGCGGAGTGCCTGGTCGAGACGCACGAGATTGCGCCGCACGCGATTGCGTGGTGTTCGACGTGCCGGGGGCCGGTCGGCTCGACTCGGGTGCCCCCGACTCGCGTGCCCCCGACTTCGATGCTGCCGACTTCGATGTTCCGGACTGCGACGGGGCTGTGTCCTTCGCTGCCCTCGCGCTGCTCCGCCTCTGACCGGCGGTCCGGGTGGATGACCTCTTCGCGCCCTTGGCAGCAGCGGGCCGCGCCGGGCCGCTGGGTCGTTTCTTGTCGCCTGCGGCTCGATCTCGGGTGAGGTACCAGCGGGCCACCACAAGACCCAACGTGACGAGGAAGGTCAGCGCCATCCACGGGAAGTCGTTCGCGATCGGCAGCAGCACCTGGAAGATCAGGCTCTTGAGGCCCGACGACGCCTGTTCAGCGTTCAACCCGTAGAGGGTGATGACCCCGACGAGGAATGCGATCAACGGAGGCTGCGCCGCGGCGGTGAACAGGGCCCGGCGCCGGACGGCCAGTGCGGCACTCACACATCCGACCAGGTAGCAGAACTTGAACACGGCACCGAGCCCGTCGGTATTGCTCGCGTCGATCGCTGCTCCGATGCCGGCGATGACCGTGGCCACCAACACGGCGCCCCACCAGGGAACCCCGCGGACCGTGGGCAGCACGGACTGCTGATCCAGCGGCACCGCTGAACGCTGTTGGGCAGAAGACACATCTAGACGGTACCGGGTCGACCGCAGAAATCCGTTAACCGCCGGGTGATGTTGCCCATTGGTCGTCGTTGGGGGAGTCTGCGCTGGTCCGCACGCCTCCAGCGCTGCGAATCGTGATGTCGATGGGCGTCGGGCCGGTGTGTTCGGCCTCACCCTGCAGAGCGTCGAGTTCGGCCAATTTGCGGGCTGTGACCCCTACTCGTGCGTCCACCGCGCCGACGGTGGAGTTGAACGATTCCACCGCACGACGCAGCGAGCCACCCAGCCGGTCGAGGTGGCCGAGCACCCCGCCGAGTCGATGGTGCAGTTCGGTCCCGAGTTGGTGGATGGTCGCCGCGTCGCGGGCCATCGCGTCGTGGCGCCAACCGAGGGCGACGGTGCGCAGAAGCGCGACGAGGGTGGCAGGAGTGGTCAGCACCACGTTCTTGGTGAAGCCGAATTCGATCAGGTCCCCCTCGGCCCGGACCGCGGCTTCCAGGACCGGGTCGCTCGGCACGAACAGCACCACCATCTCCGGCGTGTTGTCGAAGGCCGACCAGTAGGCCTTGGACGCCAGTTGGGTGATGTGGTTGCGCAACGCGCGGCCGTGTTCGGTGTGCAGCCGCGCGATCTCGTCCGGATCGTCGGTGTCGACAGCACGGAGATATGCGTGCAGCGGTACTTTCGCGTCCACCACGATGGTGCGCCCTCCGGCGAGGTGGACCACCATATCCGGCCGGACCGAGCCTGCGGTGCCGTCGGCACCCACCTGCGTGGCGAAGTCGCAATGCCGGGACATGCCTGCGAGCTCCACCACACGTTCGAGCTGGACCTCACCCCACCGCCCTCGGATCTGCGGCGTGTGCAGGGCATTCGTCAACGCCCGGGTCTGGTCGGTGAGTTGCGCCGACGCTGCATGCATACCGCGCACCTGTTCGCTGAGACCTGCGTAGGCGTTGATCCGGTGATGTTCGGTTCGGTGCAGTTCCTCGGACATTTGTGCCAGCAGACCGCGCAGTGGGTCGATGATGTGAGCCACCTGCCCGCCGATGGCCGAGGACTGACGTCGGGCGGCGTCCTCGGAGGCCGAAGACAGCGCGCGCGCCGTCAGATCCTGCGCGGACCGCACGGAATCGAGTTCGGCGCGGGCGGCGGCGAGTGCGGCGGTGGAACGTGACGCACTCGCCAACCATCCGATCACCAGCCCGACCATCAGTCCGGCGATGACGCCGGCGACCACAGAGATGTTCATGGCCGCCATCGTGGCCGACGGGTACGACAAACCGCTCAGGCCGTCGCGTATCCCTCGCGCGTGAGCAACGACCGCTTGACGGGGAGCCCGTACCGGAACCCGCCGAGCGAGCCGTCGCTGCGCAGCACCCGGTGACACGGGACGAACAATGCCGCGGCGTTGCGCGAACAGGCGGCCGCCGCGCCGCGTATCGCGGTGGGTGTGCCGGCGAGTTCGGCCAGTTGTGCATAACTGACCGGTTTGCCGGGGGCGACCGTCCGCAGCACGGGCCAGGCCCGACCCAGAAACGGCCCTGATCGCTGGTGGACCTCGATGGCATCGAGTTGCGTCGGCTCACCGGCGTAATAGGCGTCGACGGCGTCGGTGACGGTTCCGAGGGACTCGGTGTGCAGTACAGCGATGGGGCGGATCGATCGATGGACGAGGTCGATCAGGTAATCCGCGTTCTCGGTCCAGCCCGAGGCCAAGACACGGTCGGCGTCGTCGGCGATCACCGTGAAGGTGCCATCGGGGGTCGAGACCGAGGCCCGGCGTGCCGTCGTCGTCGCGGAGTGGGTGGGGGAGATGGTTGCGGTCATGGTGCTCCTTCGAGAGTGCCGACCGGTTGGCCCGGCCGAGCGGGTATCGATCGCGTCATCCGCGATCTCGGTGAGGGGGCCCGCATGGAATCCTTCGGCAACATCGACGTGTCCGCTGTCTGGTCACCCAGTATCGGCTCAGACACCGACAATCGGGATCGCCACAGATGCATCGACGCATACGAACGCCACGGCGACCATGCGGTGTGGCCGTGCTGGAGGTCCAGGTCGAGGTCGGCGGCGGCGCGTCGCACCACGAGATCGTGGTCGAGCATGATGTCGGGGTTCCCGGTCACGCGCATCGTCACGTAGTCGGCGGTCCACGGGCCGATTCCGGGCAGCGTCAACAGCTCCGCGCGGAGGTCGGCGGCACCGCGGCCCGGGTGCAGATCGATCCGGTTGTCGGCGAGCACGGCTGCAGTCGACACAATCGCGTCGATGCGGCGACGTGGGCCGGCCAGGACTGTGTGACCGTGCTCGGCGATCGCCGCCGGCGTGGGGAACAACCTGCGGGCGTCGTCTGGTCCCGGAGGAGCGGGCGTGCGAGCGTCATCTGGTCGCTGAGGAGTGCGCGTGCGGGCGTCGTCTGGTCTTGGAGGAGCGAGCTTGCGAGCGTCACGAAGGTCCACCCCCGTAAGCGAGTCGTCTCGCAATGTCCACGGCGCGGGGCGGCCGAGCTCGTCGACCAACCGATCCACATGACGGCGCGCCGCCGCCACACTGATCTGTTGCCCGATCATCGTGCGTATCAAAGTTTCGGCAGAGTCCATGGTTCCCGGGACGCGCAGCCCCGGAGCAGTACGTACCAGGCGGGCCAGGTCGGGATCGGCGCCGAGTGCCTCGTCGGTACTGCGCGGGTCGGCATCGAGGTCGAGCAGTCGTCGGACCCGGTTGACCGCGACGCCCAGGTCCCGCATGTCGAGATGCTCGATGCGCACGTTGACATGTGCGGCGGCGGGTTCGATGGTGACCAGAGCGGGGCCGTGTGGAAGGTCGACTGCGCGACTGTGCCGCCACTCGTACGGGTCACTGCCGGTCCACATGGTCTCGAGACCGGCGACCAGGTGGGCACCGAGAAACCAACGTAACCACGGCAGGTGCAGCGGGGGTCGATATGCAAGCCGGAGCGACACCTCGCCGATGGCGCTCGGGCGGCCGGCGGCCGCGGGCGCGCCCAGTGACCGCATGCGCGACGGAGTAAGACCGAAAACGTCGCGGATGGTGTCGTTGAACTGCCGCACACTGCGAAAGCCGGACGCAAACGCGATGTCGGCCATCGGCATGGCACTGCGCTGAATCAGCACGCGCGCGGTGCCCGCCCGATGGGCGCGGGCCAGCGCGAGCGGGCCGGCGCCGAGTTCGGTCGTGAGCACTCGGGTGAGGTGACGGGATGTGTAGCCCAGGCGGGCGGCCAGTTCCTCGACGCCGCCGCGTTCGAGGGCGCCGTCGGCGATGAGACGCATGGCCCGCGCGGAGAGGTCGGCGTGGGTGTTCCATCTCGGTGAGCCGGGCACGGCATCGGGTGTGCAGCGGCGACACGCGCGATATCCCTGCTGCTGAGCGGCTGCTGCGGTCAGCACGAAGTGCACGTTTTGTCGGTGGGGGGTCCGGGCGGGACACGACGGTCGGCAGTAGATCCCGGTTGTGTGCACGGCGATGAAGAACTGGCCGTCGAACCGGCTGTCGCGTGCAGAGACCGCGCGATAGCAGCTGTCGAAATCGAGAACGCCGGCACAGTCGATCGTGGTGGTCACCCATCCACTCTGACACGGTCGGCGGTGCGATCCTGGCGGGAATCAGACATGGCGATCTGGTGCATCGTAATAACCAGAAAATAGTGACGCAGATAACAAATGCTGGCACGATATGGCTCATGACCGCTCTGTTCGGTGGCCGTCAACGACGACGTGACCACGAACCCGCCTTGGCTGAACTACCTGCGTGGGGGCTCGAGATCATGATGGCTCTTTACGGGCCCGAGACCATTCAACGCGAATGCGCGCGGGAGGAGGTATCGCACGAGCGGGTGCGCCCTCAACGGGCACGACGTGATCAGTCCCGGGTACACATGCCGGAGCGGCGTGAACCGGCGATCGATGGACAGTGTGTTGACGACGCTGCCCGTTGCGACACGGCCCGTTCCGATTCTGCCCGCCGCGACGATGCACTCCCACCGCCGTCGCCGCTCATCGTGGAACTCGAGGCGATGAACGAACTCGTCAAGTACCTCGAGCGCAAACTGAAGCGACACTGATCCACCCGCCCGGGTACGCGGCGCGGTGCGACTCGTCGTCATCGGTTCATGTCGTGCGCCCGGCAAGTATGTGACCATTTGGGCGTGACAGATGAATCGGGTGCGCCCGATCCCGACGCAACGCGCTCCGCCAGCTCGACGCCACCGGCGCAGTCGCATCCCACTCGGGTCCAGGTCGTGTTGGCTGGACTGCGCTCCACGTCGATCGTGAGCCTGCAGTTCGTGTTGGTCGTCGCGGCGTTCTGGGTGCTTCTCTGGGTGATCGGCAAGCTCTGGGTGATCCTGCTGCCGGTGCTCTTCGCGATCATCGTCTCCACGGTGCTGTGGCCGCCGGCGCGGTGGATGCGCAATCGCGGTGTTCCGGGAGTGGTTGCCGCGCTGGTGATGATGTTGCTGGGATTCGGGGTGCTGGCCGGCGTGGTCAGTCTGATCGTGCCGTCGATCGTGGATCAGGCGCCCGAGTTCGCATCTCGCGCCACCGACGGTGTGCGGCAGCTGCAGGACTGGGTTCAGGGTCCGCCGTTCAACGTCCAGGACGAGCAACTCAACAACATCGTCGACACGGTGGTCCAGCGGTTGCAGTCCAGCGCGTCGACGATCGCTGCCGGTGTGTTCAGCGGCGTCGGGACCGCGACGTCGATTCTCGTCACCCTGTTCACCACGTTGATCCTGGTGTTCTTCTTCCTCAAAGACGGCCCGAAGTTCCTCCCGTGGCTCGACCGGACCGTCGGCAGGCCCTCGGGCGCGCACATCGGCGAGGTGCTCCTACGGATGTGGAACACCCTGGGTGGCTTCATACGCACGCAGGCGATCGTCAGTTTCGTCGACGCGGCGCTGATCGGTGCCGGGCTGTTCATCCTCGGTGTACCGCTCGCCGCGGTGCTGATGGTGATCACGTTCCTCGGCGGCTTCATCCCGATCGTCGGTGCGTTCGTGGCCGGCGCGCTGGCGGTGTTGATCGCGCTGGTGTCCAACGGATTGACCACCGCGCTCATCGTGCTCGGCATCATCCTGGCGGTGCAGCAGCTCGAGGGGAATGTGCTGCAGCCGTGGCTGCAGGCGAGATCAATGGATCTGCATGCGGTGATCGTGCTGCTGTCGGTGACCCTGGGCGGCACCCTCTTCGGTATCACCGGCGCGTTTCTCGCGGTGCCCGCCGCCGCGGCACTGGCCGTGGTGCTGCGCTATCTCAACGAGCAGATTGCCGAACGTGCCGGCGAGGCCCTGCCGCCGCACAGCACGCCGGTCACCGCGCACGTCGGCGTCCCCGACGACGAACCCGCCGATGACGCGCCCATCGACGATCCGGGCACCTCCACCGAGAAGTAGCGCCGACAGAACCCGCAATCCCGCCAAGGGAATCGCGGTGCGGGTGCGAGTCCCGTCGGTGCCCTCGCCGACGTTCGATCCCGATGCCGATAGACTGGACGCCCGTGAGTCTCACCCTCGGAATCGTCGGGCTTCCCAACGTCGGCAAGTCGACCCTGTTCAATGCACTGACCCGCAACGACGTGCTGGCGGCCAACTATCCGTTCGCCACCATCGAACCCAACGTCGGCGTGGTCGAACTGCCCGATCCGCGCCTCAATCGGCTGGCCGAGATCCATTCCAGCGAGCGCATCCTGCCCGCCACGGTGTCGTTCGTCGACATCGCCGGCATCGTCAAGGGGGCGTCTGAGGGGGAGGGGATGGGCAACCAGTTCCTCGCCAACATCCGCGAGGCCGACGCCATCTGCCAAGTGGTGCGCGTCTTCGCCGACGATGACGTCGTGCACGTGGACGGCCGCGTCGATCCGCTCGCCGACATCGGCATCATCGAGACCGAACTGATCCTCGCCGACCTGCAGACGATCGAGAAGGCGCTGCCGCGGATGGAGAAGGATGCCCGCAAAAACAAGGACCTCGCCGAGACGGTCGCGGCTGCGCAGAAGGCCCAGGAGATCCTGAACGAGGGCAAGACGCTGTTCTCCCAGAAGGATTCGTTCGACCTGTCGGCGGTCCGGGAACTGCATCTGATGACCGCCAAGCCGTTCCTCTACGTCTTCAACGCCGACGAGTCCGTCCTCACCGACGACGCGCGCAAACAGGAACTCCGTGATTCGGTGGCCCCGGCGGACGCGGTGTTCCTCGACGCCAAGGTGGAGAGCGAACTCCTCGAACTCGACGAGGAGGACGCGCAGGAACTGCTCGACTCCATCGGGCAGGACGAACCCGGCCTGCGTTCGCTGGCCCGCGCCGGTTTCCACACCCTCGGGCTGCAGACCTACCTGACGGCGGGGCCCAAGGAGTCGCGTGCCTGGACCATCCACCGTGGCGACACCGCACCGAAGGCGGCCGGCGTGATCCACACCGACTTCGAGAAGGGCTTCATCAAGGCCGAGATCGTGTCCTTCGACGACCTCGATGCCGCCGGCACGATGGCTGCCGCCAAGGCCGCCGGCAGGGTGCGTATGGAGGGCAAGGACTACGTGATGGCCGACGGAGACGTGGTCGAGTTCAGATTTAACGTCTAGCGTTATTAACGCATAGCGGTATATTCTGATCGCGTGATCCGGTCGTTCGGCAACCAAGGACACCGAACGCCTGTGGCGTCGTGAACGCGCTCGCTCGCTCGATCCGCGGATTCATCGGGTCGCGCTGCGCAAACTTCGTCAGGTGGGATCGGCAGAGTCGCTCGACGACCTCAGGGTCCCACCCGGGAACCGGCTCGAAGCGCTGAAAGGTGATCGGGCGGGACAACACAGCATCAGAAACAATGACCAGCGTCGAATCTGCTTCGTCTGGGCGGACACTGTGCCGGAGGAGGTGGAAATCGGTGACTACCACTGACAAGATCGCGCCGATCCATCCCGGGAAAGTCCTCATGGAGGACTTCATCGAGGGTTTCGGCATCACGCAGAACAGGTTGGCAGTGTCAATCGGTGTGCCTCCGCGCCGCATCAACGAGATCGTGCACGGCAAGCGTGCGATCACCGCTGACACGGCCTTGCGACTCGGGAAGTACTTTGGCACGTCGGCTCAATTCTGGCTCAATTTGCAGTCGCATTACGACCTTGACCTCGCCGAGGACCGTGCCGCCGAGCAGATTGATGCGATCATTCCGCTGCAGTCGGCATGACGGGCGAGGTCGTCCTTACGGGTCATCTCGTCTGTGCGAACTTCAACGAGGCTGACGTTGTCGAACGGCACTTGCGCCGTCACCTCGAACTGACCCGATGCGAGCCGGGTTGCTTGTCCTTCGATGTCGACCGGACCAACGATCCATTGGTCTGGCGGGTTGCCGAGAGATTTGCCGACGAGTCCGCGTTTGCCTTCCACCAGGGTCGAGTTGCGGAGAGCGAGTGGGGCCGCGCCACGGTCGACATAGAACGCCGGTACTCGGTCACGATCGGGGAAGGCGGCTGACGCACGTTATCGGTCGCGCAAACCGGTCGAGTTTCGGTTCAACGTCTAGTCGAGTGCCGATGCAACGTCTCACGGCGTGCTCGGCGAGTCGACTGTAGATGAACGTGTCGCGGCGTTCGGTCCCAACGTGCTGCCAGCTGCGCAGCAATCCCTCTCGGTCGAATCCGCAACTCTCGGCGGTGCGCCAGGAAGCCTCATTCTCGGGTTCCACGTGCAGTTCACGGCGCGCGACCCTCGGAAATGTCGCGCGTCCGTGATGATCAGCGAAGCGTCGCCGTCGTTGAATGGTCGCAATGAACATCGGTTCCAGTGAGCACCGGAAATCTCGGCTGGCCGGGTCACGTGCGGGAATACCGATCCCATGGCATCATCAACGACATCGTTTGATGCGATTGGAGATGCGGCATGCGCACGACGGTGACCCTTGACGACGAGCTTCTGGCGAAGGCGGCCGAGCTGACCGGGGTTCATGAGAGAGCGGCGCTCATTCGCGAGGGGTTGCAGGCGTTGATCCGCATGGAGAGTGCGCGTCGCCTCGCTGCGCTTGGAGGCACCGATCCTACGGCCGCGGCTGCTCCGCGTCGCCGTTCGTCGGTCGGATGATCCTCGTTGATACGTCGGTCTGGATCGACCATCTGCATACCAAGAACGAACGGTTGACCGCTCTCCTCGGGGACGGTGAGATCAGTTGTCACCCAATGGTCGTCGAGGAACTCGCAATGGGATCGATCGCGAACCGGGAGGCAGTGATCGACCTTCTCGGCAATCTCGTCCAGTTTCCCGTTCTCACTCATGTGGAGCTGCTACATCTCGTCGAGACCCGGCGACTCTGGGGTCGCGGATTGAGTCCAGTCGATGCTGGGCTGCTGGGCTCAGTGCTTCTTGTCGATGGCGCGCGGCTGTGGACACGGGACAAGCGGTTGAGTGCGGTGTCCGTGGAGGCCGGGGTGGATGCCGCGGTCGAGTGATGTTCATTGGTCGCGTGATCCGGTCGAGTTCAGGTTTAGAGTCGCTCGACGACCTCAGGGTCCCACCCGGGAACCGGCGCGAAGCGCTGAAAGGTGATCGGGCGGGACAACGCAGCATCAGAAGCAATGACCAGTGTCGAATCTGCTTCGTCTGGGCGGAGACTGGGCTGGAGGAGGTGGAGATCGGTGACTATCACTGACAAGATCGCGCCGATCCATCCCGGGGAAGTTCTCATGGAGGAATGAATCGCCTGCCACGGCTCGTACCCCAGCGCTATCTTTGATGCAATCATTTTGGGGAGGTGGTTGAGGCGGCGTCCATCGTCGTTCGTGGGCTCGATGAGTCCGACAAAGCCCGGATCGCCGCTCAGGCAAAGGAGCATGGCCGTTCCATGGAGGCCGAGGTGCGGGAGATCCTGACCAACGCAGCCACGCGGCCGAACATCGGCCTGGCGCTCTTGCAGGCGGGGCGGTCGGTCGGCGGTGTTGATGAACTCGTGGTGTATGAGCGGGCGGACTTCGCGCGAGCTGTCGACTTCTCGTGATCGTCCTCGACACCAACGTCGTCTTCGAGGTGTTGAGACCTCAGCCGGACGCCCGCGTCGTCGCGTGGCTGGAATCGCTGGCTGATGATGTCGCGATCACCGCGGTCGCTCTCGCGGAACTGCTGGCAGGGCTGCGTAGGCTGCCTGATGGCCGACGGAAGAAAGAACTCACGTCCCTGGTTGAGGCCGCAGTCCTGCCGAATCGGGACGCGGGGGCGGTCATCGCGTTCGATGCTGAGGTAGCTCCCCGTTACGCTGACATCCTTGCCGCACGTGAAGCTGCCGGCTTGTCGATCGCAACTGGCGACGCACAGATCGCGGCTATCTGCCGATCCCGGGATGCGGTCTGCGCGACGCGCAACACGAAGGGCTTCATCCACTCCGGGGTTGCGCTTGTCAACCCGTGGACAGGTGAGGAACATGCGGCTTCGTTGTGACGGCTCTGACGGATCTACGGAATCCGCTGGGCAATCGGCTTGAGCGTCTAGGTGGTGACCGCAGGGCACGGCACAGTATTCGCGTCGATGACCAGTGGCGGATCTGCTTCACCTGGAGAGACGGAGTGCTGAGGTTCCCATGAGGCGGTCCGGTCTCGCATCGGCCGCCCTCTCGCGCTCAGCGGCACGCCCTCACAGAGACGTACTCGGTGCTGACCCGGTTGCCAGGCGATGCGCGAGCGGCGCCGTCGGACGCCCAGGCTCTGGTCGACGACAATTTTGGCGAGGCGCTGCAGCTCCCGGTCGACATGGTGGTCTGAAGCGTCATTGATCCGTCCATGGCACAGCATCGACGCTGCGGCCGCTACCGAGCGCGGACGGCGAGTGCCGCATGTGCACGCGCCGCATCGGTGCCGGCCCGGCGCGCTCGACCTCGACGAACCCGGCCGCAGCCAGCACCGCCGACATTCCGTCGACCGGCCGGCGGTACGCGGTCGTGACCTTGTGGTCGAACGATTCCACCACGTCTCCTTCGAAGAATCCGACGACGAGCACGCCGCCACCGACCATGGCTCTGCGAAACTCGGCGACGATCTCGGCGACCTCGTGCGGCTCATGGTGAATCAGCGGGTACCAGGCCAGGATTCCGCCCAGCGACCCGTCGGGGACATCGAGCGCGCGCATCGATCCGACGGCGAAATCGAGGTCGGGTCGGGTGGATCGGGCATTGTGGACGAAGTCCGGCACCAGATCGATCCCGCGTGCCGAGACACCGAGATCGGCGAGATGGGCCGTGAGATGTCCGGGGCCGCAGCCGACGTCGAGGACCGGACCGGTGACGTTGCCGAGATGCCGGGCGATGAAGGCACGGTTGGCGGCGTCCACGCGGTCCGGGCTGCCGAACATGTCGATGTAGAGGTCGGCGACCTGGGTATAGCGTGAGCCGATCTCGTCATCCTGCATACGGTGTCTCCGGCCCTCGATCAACAGTTTCCGTCAGGACGATTTTCGCGCACCTATTCCGAAAGTTGTGCATGGTGTACGTGTCGTCGTCGATACTGCACCAGTGATGCGTACCAGGCGAACAGTGTTCTCCCTCATGACGATCGTGCTGACTGCCGCGGGACTGCTGGTCTCGGCGCAGGGCACCGGCCACGCCGCGCCGTCCGGCTGGCGGTACACCATGGTCGGGTTCAGCAACGCCACCGACCGCGACATGGACGTTTACACGTCGACCGACGCCACGAATTTTCGGCTGCTGCGGAAGTCGGCCTACCGGCCGCCGGCCGGTCGGGTGCGGGATGCCAGCATCTTTCGCAACACCGACGGCTGGTACTACATCACCTACACGACGGTCGATGGCGCGAACATCGGTTTCGCGCGCAGCCGGGACCGAGTGTCGTGGACACCCATCGGCAACTGGCCGGTCCCGCTGTGCTGCGCACTGTTGCCCGGCACCGGCGACGGCAAGGGCCTGTTCGGTTCGAGCGGCTCGGACTCGTCGGGGTCGGCCGGCTCCAGTGAACTCCCGTCGTTGTCGCCGTTCACCACGAAGGCGTGGGCGCCGGAGTTCTTCGTCGAGGGCGGCCGGGTCAACGTGATCCTGTCGATGTCGACCGGTGGCGGCTTCGTTCCGTACGTCATGACCGCCCTCGATCCGTCGCTGCGGGTGTGGAGTCCACCGGTACCGATCGTCGGGATCGGTGCCGACCACATCGACACCACTGTGGTGAAGATCGGCGCCACGTACCACGCGTTCACCAAGAACGAGACGACGAAGATCATCGAGCACGCGGTGGCACCGTCGCTGGCCGGACCGTATCGATTCGTACCGACCCGGAACTGGGGTCGGTACGTGGAGGGGCCGGTGCTCACCCAGTTGCCCAACGGAACCTGGCGGCTCTATCTGGACGCCTACCGCAGCGGACGGTACCTGTACTCCGACAGCACAGACGGGCTGCGGTCGTGGTCTCCGCCGAAAACACTGCCACGACTGTCCGGGACGGTGCGCCATATCGGCATCATGCGCGAGCCCGCCTGATGCCTCCCGGCGGGGCCATGCGGCGTCGATCTCTGTGGATGTCATTCGACGGACCGGTTCCTCGACCTGACCTGCGGATCTACCATGAGTAGGTGAGTTTCGCCGTTCCGTCGGAGGTGTACGCCCGTTTCATGGGGCGCTATGCCGAGCCGCTCGCAAGCGTCTTCGCGGCGTTCGCCGGCGTCAGTACCAGCCAGCGGGTCCTCGACGTCGGCTGTGGCCCAGGAGCTTTGGCGGCGCACCTGTACTCGATAGGTGCCGAGGTGTCGGCGATAGACCCCTCGCCGCCGTTCGTCGCGGCGATTCGGCAGCGACTCCCCGACGTCGACGTCCGGAAGGGCACGGCCGAAGAACTGCCCTACGGCAACGCCGAGTTCGACGCTGCGGTGGCACAACTGGTGGTTCATTTCATGACCGATCCGGTCGGCGGAATCCGGCAGATGGCCCGTGTCACGCGACCGGGCGGCATGGTCGCCGCGTGCGTGTGGGACGGGCCGACCGGTGCACTGGCACCCTTCTGGGATGCGGTGCACGTGCTCGACCCCGCCGCCGAGGACGAGGCCTTGCTGTCGGGAGCACATCGGGGTCATCTGACCGCGTTGTTCGAGGACGCCGGACTGCGGTCGGTCGTCGAGGAGCCCATCACGGCCGATATCGAACATCCCACCTTCGAGGAATGGTGGGAACCGTACACATTCGGTGTGGGACCGGCCGGTGAGTACGTCCGGGGACTGGATGCCGACGCTCGAGCACGACTCGAGAGTGTTGCGCGGGGCCGGCTGGGGCCGGGACCGTTTCGGGTGGTCGCCACCGCCTGGGCGGCGCGCGGGATCGTGTGAGGCGGACTCGCCCGACGGCGCAGCGGACAGAGCGCCGGCCGAGACGCCGTGTGGGGGCACCGACCGGAGGCAGGCAATCGGCACGCACTATTGGTAGTGCCGGGGCCAAAGAATTGCCGCACCGGTGGCAGGCTTTGTTGCCGGCGCTCTGACCTGCGGTTACCGCCATTTGCCTGCCTTTCTCCACACGATGATCGGCCGAGTCTGCGCGTACCCGGTGGAGGCCGCTGGTAGTCCTCTGTAGGTTGGGTTCAGGAAGAAGCAGCATGAACCGCGCACGAACTGCAGCGAAAGGACATGCATGACCGCGCCTGCCACAGCACCACACGACGCACCCGCGAAGGCACCCAAGAACCCCGACAAAGGCTATGTGGCCTTGCTGGGCTGGAGTCTTGGCGCCATCGAGGCGGTCGACTCATTCGACCGCCGCTACGTGGTGGTGGCCCCCGACTGGGCCGAAGAATATTGCGCCGAACACAACATCCCGTATCTCTCCTGGAACTTCGAGCGCCTCAACGACCGCTCGATGGAGATCGCCGAGACGTTGCAGGATATGGGTGTCGACGTCGCGATCCCGCTCTTCGAGGAAACCGTCGAGTGGGCGGGCGCCATCAATTCGGTGTTGATGAACAAGCCGCGGCTGTTCGGCCAGGCGATGCTGTTGCGTGACAAAGCGCTGATGAAGCGCCGCGCCCAGCTCGGTGGTATCCGGGTCGGCATCTTCGAAGAAGCGCACGACCGTGATGACGTAGTGCGCTTTCTGCGCCGGGTGAATCAGACCCTGCTCAAACTCGACGGCGATCCCAATGACCCGATCCATCTGAAGGCCTTCGACAAGGCCGGCTGCCTCGGACATCGGGTGATCCGTACCCCCGACGAGGTCGACACCATTCCGGAAGAAGAGTTCCCGGTCTTGATGGAGTCGCATCTCGACGGCTGGGAATTCGCGGTCGAGGCGTGGATTCACAACGGCAAGATCAAGTTTCTCAACATCTCCGAATACGTGACGCTGGGCTATTCGGTCTTCGTGCCCGCCACCCCGGAACTGGAGAAGTACCGTCCGGCGATCACCGCACAGATCGAAAAGCTGATCAAGACCTTCGACATCGATTTCGGATTCGTACACCCCGAATACTTCGTGACCAACGACGGTGAGATGTACTTTGGCGAAGTCGCTTATCGGCCACCGGGTTTCAAGGTGTTTGAGCTGCTGGAACGTGCGTACGGATTCAATGCCTACCAAGCGCTGGTGCTGTCTTTCGACCCGAAGACCACCGAGGAGGAGATCGATGCCTTCTTCCCGCGTGAGGTGGTCGACGCCAGCGGCGTCGCGGGATGTTTCGGTGTGTATCCACGCCGCCGGGTGGTCTCCAATCTCGAGATCCCGGAGGAGACCGCCGACGACGACTACTACGAGACCAACGATCTCTCCGAGCCACTCGAGGAGACCGTCACCAAGCGCACTGCCTTCGGCACGCACTGGGGTCTGCTGTACTTCTTCGGTGAGGATCCCTATCGGATGCGTGATCTGCTCAAGCGTCAGGAAGAACTCGATTTCTACGTGTGAGACGTCGCCGCGGTCCGCCGAGGTGCGCGGCACGCGGCACCGCGAGAACCACAAAAGGTGCCCTTGCCAGTGACATCTATCGACCATCCCGACACCGGCCGTGCGTTGGTGTCTCGGATCGAACAACTCGACCACGCCACGACGGCCATGGACGAGGCGCCCGAGTTCACCAAGCCGGGCAAACTGCGACGAGTCCTCGACGCACTGCGCCGGGTGCTGACCCAACCCGGTGGATGCGCGGCTGTCCGCGCGCGGGCCGCGGCGCTGGAACGTGCCGGTGTGTTCGCCGGCTCCGACTGGGATAAACCCGACATCCTGGTGCCGGCGCTGGCCGGTCCGAGCCTGCGAGGCGACAACACTGACACCGTGATCCTCGAGGCCACGAGTGAGTTGCGGCTGGTGGCGATCGCCGCCGGTGAGCACACGCGTCCGGACATGACCGCCGACGATGCCCGACGATTCTTGTCGCAGGTACTGGCACTGAACCTGGATCTGCTGCTCGCGCCGATGTCGGAAGCCGACCGCGCACGGCAAAACGGCGGCGCGCGGGTGGCCCGCGCCGTGTTCGACTATGTGGTCGACGAGATCGGCTACGACAGCGTGCTCGACGAACTGGTCGAGGAGATCTGGCGAATTCTGCGTCAGCGACCGATCCAGGTCGATCACGTGAAGGCGATGGTCACCCGGATCGCCGTCCATCGCAACAACCCCGACGTCGACCTGGGCGCCGCGGGGCAGGGACTCGATCGTCTGACGACCGCGCTGTTCGGTCCCACCGAGGCCTGCCGCGAGGACCCCGGCATCGACGTGTACCTGTCGCGGTTGTCGGCGATGGACGCCGAGGGGCTGGAGTTCGAGGCGCGCGGATTCGCTCGCGCCATGCACGACACCGGTCTGGTGTCCGGATACCACGCCGCCCTGGTGCGGTTCCTGGTGGACGACAACATCTTTCTCCTGCCCGAGGCCCTCGGACTCTCGGAGGTGGGACGCAATTGTCTGCTCCGCTACACCGACCTGGTGCAGGAGCTGATCCTGCGCACCGTGGAACCGCAGCATGCGCAATGCCTGTACGGACTGGCCTTGCTGCTCGACCGCGGGATACTGCACCAGGCGCCGGTGGTGCCGTCGCTGTGGCGTCAGGTGTCGCTGAAACTCGCACCAGCAGTTCGGGAGCGTCTGCACTCGGCCTTCGGGCCGGCGGTGGAACCCGAGGGACTGTTGCTGGGCGGTCTCCTGTCGATGCTGGGCCAGCCACTCGGGGTGGGCCAGGGTGACAACCCGACGTGCCAGTCGGCGCGTGCGTTGTCGATGTGGGCTTACAACGATCCCGACTACCTGCTGCAGGTGGTGGCGTGGGCGGCCCGCGACGACGAGGTGATCGCCCACTTCGAGGGCCAGCGCATCTCCTCGGCCGAGAGTGTCGGCGGCGTCGCGACAGCTGACCCGATCGATCTCGATCCGGTGTCGCTGCTGGTGGTTCCGCACCTTGATCGCATCTACGCCGAGATGGTGCGCCGTTGTGCCGACCGTCCCGGCGACCCGCACCGGTGGGTGAACCCGGAATTCCACGGCTGGTGGTCGGCTCGGGGATTTCGGATCAACGTGGATGTGGCGACCGGCGACATCGTGGACCTCGACGACTTCATCCGCCAGTTCTATGCCGCATATCACCCGCGCTACAACGGCAATCAACCGCTGATCCACCCTCAACCGGCCGGGATCGCGTTCACCGACAGTGCAGCGCGCTACGTCGGCTGGCACGCCATCACAATCCTGCGGGTCGCCGCGGACCCCAACGGTGACATCCGCGTCTACTTCTTCAACCCCAACAATGACAGTGGCCAGGACTGGGGCGACTCGGTGGTGGTGGGCACCGCCGGCAACGGTGAACGACCGGGGGAAGGCTCACTGCCGTTCGCCCAGTTTGCCTCCCGGCTCTACATCTTCCACGCCGATCCGCTCGAGGACGGCACCCTCACCGATGTCCCGGCCGTCGACGTCGCCGAAGTGGTCGGCTACGTCGAACGCAGCTGGGGGGCCGATCGCACGCTGCGACCTCGCGACGGCCAGGTCCATCACGGCTCGCCGTGACGGGCTGAACCGAACATCTACGCATCCGCGTTTCGGGGTCCGTGCCGCGGGGAATCATTCCCGTGCGGGGTGGTCATCTCCCGCATGGCATGGCCGGAAGGTGAGGCGTGAGGTTGATCGCAGAAGACACCGTAGTCCAATTCGCGAGAGCGATCCGTCCCCGACCGTGGTCGCATCACCGCGGACCGGAGGTCAGGTCATGACGATGGTGTCGCCGGCCTCGGCCGGCGAGCCGGCGATCGGCACCGACGTGTATTTGCCCCAGGAGGACACTGCGCTGCTGATCGATGCGATGGATACACATGGAGTGCGCGGAGCACGTGTGCTCGATCTGTGCACGGGCACCGGTGCCGTCGCAATCGCTGCAGCCGCGGGCGGAGCCCGCGAGGCGGTGGCGGTGGATTCCTCGCACAGCGCCGTGGAGCACGCACGGGCAGCGGCCTGCGCCGCAGGCCGACCGGTCACGGTGAGACACGCTGACCTGGCCGCCGAGCACGGCCGGTTCGAGGTTGTGACCTGCAATCCACCGTATGTACCGACGCCGACACTTTCGCATCCTGCATTCCATCCGGCCGGACCGGCGCATGCCTGGGATGCCGGGGTCGACGGGCGTGCGGTGCTCGACCCCCTGTGTCGCCACGCGCCGACGTTGTTGACGCCCGGCGGCACGCTACTGGTGGTGCAGTCGGAGTTCGCCGGCGTCGACGCCTCCATCGTCGCCCTGGAGGGTGCGGGCCTCGCCGCGCAGGTGATCGCTGAACGCTGGATCCCGTTCGGCCCGGTGCTGACTGCCCGGGCTCGATGGCTCGAGCAACGCGGATTACTGGAACACGGTCGTCGGATCGAACGGCTGGTGGTGATCGCGGCGAGGGCCCCGGACACAACGGCGCAGGCGAGAGGGCGACACAGATGACCGCCCAGCGGCGGACAGTTCGGGTGGTTCGCGGCGGCCCGGTGCTGGTCGAGGGCCCGATCGACATCGAACTTCCCGACGGCACCTGTGTCGAGTCGGATCGGTTCATGGTCGCGATCTGCGCGTGCGGCCGCAGCAAGAACTACCCGCTGTGCGACACCAGCCATCGCAAGCGCCGGCGGCGCTGATCGGATTCGGACAGCTACAGCTCCCCGACGAGGGCACTGCGGCCCGCCCGCCAGGCGGTCATCACGTGCGCATCCAGCGCGTCTTCGACGAACAGAAACGCGCGGATGCCGAAGACGATGTCGGTCTCGCACTCGGGCTCGGTGCGGATCAGGTCGCCGACCACGTCGGTGCGCAGGATCTGTTCGTGCACCGCGTCGGCCTCGACGTGCTCGCGATAGAAATGCCGGCAGGGCTCTGGTGCCTGCAGCCGGTCGAGCCCCGACAGCAGACGCGCCGAACCCGGCGGTGAGGTGATCTCGGTGGCCGCCAGGTGACCGACGGCGGCGCCGCGGTAGCGCCGGTGCAGACCGAACAGCGACATCAGATTGACCGGTGTCAGAGCCGCGGCGGGGACGATGTCGAGGTAGCCGAGGTAGTCCTCGCGCAGATGCGCAGCCCGCAGCAGCTCGGCGAACAGCTCCTGGTGGACAGCATCACCGTGTCCGCCGCCGAACTCATCGAACTCGACCGCGACAAATGCGGCTTTGGCGTGGCCGCGCAGCCGCGGAATCGCCCAGGCGTGCGGATCGGCTTCCTTCAGGTGATAGACGGAGCGCAGCGCGAACATCTGGCGGTACTGGTCCCACGTGCCCGCGTCACGCAGGTGATAGGAGGCGCCGTCACCGTCGGGTGACTCGACGCTCAACTCGTCCATGGCGTGCCCGGCGGTCTCGCCACCGGTGACCGGAACGTCACGATGCAGCGCGGCGCGGAAGTGTCGTTCGAGCTCGCCGCGCAGGGCCAGCAGGCCGGGCTGCCATTCCCACTCGGTGTCGACTTCGGCGAAGCCGCGGTAGTGCAACTCGTAACAGAGGTAGAGGGCCAGCTGCAGATCATCGCCGTACGGGTCGACCTCCGTCAGCGCGGCCGGGGATACCGCCTCCGGTGCCGCGATGCCGTGCGGGGCCGTCGGATCGGCCCGGAGGTGATCGATCACCAGCGCCGAGAGCGGCCCGCGCGCAGAGGGCAGCGTCGGCGCGGGTGCGTTGGTCACTGCGGGTCTGTTCAGCTGGCTGGTCATTGACATCGCGCCTCTCATCGATATGCCCTAATCCGGACGTCGTCCCCAGGGTAGAACCTGGAGTATCCGGTGTACGCCGTGCCGAAACGATGCCGTGGGCGCCGGCAGGCGAGCCGCAGCGGGCGGACACTGGGCCATGTCCTCGCTGGGCAGGCTGCTCTTGGGTACCGTTGCCCCCGATGCGCGCGGTGTGGAGACGGTTCAGGGCGCGGCTGCCGTCGCGTGTGCGCTCGGTCGTCGACCTCGCCGTCGCCACGGTCAAGGACTCGGGTGATGACCGCATCACCGGACTCGCCAGCGAGATCGCGTTCTGGGTGCTGCTGAGCCTGCCGGCCGTGTCCATCGCCATGGTCTCGTTGGCCGGACTGCTCGACCCGGTGCTGGGTTCGGATGCCCGGGCTCAACTCATCGAACGCATCGAAGAGATCGCCGCGCAAGTATTCCGGCAGCAGACCGTCGACGATGTCATCGCGGCAATGCTCGACCGGCTGTTGGTCGAGGGGTCCCCGTCGGTGTTCTCGATCTCGTTTCTGGTCGCGGTCTTCACCGCCAGCCGTATCCTGCGCGTGGTGGTTCTGGCGGTCACGATCGCCTACGACCTGGACGAGGAACGTCCCACCTGGATGGCGCGCGTGTTGGGACTGGTGTTCTCCGTGATCGGCCTGATCCTCGGAGTGGTGCTGGTGCCGCTGGTGGTGGCCGGCCCGCAGCTGGGCTACATCGTCGAACGGCGGTGGGGTCTGGCGGCGCTGCCTCTCGGCGAGATCTGGACAATCGCTTACTGGCCGGTGGCGGTGGTGGTGTTGACTCTGGTCGTGGCGGCGCTGTTCCACTGGGCCACACCACGGCGGACCCCGTTTTATCGGGATCTGCCCGGCGCCGTACTGGCCACCGGCGGGGGTCTCGCGGTCAGCGCGCTCCTGCGGCTCTACACCGACACCGCGTTCGGCGGCGATGCGGTGTACGCCCCGCTCGCCGCGCCCCTGGCGATCCTGGTGTGGGTGTGGTCGGTGGCCATCGTGCTGCTCTTCGGGGCCGAACTCAACGCCGAGATCGAGAAGGCCCACCCCAGTAACGGCTGGCCACCGCCGCGTCGGCGTTCCCCGGCGGAGCTCGGCGCGAGCGGCCTCGCCCGGGTCCGCCGGTTCACCGGTCCCGCCCGCCGCGAGTAAGCCGGCACAACAGTTCGTCCCCCGGTTATCGCCACACCTACCGCGAGTTCGGCGGGAAGTTGCGAGTGTCGGGGGACGAACGTTGTGCAGGATCTGGCCTGAGGCGACGATCAGGAATCGGCGACGACCGCGCGCTCCTTGGCGTCGGACTTCTTCGCCTGCACCTCCTGGGCGACGTCGATCTCGGTGGTGCCCTCCGGAACGCGTCGCGACGGTCCCGTGCGGCCGTGAGTGGCGTAGAGCATCAATCCGACGAAGGTGAGGCCACCGACGAGATTGCCGAGCACCGTCGGGATCTCGTTCCAGACCAGGTAGTCGCCGATCGAGAAGTCACCGCCCAGCATCAGTCCCGACGGGAAGAGGAACATGTTGACGATGGAATGCTCGAAACCCATGTAGAAGAACAGCATGATCGGCATCCACATCGCGATCACCTTGCCCGGCACCGACGTCGACATCATCGCCGCGACCACACCGGTGGACACCATCCAGTTGCACAGCACGCCGCGGATGAACAGGGTCAACATGCCCGCGGCGCCGTGCTCGGCGTAGCCGACGGTCCGGGAATGACCTATCTCGCCGAGCTGCTGCCCGACGGCATCGGGATCGGTACTGAACCCGTAGGTGACGATGATCGCCATGAACACCGCGACGGTGAACGCACCCAGGAAGTTGCCGACGAACACCAGGCCGAAGTTGCGCAACATGCTCTTGAACGTCACGCCTCGCCGTTTGTCGATCAACGCCAGCGGTACCAGCGTGAACACCCCGGTCAGCAGGTCGAATCCCATCAGGTAGAGCAAACAGAATCCGACGGGGAACAACACCGCACCGAGCAGCGGTTCACCCGTTCGGACGGTGATGGTGACGGCGAACGCCGCGGCGAGCGCGAGAATCGCGCCTGCCATGTACGCGCGTATCAGCGTATCCCGGGTGGACAGGAACGTTTTCGCCTCGCCGGCATCGACCATCTGTTTCACGAACTCGGCAGGCTTCACGTACGACATGAGACTCCTCAGGTTGACGGTGAATGTGCGTCAGTCAATCGAGTCGGAATGTCGGTTTTGTGTCATGAGGACGAATCGGTGTTACGTCCTCCTCACGGCAACCCCCGGCGTGTGTGAGTTCTCGATGGGCAAGTGACATGAGACACCGGCCTGTCGTCATGGATAGCCGAATCACATCAGGCCGTGCTCGTAGGCGTAAGCCGTTGCCGCGGTCCTGGTGTTCACGTCGAGCTTGGCGAAGATGTTGGAGAGATGCCGCGACACCGTCTTCTCACTCAGGGTCAGCGTTTCGGCGATCTGACCGTTGCTCCGTCCGGTGGCGACCAGGCGTAACACCTCGACCTCGCGATCGGACAGGCCCGCCGGGTGAGCGTCGGGACCGAGTAGGTCGGCGACGGCCTCGGCGTCCGGTCGGGCGCCCAGAGCGTCGAAGATGCGACCGGCGGCGGCCAATTCGGCTCGGGCCGAATCGGAGTCCGACAGGGCGAGCAGACCGCGGCCGATCGCTGCCTGGCAGCGCGCTGCCTCGTACGGACAGTGCAACTCCATCCATTGCTGACGTGCCTTGCGCAGGTAGGGTAGGGCACCGGCCGGATCGTCGTCGGCGAGTTCGACCGTGCCCGACGCGAACGCCGCCTTGGCCTGCAACGCAACGCACCCGAACCGATCGCCGATCTCGGCGAGTTCGGCTGCCAGCGGCCGCGATTGCGCCACCGCCCCGGTCGCCAGCAGGATCTCCACTGCGCCGGGCAGGATGCGGGCCCGCAACACCGGTTCGGTGGACTCCAGCAACAGACATTGGGCCTCGCCCGCCGCGGCCTGCGCTCGCCCGCGGGCCAGCCACAGCCGGGCCAGGGCCGGCTGCGGATCATAGCCATGTGCTCCTGCCTGCGAGAACGACAGTTCCGCATTGTCCAGATCGCCGAGAATGCGGTACACCTCACCGCGCTCGGCGAAGGCCAGACCTGCTGCGGACGCTGACGTGTCGAGGTATCGCGCCAGCGCCGCATCGAATTCGGCGATCGCATCGCGAAACGCACCCGACAACGTGCACATCTGCCCGCGGTGCACGGCGCACTGTCCGGTGAACGGCACCAGTCCCGGTTGGCGGTCACACCATCGGGTCAGCGCCGCGGTCCAGGTGGCGGCCCGGCCGACATCCAACACTCGTTGGCAGCCCTCGATCATGGTGCAGTACACCTGGCCGGCGAACACCGCGGACACCTCGCCGGCGGCCACCCTCGTCATCGCCTCGTCGAACAGCGCCAGGCCCTCGGGTACCCGGCCTTCTTCCAGGATGAGCCGTCCCTGCGACGGCACGTGCGCAGTCGAACGCCTGTGGCCATCGGGCGGCATCGATGTGTGCGTACATGCGCACGATTTCGATGTATCCGCGCTCCACCACGTCGGCGTCGTGATCGGCGAGCAGCCGGTTGGCGCGCGCGGTCCAGCCCTGGCCGACGACGGGGTCGCCGGCCATCGTGGCGATCATCGCCATCCAGAACGCGCACCGCACGGCGGCGGGGACGTTCGCGTTGTCGAGTTCGGCTGCGAAGGCGTGGTGCAGCGCGTCGAGAGCGGTCTGATCGTGACCACCGAGATACGCGGCGACACCGAGCCTGCCGAGATCGTCCGGACGGAGTTCGGCCGGATCGATGTCCATCCAGCGCCGCAGAGCCGTCGACCAGTCGCCGGCCTCGAACTCTCCTCGGGCCCGCTCGAGTTCGCCGGCGATCGTCATCGATTCGCCACCTCCTGCTTCGAGCGTAGAACCCGCCGGGGCCGCCTGAACCGGCGGTCGGGTCGTAGATCGAACGCAGGGCGCTCTCGCCGGCAAGAGTGTCGTCATCGCGTGCGATCAGGACGTCGACCATGAGCTGAATGGCGTCGCGCGGGGTATAGAAAGCACCGGCAGCCTTCCCCTTCTTGTTGAAGGCCCGGTACATGACATCTTCGAAGACGTCACCCATCCCGGTGTTGCTCAGGTTCCTCGGGCTGAGGTCGAGCGTAGAGAAGTGCTTGACGACGGCGTGCAGGCGGTTAGCATCGGCGAGGACCTTGACGCGGCGGGTGAAGTCAAAAGAGACCCAGATGTCGGCGATGTTGTTTGAGAATCCGTCGATGTAGCTCTTGAGCGACCTGTCCACGTTGTCGTCAACCGAGGCGATAGTGGCGAGGTCGAGCCGCGAAACATTGTAGAAGCTCAGGCCGAACTTATCTTTGACCGCGATGTCGATGAGGTGATGGGGCATACCGGCTAAGGCGCCGACGTATTTGATGACGTCGTCCTTGCTATCGGCGAGCATGCATTCGAGACGGCGGAGGACCGTGAACGGCAGGATGTAGTCCCCGTAGTCCTCTTCATCGACTATGTTGCGCAGGAACTTGTCCGCGGTGTCCCAGACGATCCGAGCCGTCGTCTTCCTCGATGCCTCTGCCGACTCGGCCATGCCCACCTGTTCCTGCTAGATATGCCGTTTGTATCACGGACTTTACATGGATTCGTGTATCAGAAATGTGACATCTTGTCTCGTGTGGTCGGCGACCCAGGTCGATGTCGAGTCGGACGGGATGCCTGGCGAAAATCGACCGGGTTGCGGCCACGATCCACCGGCGCGGTCCATTCAAGTGACGCTCGACCCCTTCAGTAAAAGTTAGCAATGGGGATCGCGCAGAATGCTGGCGGCCACATCCATCCATCGGAGCCCACGAGACCCGCGGTGACACTGCGGTCCTCGTCGCCGCCGCTGCTGTCGGCGGTTCGCGTCCTCCGATCAGGTGAATTCCGGATCATCCGGCCTCGATGCACGCGTCAGTCGGGACGAGTGCGACCCCGATCGCAGCAGAAGCGGATACGACGAGGCGGCATCGCTCGCTGGCCTGCATCGATGCGGGTCATCGAACGCCCTTAGTGTTCGTCCAGATCGACGAGGGCCCCTCGGCTGTCGAGGGACAGAAGGTCGAACAGTTGGTCGCGGGTCTGTAGCCAACAAGTCGCACTCGCGGGTCCGCGACGCCAATCCGCAAGTCATCGTGTTGGAGCCGGCGCCAACGCTGCACGGCCTCGGGCTTTTGCCTCTCGCCGGGGCTGGTGATGAGACCTCGAATGCCCCGCTGTCAGGCAACGATTTTCGTGACCACCTTCGGTTGCGCCTCCCGAGGCTAACGCAGATGCGTGCGTGTGCCAGAGTCCCGTGCTGACGACGTAGTCAGACATTATCGGCGACGGCCGTCCGCGTCTGTCCCGATGTCAAACAGGGCGAGTTGTTCGGGCGCCTGGCTGTCATCGACCGCAGATGCCCCGCGCGCATCTCGGACAGTCCAAACACCAGCACCAGTCAGAGCGATCCCGAAGGCGATCAACGCGACACCGGCCGCCCACCGGTCGTCCACAATCGCCGCGACCCCGCCGCCGATTACCGCGACAAGGAACGCCCACCGGCCGTCCACGATCGCCACGCCACCGAGTCCGATCATCGCACCCCGCCCTGGTCCCGCGAGTGATGTGGGTGGTGTGCCCCTGTTCTTCCCTCAGGAGCACACCACCCACACCGAGCAGGGTACTACACTGTCGAAAGTATGTTCGACTATTCGGGGTGGCCCGATCGAAGGACACTGCGCGTGTTCGACCCACCCCGCCCGGTCCTGATCGACATGGCCACCGCAGACCCCTCCTGCAGCCGCCCCTACGTCACCGCCGCCGGCAGCGTCTCGCTACGGGTACGCGCATTCGGTGTCCGCATCGAACCCACCATGCCGGCGCAGCAAACCGCCTGGCTGCAACTGGCTTCTCTGCACTAAGTCAAGTAGCGATCAACCAGGTCGGCTCATTGAATGTCGTCGCGCCGGTTGATTCATTGCTCGTCCTCGGGGTCCTTCGAGGGGTTTGCTTTGGTTCCGGCGTCCTCGTCTTCGGCGGCCATGCGCCAGCCGCGGTGTGTCACCGGGGACTCTTCTGGGTCACCGCCATAAGCAATGTAGATCCGTTGTCTGCCGTGCTTGTCGATGTGCGATCTTTGCGGGGAGCTCGGCTTGAATCGCTCAGCGAACCACCCGATCCGGGGGATCACCAGCATCCGATCGAACGGCTCTTGACGTGCAGGGATCGCATGCGGGTGGTCTTGCGGAAGGACGGGGTCCCACAGCCGCTGGACGTCCGAGACAGCTGCCAGTATGACGTCGGCGTCGAAGGTCACTTGGGCTTCGGGAACGTCGTAGAACGGCCAGGCAGTGACGATGGTGAACGGTCCCGGAGGTGGGTGGCGGTCAAGCCGTAGCGTGGTTTGGTTTCGTTGCAACCCTCCCCGAGACCCACCGTTTGACAATCCGCCCGTCGTGCGTCTGCTTCCAGGCATGTTTGATGCGAAACTGCCGTCGGCGAACTGGACGCCAAACAGCATCGCCGGGCTCGATCCGGTTTCCGGGCGGCCAAAACCGTAGCCGCCCATCGGCACTCCGTCAGGCGATCGTTTGAACGCCTCGATCGTCCATTCGAGCCCCGTGGAGAACACCAGCGTCGAGACCAGCGCAATCGCCATTTCTGGGGTTCGGTTCAGCACGCCATGGACAGGTACGGACACAGGTACCTCGTTGTCCGGTCGCTGCATTAACTCAACCTCCGTGTGCGAGTTGCTGTCGGCGTTGTTCGACTCTCGGCTAGGTGTGACGTAGGTCGGAAGTCCTAAACGCAGTTAGCGTAACGGGGTGAACTTCCTGCTCCTAGGACACTCGGCGGCTTCTCAGGTCGGCCGAGCCAGTTTGAGCCGACGCTCGTCGGTAGCTAACTAAGACGTCCCCGCTCCTGTCACGAGAACTGCGGTTGCCGGATCGTCCATGTAATCCATTGTGCCGGAGACGTGCAGGGTTGCGCTGGCCGCTTGACGGCCCATAAGTTCGACCCACGAGAGCTCACCTATGAGTCCAGACTATTCTTCCTGGTTTCCGTTGTCGGTATCCCGAGGTCAGTATGTCGGCGGAGCCGTCGCTCCACGTCGGTTCGCTTACTGCGCAGGAACGACAGGGTGAGGTCGATCCCTTCGATTTCACCGAGCCAATTCTCGGTGTGGGCGCGGTCTCTGCGTTCGAGCAGGCTCGTTTCGATGTCATCGAGGCGTGGCAGCATTTTGGGGTCGATGTGCAGCATGGGGCAGCGGATGCAGGCGTGTTCGTGACTGCACGGTGTGGCGTAGGGTCGGCCACACCCGCCGAGTTCGACCTTGCGTTTGTCGAAGTGCGCTTCGAACTCTGCCCATTCGATGTCGGTGACGGGTGAGTACTCCTCCGGCGGCCGCAGTGCGCGCCGGCGTTGTAGGTGGGCTTGGTAGTGGCGGGTGACATCTTCGTTGAACACGGCAACGTAGCCGCGGGTGGTCTCGAGGTCGAGGTGCCCAAGCAGGGCGGCGCCGATGTGGATGGGGAGGCCGTTGTTGACCAGTTCGGTGGCGAACAGTCGGCGGAAGTCGTGGGGCCGGAAGTGGATCCCGTCGAAACGTGGGTCGGTGGTGGCGATGTCAGCGCACACGTTGCGCAGGTGTGTGCCGATCGCGCCGGTGGTCATCACCTCGACGCGTTGGCCGATGCGGCGTTGAAACAGGAATGGCTGAGGGTCGCTGGTGATGCGTTCGTAGTCGTCGTAGCGGGTGGCCAGCGGCACTGTCGCTCGGCCGGCGGTGATCCGGCGGATGATGCAGGCGATGACGTGGAACAGGTCCGCAGACATAGGGATGACGCGTTCGCGGTCGGTCTTGGACGGCGCCACCACCAGTAGCGCGATGACTTCGCCGTTGGGTCGTCGGTATTGTCGAATGCTCAACTGGGACAGTTCTGTGAGTTCTTCGATACGTAATCCGCTGTGCCGCAGCGTTTCTACGATGGCCCACCCCCAGAACGCGGCGTCTTCCTGCCGGTTGACATCGACGCCTTTGCCGGCCTGATGATCGTGCACCCGGACTCGTGGCGCGATGCCTTGGGCGACCAGGCGGCGGTCCTCGCGGGAGTAGATGCGAGTGTAGCTCCGGTCGCCCACGGTGAAGTGTTGCTGATCGTCGATACCAGTGGCGGCGTCGAGGAGGATGCGCCACGTCTCGTACCGGGTGGCGACGGCGTCGACGAGTGCCGGTAGCAGCGGTTGCAGGGTGCGGATGGTGGCGTGGGTTCGTTCGCGGACGCGGTGTCTGTGGTTCATCAGCATGCGGATGTCGCTGCGCGGGACGGGGCAGGGCGCGGCCCAGTGCGCCCACTTCTCGGGTTCGTGAGTGGCCCACAGGTTGATGTCGAAGTACATGGTGCGCACGGCGCCGAGCACAGTTGCCTGGTCGGTGCGTGGGCTGCCGTCGTCGCAGACGGTGATGTCTTCTCGCCACCGGGCATAGAGCTCGTGGGACACGCGGAGATCGCTTTGTCCGGGATTGAGCTGTTCGATCGCCAGCCAGAACAGCTTCGTGATGAGGTGTGCCTGTCGTGCCAGGGAGGCGTAGTCGATCTCGGCGCCGCGGCGATCGAGGTAGTCGATGAGAAGCTGCCGTACCGGCTGGTTGCGCACAGGATATTGGTCAACCATCTGTGTGGTTGTCAGCTGCGGCGCCCGTAGGGCACCCCGCAGCGTGGGTGGTGCTGAGGCTCGGAAGTGCCCGCATCCGTGCAGGACCTGCCAAGCCAGGTGCCCGACGTACTTGCCGAGGTGCTCCCCGTTGCGCCCGGTGGTTTCGCGTGTGCGGACCGCGTAGTCCATGAATGCTTCGGGCGTGAGATCGGCGAACGGGATGCCTTGGTAGGTCAGCGCAGTGCATACGTCGAAGACGGCCCACCGTTTGAACTTGTCGCCGGCGTCGGTCTCATCGACGGCGGTGATGAAGCGCTCCAGCTCGGGATCGCCTTCGGCCTGGGCGAACTCGTGGGCGTAGCGCATCAGTTTGTTGGCCCGTAGGGCTTGCAATGTCGGGCGGATCACGCGCAGCGCGAACAGCGCTTCAAGGCCCTGCGCGAACTCGGCGCGGGTAGTCGTTGTGCCTGTGGGCGAGGCGTCGCCGGCGGGCAATAGTCGAGTGTTGATTTCGCATGCGTCCCACCGTTGTTGCCACGTTTCGCCGGGATAACCGCGCAGGTAGTCGCCGATCTTGTCCAGCCCGCGGTTGCGGCTGCGCCGCCGATGGACTGGCTCGGGCCACACGCTGGTAGCGAGCGCAACGATCATCGGCATGGGTGCCGCTGACAGGTCGCCGTAGCGGTCCACTGCCCGCGGCTCGGCGGGTTGAGCAACGATCGTGGGTCTGGTGTAGCGGGTCGCTGGCGCTGCGCCGTCAGGCTGGCGGGGTATCCGGGCCCGTTCTTTGCCACTGGCCCTATTCACCGAACACCGTCGCGATGTCGTCAGTGTGGTACCCGGGGCTGTAGGTGAGTTCGGGGCGGGGACGAGCGAAGTGCTCCTGCAGTTTGTCGTGGAGTTCTTCGACCCGTGGTTGCAGGTACTGCTCGGTCGCTGACAGGTGCCGGTGACGCAGGATGGTCTGTACCTCGGGCAGCGTCAGATTGGGGTCGTTGACCATCCGTGTGGCGGCGGTGTGTCGTAGATCGTGCAGAGTCCAGTTCGTGCCCAGTACGACATTGGCGCGCTGCATGATTCGTCGCATCGCCCAGTACGTCAAAGGACGCGGCTCACCACGCAGTGTCCGCCATACCGGTTCTGCGGGTCTTGGTATTCCGCACTGTTGGAAGTATTGGGCTAGGTAGGTGAACGCCTCGGGGGAGCCGGGCACCGCGGCCACTTCGCGGCTGCCCTTGGACACCACCCATAGCTTCTTGTTCGCCCAGTCCACGTCTGCTCCTGTGACGCCCAACAGTTCGCTGGCCCTGGCGCCCGAGGAGACGAAGAAGGCCAGCAGCGCACGGTCACGGTCGTGAGACATCGTCGTGAACAGCTCGTCCCACAGGCCATCTGGGATCGATCGGGGAACGCGACGTGGGCTCCGTTGACGCAGCGGTCCTCGCCGTTGCGGCGCATCACGTTCGAGTGGACTGTGGTGGCGGGTCATCCGGCGTCGCGCGGCAGACACAGGAACCGGGTTAAGCAGCGGACCGCGTCCGTATAGGAGGTGGAACTCGTAGAACCCGGAGACAACGGTCAGTGCATGGTTGATTGTCGATGGGGCATATCCTCTGGCCAACAGCGGCTTTCCGGTGCGCAGGTTCACCGTTCCGGGTTGCGGCGCCGATTGGTCGCTGCGTCGGCGTTGCGGATTCGGCGTGATCCGCAGCCAACCCACCAGAAGCTCGACATCAGAGGTGGTGGCGCGATCCCAGTCGACGTTGACCACCGCCAGAATCCTCCACCAACGAAGCAGATCGTGGGCATACGATCGCACCGTCAACGGGCTCATATCTGACAGCGTCAGACTCGTCAGATAGTCGACGATCGGCGCGACCTCCTCGCCGTTCATCGCCACCACGTACGGCGGAACGTTTGGCGGTAGACGCCGGCAGACCTCGCCGACCGCGGGTACGTCGACTTGCCCTTCGAGCACGCTGCGTCTCAGATCGTCCATCAACTGCCTCCACCGCAGGGTCGGTTCACGTGTTGGTGCAGTTAACAGGACCAACGGCCTGTGGCGGGGGATCTGCGAGCTGCGCATCGAAAGTGCCAATCAGGTGTCGGCGGCGACGATCACCGTGTGGGTGCCGCCGGATGCCATCACAGTCGAACACGAGGAGGCAACGTCATGACCGAGAACATCGACGGCGGTAGCGGCGGATACACCAATCGGGTTGCGCCCACCCGCGGCCGGGCGGCACTGGCCGATCTGACGCTGATCGTGCGTCCACCAGGTCAGGCTGCTGGTGTCCGGGTCTACACCCGCGACCAAGCGCACGAGGCCGAGGCGTATGCCGCCGAGACTGGTGCTGCCGTCGAGCAACTGCCGTAAAGCTGGCCTGCACGACGAGTCTGCGCAGCGCTGCCGACGAGACCCTGCGGGGTCCCATCGGTTGTGTCACTGCAGGTCTGCCCAGAGCGCTTCGTCGGGTGTCTTGTCGGTGCGAAACCCCTTCCAGGAGGGGTGGCGGAGGCGACGGGTGAACTCGCGATACTCCACGGTGCCGACCAGAAGTGGACGCACCCACCTCACGTGGTCGCTCGATGACGGCGCGACGCCGGTGAAGGGAGGTTCGGCGCACTCGATGGGTGTCAACAGGGCGGCGAGTTCTCGCCGGTGTCGGTGGGTGAAACCCGTGCCGACGTCGCCGAGATAGACCAACTCGCCGGGGCCTCGGTAGGCACCGACCAGCAGCGATCGGACCGCAGTGCGGCCAACCCACCCGCACACAACCACCTCGGCGCTACGCCGCAGCGGCATCTTGATCCAGGACGGCGAACGCTGCCCGCGCAGATAAGGCGAGGTGATGCGCTTGGCCACCACACCCTCCAGGCCGAACTCTGTTGCTATGTCCTGCATGGTGGCGGCGTCGACGTCGGTCCAGTACGGGGTGATCTGCACGGTGTGGCTGCTGATCAGGGTGTCCAGGAGAGTGCGCCGCTCAAGGTAGGGCAGGGCAGCGACATCGGCACCGTCGATCTCGAGGAGATCGAACAGATAGAACACTGCCGGCACGGCGGTGAGCAGTCGGCGAGTGGGCCGCTGCACGGGCATGCGGCGCTGCAGGAGCGAGAACGACGGACGCCCGGCGGTGTCGAGGGCGACGATCTCGCCGTCGACGACGACATCGTGTCCGGCCGCGGCCGACGGCAGAGCGGCGGCGATCTCGGGGTACGACGAGGTGATCGGGCTGCGGTTGCGGCTGACTAGCAGCACGTCAGTGTCGGTGACCCGGGCGAGGCATCGCTGTCCACTGGAGTGCAGGCGGGTTCTGTGTCGGACCGAAGAGGACGGTGGTCAGGTTGTTCCTGGTCTCGGGGCCCTTTGGTGGCGCAGGGAGAGCGCCGAAAATATGGCGATTACTGCGAGATTCTGACAGTTGGGGGCATATAATGCGAGCTTATGGCAGATTTTCGAACCCGCCGAGCGGCTGCGGTTGCCGCCGAGGCGCCCGGGTCTGTCATACCCACTGGGTTGGCGGACGTCGAAATCATTCAAGCTGCGCGCTCTGATGCGGCTCATCTTGCCGATGAGTCGGCGTTCTTCGTCGAGACGATCGCGGAGTACGGCTGGGCGCGCGACGTCTCAGGCCTGGCGCCTTCGACGTTGCAGTCGTTGGTCAGGCCGGTGCTGGAGGTTTGTGACCATTATGGCTGTGTGCCTTGGCGTTTGACGTCTCGGCAGTTTGATCAGTACTTCTCCGGGCCGGGTAAACGCCACCACTCGACGATGCGTAAGAAGGCTAGTCAGGTCGACACGTACTTCGCCTTCCTCGAGCAGCGATACGGTGGTGAGATCGCACGTAGATTTGGCGTGACGGTTCGTTCGCCGGTCGACCCGTTCAACCGTCCCCGGCACCGCGGCGACTTCGCGTTGCGCATCCCTCCCTCGCAGCGGGCGATGACTGAGTTCTTCGCAGTGTGGCGAGCTGATCTGGTCGAGTCGCGCAAGTACCCGGTCGCGGTGCGCGACTACGTCATGGCCAAGATTGCGTACTTCTCGGGGGTCCGAGCGAAAGAGCTGTGCGCGGTCAAGATTGGTGACGTGCACTGGGAGCGAGGGCATTGGGGCCGGTTTGTTGTGACCGGCAAAGGTGCACGCGGTTCGGGCCCGCGGCAGCGTGAAGCATTCCTCTTCGCGGAGGGACGGGAACTGCTCTGGTGGTACATCGAGAACATACGCGGCCAGTTCTGCGACGACGCCTCCAACGACGCGGCCCCGCTGTGGCCTTCAGAACGCCTGCCAACCGCGGTCGCGGCCTTGAACATGGCCACAGCATCGCCGATCCGCCCCGAGACTTTCCGCAAGGCGCTCAAGCGGGCATCGCGAATGTATCTACCCGGGCCGGTCGATGAGCTGTTTCCGCACCTCCTGCGCCACGCCTGCGCGACGCACAACTACCAGAACGGTATGCCGCTGTGGGATGTGCAGCGGCTGCTCGGGCACCAATGGCCGAGCACCACGGTGGGTTATCTGGCATCTACGAGTGCTGATCCGGAGCACGCTGTGTTGACCTCCACGCAGCGAGCGGTTCGACGTCTGGGAATCGAGGGTTAGATGAAGTGGAATCTGAGAATGGTTGCCGCGCAACGGGACATATGGAGGCCGACGCAACTCCTAAAGGCGTTCGAAGACGTGGGCTTTGAGCCATCACTGAGCAAGGTAGCGTCACTCTGGTCCAAGTCGCCGGTCACGATCCGTCTCGACGATCTGGACAAGATCTGCGCCGCGCTCGACTGCACCGTCGATGAGCTCATGCAAGCAGAACCCGTGCTGAGCCGCGCCACTCCCAACCAGGAGCAAAACGCTGTCGGGCACAACCCCACGGCCAGCCGGCCGGTGCCACGCACGTCCGGTGGCCGATCGTTGCCGCCGAACTGACGACACGCACCCGGACATGGACCCCACTCCGACGCCACCGCCGGCCACGCCTGGCCGCGATGAGCGATCGGTACACCGCTACCTTCACGAAGATGTTCCGCCCCAGTTTCGACACGACATCACAGTCTGGATCCGGTCGCTACGCGGGGACGGTTCCCGACCCTCGATCCCCGTCCAGTGGGTCACAGTCCGAACTTACCTGGCCTTCTCCCTTCCAGCTCTACGTAATTGGGCGACCCGATACCAGTCTTTGCGAGAGATCACACGGCACGACGTCGAGTCGGAACTCGAGGCACACCTCGGCGGCTCTGCGCCCAACGTGCATGTCGCACTACGATCACTGTTCGGGCGGTTACAGCGAGAGAACCGGATCTTCGCCAGCCCAGCGCGAGGACTCGTCGGGCGGTACGCACGCCGGGTGCCGCAGTCGCTGCCCAGCAGTCAGTTACGTGCAGCGTTCGAGGTCACCCATTCGCCACGGGACCGGCTCATCCTGGCACTCGCTGCGGTGCACGCCTTGGGAGTGAAAGAGATACAGCAGTTGTCGATCGACGACGTCGACTTGGCCGGCGGGACGATCGCGATTGCTCGCCGCTCCGGCCGGCAAACCGTGCCGCTCGATTAGGCCGTGCATCGGCTCATTCAACAATGGCTCGATCATCGTCATCGTCAATGGCCGCGAACGCAAAACCGGTACCTGATCGTCAGCAGAAACACAGCGCTACAACCAGATCAGGCGATGAGTCCTTACGGACTTACTGCCGTCTTCCGGAGAGTCGGACTCAGTGCCAGCAGACTTCGCGCTGACCGAATCTACGACGAAGCCACCCACACCGCCGACCCGGTGGTCCTGATGAAAGTGTTCGGCATCGGGGTCGGCACAGCAGTGCGCTACGTGCGGGCAGCGCACCCGACCCGCTTCCACCTCGACCCTGTCGCGGACTAGCAGCGGGACCGCCTGGCGACAGCTCGCCTAGTTCGTAGCCTGGTTGAGTGCGTCGGTGAGATCGTCGATCGAGGTGGGCTCTAGCCGCTGGTCGTCGAGGAAGAATGTGGGGGTACCCTGCACGCCGAGAGCCAGTCCGTCTGCGACGTCGGCGCGGATCCGGGCGAGCGTCGCCGGACTGTCATAGACGACATCGAAGGCCGTCATGTCCAGGCCGAGGTCGACCGCGAAGCTGCGAAACAGATCGTCGGCTGGGGTTCGTTGTTCACCCCACTGAGCCTGTGTGGTGAACATGTGCTGATACATCTGCTCGAATCGTCCCTGTTGGGCGGCGGCTTCTACTGCACGAGCGGCCCGTTCGGCGTTGAAGTGACCGGGCATGGGGAAGTAGCGCACCACGAAGGTGACGCGGTCACCGTAGGTGCGCCGCATGTCCTCGATGATCGGATAGAGCGCACCGCAGGCCTCACACTCGAAGTCGAGGAACTCGACGAAAGTGGCTTTGCTCTGCGGTGGCGAGGTCAGTCGATGGCTATCAGGTCGCACCACCAGATCTGAAACCAGTGCGGTGTCAGTCGGTGTAGGTGTGTCTTCTCTGTCGAGGAGCATCGCGACGCCGATGGCGAGCAGGATGGCAGCGACAATCGACCACGCGATCTTGGTGGGTCTGCTGGTGTTCATGACTGCAACCGCGAGGCGATGTCGGCGGGAATCGGCATCGGGCGCATCAGGCCGGCGTCTACTCGTCCGGTGTTTCCTTCGGGGTAGCGTCCGCTCAGCGATCCTGGGGCAGCGACGATGATGCGCAAGACCTGTCCGAGCGCTTCGCGCCGATCATGCTGACGTACAGCGAACTTGAACATGGCGACGTGATTCTGGGTGTGCAACCAGGGGTCCGGCTGGGACACGATGTGGGCGCGTTCGAGATGATGCCACCGCTGCTCGGCCACCTCGGTGACAGCGGCAGCCGCCATCTCAGAACGGTAGAGGTCACGGGCGGAGTCACTTATGCGAGCCATCACGAGCCTCCTCAGCGCAGCACGAGCACCCGTGATCCTCGCCGGCACCGGCGAGCTGGCCAACAGGTGCGCAGCAGGCTTCGCCCTTCCAAGCGTTGACGCCCTCACGCACCGCGATCGCGGCGATCACCAGCGCGGCGACCGGATCCGCCCATGACCATCCGAACAAACTGTTGAGCAACAAACCGACCAGCAACACCGCCGACAGGTACGTGCACAACAGCGTCTGCTTCGAGTCGGCCACAGCGCTCAACGAGCCGAGCTCGCGACCTGCGCGGCGTTCTGCCCACGACAGCAACGGCATGATCGCCAAACTAACCGCGGCCAACACGATGCCAATCGACGAATGCTCGGCCTCGCTACCTACCCCCAGCAGCGTGCGGATCGAGTCGACGCTCACGTACGCAGCCAACGCGAAGAACGAGAACGCAATGATCCGCAGCGCAACCTTCTCCCGCCGTTCGGGATCCTTGCCGGCAAACTGCCAAGCAACTGCCGCGGCCGAGGACACCTCGATCACCGAATCCAGGCCGAACCCAATCAACGCCCCGGACGAGACCCGCGCGCCCTCGCTGATCGCGATCACGGCCTCAATCACGTTGTAGGTAATGGTCGCTGCGACAAACCAACGGATACGACGTTGCAACAGCTCCCGGCGCTCGACACTCAGCGACGGACGGCCAAGACTCGGTAGGCCCAGCTCGGCGGCCATCAGCAGCACCCCTGGTCACCGGAGTCGGGGCAGCACGACGGGTCCACCGCGAGCACCAAGCCGAGTAGATCGTCGAGCGCATGCCCAATCCGACTGTCAGCCAGTTCGTAACGACTACGCCGGCCCACCGGCACCGCAACCACCAGACCGCAACCCCGGAGGCAGGCCAGATGGTTCGACAATGCTTGCCGCGACACCCCGATCGTCACGGCCAAGTCCGCCGGATAGGCCGCACCGTGCCGCAGCCGCAACAGCACCTGCGTGCGGGTCGAATCAGATAACGCGTAGCCGAACCTCGTCAAAGCGTCCCGCTGTGCAGTCACAACAGTTCCCATGATGCGAACTGTACATGGATTCGTGTATTCAGAAAATAGTGAACATCGACGTGCTGGGCGGCCGAAGGAGCGGGCGGCAGGTGCAGGTCGCGTCCGTCATTCAGAACCGGCGCGTTCCATCACGACGCGTGCAGCACGTTCGAACCGGGCGGCAAACAGCGAGTTGTCTTTTCGACGATGGAACCCCCAGGTGTCGCGGTACTCGCGGTAGAAGAACCCCATCGCGGTCAGGTAGTGACGCTCGACGGTCAGAAGCTTCGCGACGATGCGGCGCAGTTGGTCAGCCGAGGCAGGTGATGAAGCGTCAGGGGCCAGCCGGTAGGCCGCCAAACGATGAGACCACGTGCCCTCGAGGTAGTCCGCCCAGTCGACCTGCTGTTCCGTGAGCACGTCGACAGTTCCAGGCATCGCGTCTGCGGCAACTGCCGCCGCGATGTAGGCCATCTTCTTCGACGACCAATTGTGAACCGCAGCGATATCACCAGCAAGCCGTTCGACGTCGTTGGCGTTTGTCTTGTCAACGACTGCCTCCATTACATCTAGGTTCACATCGGTAGCGACCTGGCCCGCGGCGGGCCAGTCCACCTCCTGCGCGAGCGGGAAGCCCTGCGCGTAGACGGCCCGCTCAACCCTGTACTCGTCCAGCGCGGTCGTTGCGAGCGCATAAAGCACCTGTTCACCCATCTGCGGCGAACGGAGGTCAAGGTCGGGATGGCCCTCCATCCGCGAGTGGATCAGAGCATGTCCGGCCTCGTGCGCCAGTAGTCGGCCGAGCTGCGCGAGTTCCAACCCGCGCACGGGTTCAGCGTTCACCACGATCACCTGGCAGTCGTCAGATACCGGGATTGTCTTCGCGGCAACGACATTCGTTCCACGGGCAGTGTCGTACGTCGTTGAACTCAACAGATTGCGTACCTCGCTGACGAAGTCGTCACAGATCACAACCTCCGCGGACGCAGGACACGACATTCGATCCAGGCCTTCGGACATCGTCGCTAGCTGATCGCTGGAGAAGTCGGCGCGGTTGTCAATGCGAATACCCACGCTGAGCAGCCTAGGCGCCACCTACGACATGTTCAGACGCGTCGCGTCGCCGCGAACCTGCCCGCCCACCGAGCTAAGTTCGATTTCCTGCCGTCAATTCACCTCGGTTGCAGGTGCAGAATTCCAGAACCCACCTGATTCCGTCTCACTTCATCTCCCACGCCCACCCTGACCCCGCGGGCGCGGGCCCGGGGGTGGCAAGCATCGGTGACATACCGGCCGGCGATGGATGCTGCGCTCCTGTGCCTGCCGAATCTTCCTTCCCCGCGCCCTCGCCCGGAAACAATGAATCTGCTCGACTAAATCACGAGAGGGACTGCAGACGACGACCCACAGTAGTGTGTCCAACGTGACGAGGCCGGATGCAACTCCCGGTCGTTGCGATCCGGCGTTGAGTATCTGCGTGTTCGAGGGGGATACAGCTTCCTGGGGAGGTCTGGCGCCATGCGTCGCCGTTCCGCCTGCTGATTTCCTCTCGCGCGTGGCGATCACACACGAGCATGATGGATCTGCCCGCGATCCGACTGTTGAGAATCGGACCGCCCAGGAGCGGGCGCGCAACCCGGGCTTACCTTGCGTGGATCGCGTTGCATACCGCTATCAAATGATTCGGGTAGCCTCATTTACAGTTACGGCTGTACGAAATTTGGGGGGGGTGGGCGTTGGCCAGGTCGCGGCGACCGAGTGTCCGGGTCGGTGCGATGCGATCGACGGTAGGGCCGGCCTTCGTTGCGGCGATTGCCTATGTGGACCCCGGAAATGTCGCCTCGAATGTCAGTGCTGGAGCACGGTTCGGTTATCTGCTCGTCTGGGTGGTGGTGACTGCGAACGCCATGGCTGGACTGGTTCAGTTTCTTTCTGCGAAATTGGGAATCGTGGCGGGAATATCGCTGCCGGAGGCCGTGCGAGCGCGCACCTGTAGACCTGTTCGGCTTTTGTATTGGGGGCAGGCAGAGATCGTTGCGGTGGCGACCGATCTCGCCGAAGTGGTTGGCGGTGCTATCGCACTGAATCTGCTGTTCGGTTTGCCGTTGGTCGTTGGCGGTGTGATCACCGGGGTTGTCTCGATGGCGCTATTGGTGTTTCAGGACCGTGGTGAGCGTTGGTTCGAGCGAGCGATCATCGGTCTGTTGGCGGTGGTAGCTGTCGGATTCGTGGTGAGCGCGGTCGTTGCGCGCCCGGCGCCGCAGGAGGCTGCGGCGGGTCTGGTTCCGGCTTTCGCCGGCGCTGACAGCGTGGTGCTTGCGGCGGCGATGCTCGGTGCCACAGTGATGCCGCACGCGGTCTACTTGCATTCGGGGCTGGTCCGTGACCGGTTCGGGCCGGTCAGAAGCGGTGACCATCGGCGGTTGCTGTGGGGGACCAGGATTGATGTGACCTCTTCCATGTTCATCGCGGGGGTGGTCAACATGTCTATGTTGCTGCTGGCGGCGAGCGCGCTGCAGGGCAGTGGTGGCGACGTCGAGTCGATCTCCGGGGCGCACGCGGCAGTGACCAATGCCCTCGGCGGCGGTGTCGGATTGCTCTTCGCGATCGGGTTGCTTGCTTCGGGATTTGCATCGTCGTCGGTCGGGGCCTACGCGGGCGCGATGATCATGGACGGACTGCTGCAGCGGAGGGTTCCGTTGGTCTTGCGGCGGATGATCACCTTGGTGCCGGCGGTGGCTGTTCTAGCAGCCGGGGTGGATCCCAGTCGAGCTCTGATCGTTTCTCAAGTCGTTTTGTCGTTTGGAATCCCTTTCGCTCTGATTCCCCTGGTGCGTTTTACTAGCGATGCGACACTGATGGGGCAGTGGGTTAACCGGCGCGGTGTC
>NZ_JAPKFM010000027.1:0-77008 GCF_026262595.1 Gordonia aquimaris | reverse complement strand
CGATCCGACACGCCCCATCGACTGCCGGATACCCATCCGGCGGCACAGCTTGGTGAACTTCTTCGCGGTGTACGTAGACCCTCGATCGGTGTGGAAAATCAGCTTCTGCGCATCGTCGTCACGCCATATCGCCTGCTTACCGCCCCGCGTGGCGACCGCCATCTCGATGGCCGCACACGCCAACGCCGCATCCGGGTGGCGACTGGTGGCCGCACCCAGCAACCGACGGCTGTAGAGGTCGATGACCGTGGCCAGATACAACTTGCCCGCCGCGGTCGGGATCTCGGTGATGTCGCCGACCCACCGTTCATCGGGACACTGAGCAGTGAAATCGCGACACAACAAATCGGGGAACTTCGCCGCGCTCTTGTCCTGGCGGGTCAGCCCGCTGCGCCGACGGATCCGCCGCGCCACCAGGCCCTGGCGGCTCATCGAATCAGCGACAGTCTTCTCGGTCACCGTCCACCCGTCAGCACGCATATCCGCATGCAGGCGCGGCGACCCGTGCAGCCCGCGGGCCTTGTCGAAGGCCACCGCGACGGCCCGGTCGATGGTGTCCCGGCGGTAGTCACGGGTGGTGTGCAAACCCGTTGCCGCACCCGGCGAATGGGCCCGGTTGCGCCATTTGTAGAACCACGCCTCACTGACCCCGAGTAGCCGGCAGCTCACCGCGTGTGGCACCCGGTACTTGGTCCTCTGGTCGGCGATAAAGCGCGCCACGCTCACTTCGTCGCCTCCTTCACCCACAGGACCACTGATCGCTTGAGGACATCACGCTCCATCCGCAGCTCGGCGACCTCGTCACGCAACCGTTTGAGCTCAGCAGCGTCATCAGGGGTCAGCTCGCCGCTGCCCTCCCGCTCGGCGCGCGCCCGGTTGACCCAGTTGCCCAACGTGCCCTCGTTGACCCCCAAGTCTCGGGCGACCTGGGCGATCGACTTACCCGTCTCCTCGACGATCCGGACAGCCCCATCACGAAACTCCCGGTCGTACTTCTTCCGCTTCTCTGGCATCGTGCTCCTCATTATCGATGCCTCTACGGTTCGGGGGGAACCTCATCAGTCCGGATGCGGCCCCGGCATCTGAGGGGTTGATGCCACTGGTGACCGCGGTCGCCAGCGGGGTGCTCATCAAGCCGCCACCGATGCCGATGATGATTGCCGGCCCGGCGATGGTCGTGAGGTAGGTGTCAAGCGACACCGATGCCTGCCACACGAACCCTGCGCCCGCGACGAGTGCGCCAGCAAGAATGAGATGGCGGGCCGGAAGGCGTGTCATCAGGCGCGGAACAACGTGGACGCCGACGACCATGGTGACGAAAGTGAGTGGGAGGAAGCCCAAGCCGGCCTGCACGGGGCTGTAGCCGGGGTCCGCACAGGCCCCTCGGGATAAGTGCGGGTGAGAATCGTGAACGTCGCCGGTGACGCGATCGCCGCGCCCACCCCTTGCACGACCCGAGCGGCAATCAGCATCTCCCCCGACACCGCCAGCCCGCCGATCACACTCGCCGCGATGAACACCCCGAGCCCGAAGACGAAAACCCGTCGCAGCCCATACACATCGGCCAACCGACCGCCGACCAACAATCCCCCGGCGAACGCAAGTGCGTAGCCGCTCGCAACCCACTGCAACGCGGCATCGGTCATCCTCAGGTCGTCGCCCACCGCCGGCAGTGCGATGTTGACCACGGACACATCGAGCACCACCATCAGCTGCGCTGCCGACGCCATCCACAACGCAGCCCATCTCGCGTCAATCATGGGCCACCACCTTTCGTGATACGTGTGTATCACAAAAAGTGCATCGGCGCGCATGCCGGGATCGCTATGCCACGGGGATCGTTCAGGGGGTGTCGCGCCGGTCGAAATCGTAAAACCGATGGCAACGAAGACAATCGCGGCCACAGCAGCCCCCACCAACTATGCGAGGCGCCGATCACTGCGACAGCGATGGCCACCACAGTCCAGACAGCGGGAAGCGTGGCAATGGCTTGTACGGGTGCCTTCTCGACGCTGCGGACGACGACCTCCGCTGCGGACATCCACTGGCCAGCCCACCTGTGGTTATCCTGGAGCAGTGTCTGCAGGTCCCGACTCCCCCACCCGCACGAGCTCCGCGATCACCGGCTTCGAGCGCACTTTCGCCGACGAACTGTCGCCGCTGACCGTGGCGTGGAAGGGCGCCGACGTGCCCGACCCCCGGCTGCTGGTGCTGAACGACGAACTGGCCGAGGCCTTGGGGCTGGACGCGGCAGCGTTGCGCGCAGATGACGGCGTCGCGCTCCTGTCGGGTGCGGCGGCACCGGCGGGCGCCGATCCGGTCGCCACGGCCTACTCGGGTCACCAATTCGGCAACTACGCCCCGCTGCTCGGGGACGGTCGCGCATTGCTTATCGGTGAACTTATCGACCTGGACGGCCATCGAGTCGACCTGCAGCTCAAGGGTTCTGGTCCGACGCCGTTCTCGCGTGGCGGTGATGGTTACGCGGTGGTCGGTCCGATGCTTCGCGAGTACCTGGTGAGCGAGGCGATGCACGCGCTGGGTATACCCACCACCCGGTCGCTCGCAGTCGTAGCGACCGGCCGAGATGTGCGCCGCGACCGCCTCGAGCCCGGCGCTGTGCTCACCCGTGTGGCCGCCAGCCACCTCCGCGTGGGGACCTTCGAGCTCGCGGCCCGCAACACCGAGCTGGTCCAGCCATTGGCCGACTACGCAATCAATCGCCACTACCCGGACCTGCTAGGGCTCGCGCCCGAGGGAAGTGGCAACCGCTACCTCACATTCTTCGAGGCGGTGCTCGAGCGGCAGGCGGCCCTGGTGGCCGACTGGATGCTGGTCGGGTTTGTCCATGGCGTCATGAACACCGACAACACCACCATCTCCGGTGAAACCATCGACTACGGTCCGTGCGCCTTCCTCGACGCCTTCGACCCGGCGGCGGTCTTCAGCTCCATCGACCACGGCGGACGCTACGCCTTCGCCAATCAGCCCGACGTCGTGAAGTGGAACCTGGCGCGTTTCGCCGAAACGTTACTTCCGTTGGCCGGTCCGACGGCCGACGAGGCGATCGCCGTGATGACCGCGGCGTTGTCCACCTTCGACGCCCGGTATCAGCAGCATTTCCTCGCCGGGATGGCGAACAAGATCGGGCTGACCGACGCTTTCGGCGAGCCAGAACTCGTCGACGACCTGGTGACCCTGATGGCCGCCCACCGTGCCGACTGGACGGGAACCTTCCGTGCACTCGCGTCCGAGCTTCGCGGCGACCCGACAGCGCTGGTCGACGCCATCCCCCGCGAGGACGTAGACCCCTGGCTGCACCGCTGGCATGCAACTCTGGATCGGCTCGGGCGCGATCGAGCGCAGACGGCTGCCGCGATGGACCGCATCAATCCGCTCTACATCCCGCGCAACCACCAAGTGGACTTCGCGTTACGTGCCGCCACCGACGGCGACCTGACGCCGTTCGAGCGCTTGATGGACGCTGTCACGCATCCGTTCGAACCGCGCACCGAGTGGGAGCACTTCGCTGGGCCAGCCCCGGCGTCCTTCAGCGACAGTTTCCAGACGTTCTGCGGGACGTGATCGTGCTAGCTACTGCCGGCGCTACCGGTGGAAAGCAGCGCGAGCAGTAAATCATAGGCACCGACGTGCAGGTCTCTGATTGCTTCGACGATTCCGATGAGCATGGATATGCCTTTCTGAATGATGATTGGTGTGCGCGTGCGGGCGCCGGAAGCTTGCGAGTCCCAACAGATTGCACAGGAACATCTTTGAGTACCGAATGCGCGCAACTCGGGTCAGATGTCTTCGAGCAATCCGGAACTGAAACCCCGACAACCCACAATTACCATAGTGAAGTGGGCATGACTGCAAATTGAATTACTTGCCCGAAAGTGAAGGATTGGCAAGATGGCCTGATGTCCTTCACGGTCGTTTCGTTCAACGTCAACGGGATTCGGGCGGCGCGTCGTCGTGGCTTTGATCGCTGGCTCGCCGAGCGGTCCCCCGACATTGTCGCGATTCAGGAATTACGTTGTCGGATGCCTGACCTCGGTGACTTCCCCGGCTATTCGGTGGCCGCCGATGTCGGGTCCTTGGCCGGTCGCAACGGGGTCGCCGTGCTCACACGATTGTCGCCCGCGGCCGTGCGGACGTGGGTGACCGACCCACCGCGCGCGCGTGGACTTGGCGAGTTCGCCACCCACGGCCGCTACATCGAGGTCGACCTGGCCGACCGGCCCGTCACGATCGCCTGTCTCTACCTACCGAAGGGCGGATTGCCTGGAGACCGTCAGCGGCCGGGGGCGATGCGCGACGCGCCCGACGGCGGCGCCAAGTACGCGCGCAAGCAGCGCTTCCTCACGGCGTTCGCGCGCGAGCTCGACCGCAGCCGTCTCGCTGCGCTGCGGGCGGGGCGCGAATTCCTGCTTGCCGGCGACCTCAACATCGCCCACACACAACACGATGTGACGAACTGGCGTGCCGCTCGCACCATGGACGGCTTCCTACCCGAAGACCGGGCGTGGTTCGATTCGATCCTGGGCACGCGTCGGCTCGTCGACGTGGTGAGACAGGTGTACGGCGAACGACCCGGGCCACTGACTTGGTGGAGCTGGGCCGGTCAGTCCTTCACCAAGGATGTGGGTTGGCGTGTGGACCACCAGCTCGCGACGCCCGGCCTTGCACGCCGGGCGATCGATGTCGTGGTGGACAAAGGGCTGTCGCCGGCCGACCGCCTGTCTGATCACGCTCCGCTGGTGGTGACCTACCGGGACCCGAATCAGCGCCGGTCCGGATAACCGGCCGCCGCGGTACGGTGCAGCGAAACCCCCGGCGCGAAGCGAAAAGCCATGTGTCGTACTATGTTCACCCGTGTCTTCCCTCGCTACCAGTGCTTCCATGACCGACGTCACCACCGAGGAATGCGTGTGGTGCTCGTCCGACGAGGACGTCGCGGACTTCCGCGATGAACCGCGGTGCGGGCGCTGTCGCACCGCAGAGCAGACGATCGCCGCGGCTCGTGAGTTCGTCGGCTTCTACGGTCTGCGTCCGTTGGGTGGCTCGGTGGAGTCCGACGATGAGGAGGAGCGCGCGCACCGGGTCGCGGCCGGCGCGGCGTCGGCAGAGCTGACCCGAACCCGTACCCACACGCCGGCCCGGGGAGCGTCACGGTCCAAGCAGCGAACCGCGGTCACCCGATCCGCCTCCCCCGCTGCGACGACCGCCGCGAAGGCGCCGGCTGACAAGCCCCGGGTCGCCGCGTCCGGAGGCACCCGACCCACGAATATCTCCCGCCCCGACAGCGCCGAACTCGTCAACCGAGCCGAGGGCCTGCTGGCGCAGCTCACTGACATCGAGAACCGTCTCGCGGTCGCGCAGCAAGAATCCGGTCTCGGCGGTAAGGCGAAGGTGTCCGATCTGACGGCGAAACGCGAGTCCGTGTTGCGTACGCTCGCCGCGTTGGAAAAGGCGAAGCGGGCAATGGAGTCAGCCTGACACTGGTTGTCTCAACTGCTGTTGCCGAGGCGATCGTCGAGCTGAGCCAAGGCGGCGCGCGCCGTCTCGAGTTCGTCGTTGAGCTCGTCAATGCGTTTCTGTGCGGCAGCGCGTGCGGACTCGATCACGTCGTCCACCGCTGAGATGGCGGTGGTGTCGCCGAGTTCCCGCATGGCGTTCGCCACCCGGTCGGCGGTCACCTCGGTGGCCTTGCCCAGCTTCTTGGTGCCATGCATCACCGACACCTTCCAGGTGGTCGCATCGACCGCTGTCACGGTGACACTGACGGCTGCTGTGCCCGGCTTGGCGCGGCGGGTCGTCTTGGCTGTCACGCTCGGCGGTGCCGACTCGCGGGGAGACCTCGCCGACCCCGACTCCGATGGAGGCTTGGCCGTGTGTTGTGCGCTTCGTGGTGACTTCGCCGGTGCCGCCGGCGGAGCTGCGCGCCCCGACGACGATGCGCGCGGTCGCGGGGCGGTGGCAGATGCTGCCGCCGCCCGAGTCCGATGGAGTTCCTCGGCTTCGAACGGCAACTGATCGTCCACACCTTTCGGGCTCGCGATCACGGTGGTGCCGTCGATCGACAAGACGCGCGCCGATACCCCGGCCTCGAGTCCGAGGGCAGGCATCGGATCGCGAAGGTAGACGGTGACCCGTTTGCCTGCGGCGAGACTCGAGGACAGGGATTCGAGATCATCGGCGGTCAGTCCGGCTTTGCTGCGCGAAGTCACCTGACCATGTTCGCACATGTGTGCGAACATGGTCACGTCGAGTGGTTGTCCGACACGTTGTCGATCCGCGTCGTCAGTCGATCGAGCCCGTCACGGATGAGCCGCCCGTAGCCGTCGTCAGGTAGAAAATCGGCCATGGCGACACCAGCGGTCGCATGTTGGCGCGCCACAGCGGTCTCGCCCTGCCTCAGATAGCCATCTACCAGGTTCAGATGAAGGCTCGGTGCCATGCCGCGGGCATCGTCGATACCCACGTGCGCGAGCTCCGAGCCCTGAATCCTGGAGTGCGCGTCCAACGCTCGTTCATCCCACATCACCTCGTCGGCCAGTTCCGACTGAAGGTCGGCGAGGTAGTGCGCGATGACGCATCGCTGCCCGGCATCGGATTCACCCGTGGCAATCCAGCAGGCCATCAACTCCTCACGACCCCGGTCCGGCTCGCCACCCAGCGCGAGGCCGACGGCAGCCGTGATCGCGTCCCAAGTGGTCATGGTGCTGACGGTACGACACGGCACCGACACTGGTGTCCGGCGCAGGACAACAGATAGGGCGCGAACCGAGCAGCGTCGGCGACGGCAGCGGACGGCGACCGGACGGCTGCTGCGCAACTGCTCAGGGCATCTCCACCGTCTGAGCGCGGCGTATCTCCTCGATGGCACGCACCAGATACTGCTGATGATCGATTGCGGCATCGGCCGCGAGGTGGGCGATCACCAGGATCGCCGCGCCGTTGAGCTCGGCCGGCGGGATGGTCGCGGGCGGACCGTCATCGTCAGAACGTTCGGCTACGCCCAGACTGCCGGTGAGCACCACCACCACTGCCGACGGATCGACTGGTGCATGCCAGGCGCCCGAGTCGCCGACCGTGCGGGACAGCACATCGGCGACATCGTCACCGGTCACACCGTCCTGGTATCGGGTCTCGATGAGTTCGCGGACCATGTGGGCGTGGACCTCGCGGGCCTCGGGGTGGATGGCGAGTTGTTCGAGGGCTTCTGCGAAGCCGGCGAGGTCGTGTGCGCGCACCGCGCGAATGCCGTGGTCGGTGGATTCGCTGATTGCTCGAGCCTTCAGCGGCCATGGGGCCTGCGACTGATTGTTGGCCACAGCAAGTCTCCTGTCTGAGCGTCCGACGGGTCGAGATCCGCACGCTCACGGTACGGGAGATCGAGGTGGCCTCCGGGCGGTGTGCACAACTGTTGGTCGCCCAGGTCGGTGAGCGCCATCCGGCTGAAAAAACGCGGTGCTGCTCCCGACTCATCACCACACGTTGAATGCTCGCCCGCTGTCCGGGTAGAAGGGATTCGGAGGAGGTGCTCGCATGCAACTGCGGATGAGCGACATCACAGTTCCGGTGCCCGAGGGCGATCTCGCCGAGTCACTCGCCTACTACCGGGACACGCCGACCGGTCGCGGGCCACGCGACGGCGACGAACTCGCGGCGGCCCGTCGCAAACAGGTGCGTGCCGTTCCCGACGCACACGCCATAGTGGAGACAGTGGAGGTCGACGCCCAGTCGGTGCCCGTGCGGATCATTCCACCCACCGACGGCCGGGTGCGCGGCGTGCACCTGAATATCCACGGCGGCGGCTTCTATCTGGGCTCCGCCGTCCAGGACGACATCCGCAACCGCCGGCTCGCCGACGATCTCGGGATCGTTGTCGTGGGTGTTGAGTATCGCCTCGCGCCGGAGGACCCGTGGCCGGCCGCACCCGACGACTGCGAGACCGCGATGCGGTGGTTGATCGGTTGCGCCCACGACCGCTTCGGCACAGACCGCATCACGATCGGTGGATTCTCGGCGGGCGCGACGCTTGCGGTGACCACGCTGCTCCGGCTGCGCGATCATTCACTGGCACACCACGTCGCGGGCGCCGCCCTGCACTTCGGCACCTGGGACCTCAGCGCCACCACGCCGGCCGGCCGGTTGATCTCGGACGAGTACTTTCTCGAAGCCTATGTGGGCGGCGTATCGGACCGGACGATCCCCGACGTCTCGCCCGCCTTCGCCGACCTGTCGGGATTACCCCCGGTGCTGCTTGTTGTCGGCGAGCGCGACGTCCTGCTCGACGACAACATCGCCATGGCCGCTCGGCTCGCGCTCGCCGACAACGATGTCGACATCCGCATCTACCCTGGTGTGCCGCATGGGTTCACCGGGCATCCAACCCCGATCGCGACTGCGGCAGTCGGCGACGTGACGGAGTGGCTGCGGCAGCGACTCGAATCTGGCAGGCCCACAACGCCTTCGCCGGACACCGGTGACCAGTCTGGGCGGGCGTGGGACGATGCGTCGTTGAAGGAACTCCGGCGAGCTGTCGCCGCGTCCGGCCCGGAACTCGTCGACCTGTTGAAGCAACGCCCCGTGCATGCGGTCCTGCAATACGTCGGCGACGCGGTGACCTCGGCCGTCGAGAACAAGGTGGCCGGGGCCGACGACGTGGCCGCCAAGTGTGCCAACGCGCTGCGTGCCCGGGGCTGGGACGGCGACGACGAGCTCGCCGCGCAGCTCGAGGGCGTCCTCGGCGGGCCCACCCCCATGCTCCGACCGATCGCTGTGACTCTCGAAGACATCGCCGATCTCCTCGAGGGCGATCTGCGCAATGGCGACGGGTACATCGACCTCCAGACCGGTATGCCGTGGGAGCAGAGCATGCTCGACGACGTGGGCAGCGACATGTTCGATGAGGACGAGTTGGAGGATTCCGACCGCTGGTTCTTTGTCGAGAACACCGGATCTCGGTCGGGTTACCGCGACATGGAGGACTTCCTCGATTCGGTGGTCGACGAGGCGCTCGTCGAGAAGCTCAGCATCGCGCTGGCCGGCAAAGGCGCGTTTCGTCGATTCAAAGACGTGCTGTTCGACTCGGGCTACGAATTCATCCGATATCGCATGTTCTCCGCCGAACGTAAACGTGGTCGTGCGCGACAGTGGTTGAGCAATAAGGGGTACCGTTCCGAGGAGCGCTCGGCCACATGACCAACACACCGCCGGCGACCGGCATGGACGCGCTGTCTATCCGACGTCGGCGCGTGTCGACACGGCCGGGGATTCATCGGGCTCGACGGCGCTTCGATGCACCCCGTCGAGGGACGGCACGCGCGACAGCCACGACGGCCAGTACCAGTTGTAACGACCCAGGATCTCCATCGTCGCGGGCACCAACAACATTCGCACCACCGTCGCATCGATGAACACTGCGGTGGCCAGCCCGAGCCCCATCGCCTTGAGGCCGCGGTCGTCGAAGAACACGAAGCTCGCGAACACACACACCATGATCGCGGCCGCGGCGGTGATCACTCGCGCCGTCTTCGCGAGGCCCTCGGTGACCGAGGTCGTCGGATCGCCGGTGGCCAGATAGCGTTCGCGGATTCGTGAAACCAGGAACACCTCGTAGTCCATCGCGAGACCGAAGGCGACGGCGAACAGCACGATCGGCACCCAGGCCTCGGTGGGACCGATCTTGCCGATCCCGATGAGTTCCATCCCCCAACCCCACTGGAACACCGCGACGATCACACCGAACGCGGCACCCAGCGAGAGCAGGTTCATCACGATCGCCTTGGTGGGGACGACCAGGGATCGAAAAGCCAACGCCAACAGCAGAAACGAGCAGATCAGCACTATCGCGACCATCAGCGGTAGCCGGTCGAGGGTGAGTTCGGCGAAGTCGCTGCCGCCGACGGCGGCGCCGGTGAGTTCCACTGTCAATCCGGATTCCGGGACGAGATCGGCACGAATGCGATGCACCAGGTCCAGCGTCTCCGCATCCTGCGGGCCGGTCGTCGGCGTGACCGACAGCATCGCCACCGGAGTGCCGTCCACGCGACCCAGCGGGATCGGTGGACTCACCGTCGCGACCCCGTCGGTGCCCTCGAGCCGGGTGGCGAGTGCATCGAGCTCGGCGACTCCCCCGGCGCCGTCAGGCAGTTCGGTGACCAGGTACAGCGGCCCGTTCGCGCCGGCACCGAAACCGCGGGCGAGATCGTCGTAGGCGATTCGGGTGGTGTCCTGCGCCGGCCGGTTGCCGGCATCGCCGAAGCCGAGTCGCAGGTCGAATGCCGGGATGGTCAGCACGATGAGGATCGCCAGGGCCACCAGCACCCCGCCCCATGGATGCCGCTGCACGGTCCGGCTCCAGCGTTGGGCCAGCGCGCCGTCGGCTCCGGGGCGGGTCCGCAATCCCGGAATCGCGAGCTTGTTGAAGCGTGTGCCGATGATCGCGAGCAGCGCCGGCAACAGCGTGAGGGCGGCCAGCATCACCGCGAGCACACCGGCGCACCCGGCGAGGGTCATCGTTGGTCCGATCACTCCACCCTGGGTCAGCAGACCGGCTATGGCGATGGTGACCGTCGCCCCGGCGAAGGCGACCGATCGCCCGGCGGTGTTCATGGCGGCGAGCACCGCGTCGGGGACCGCGCAGCCATCGGCCAGGGCAGCGCGAAACCGCGTCAGGATGAGCAATGCGTAGTCGATGCCCACCCCGATTCCGAGCATTGCGGTAAGCGACACCGCAAAGCTCGGGGTATCCACCACGTTCTGCAATAGCAGGAGTACCGACGCGCCGACCCCGACACCGAACAGCGCCGTCACCAGGGGTAGTCCCGCGGCAATGACCGTCCCGAATGCGATGAGCAGGATGATCATCGCCAGACCGATGCCGATCGCCTCGCCCATGCCTGCCGGTGCCTCGTCGGCGAACCAGTCACCCGCGAAGTTCACACGGCTGTCCGGGGCATCGAACTGTGATGATGCATCCTTGATCTCGGCGACGAGATCCGCTCGCTCGCTATCGGACTGCGCTGGCACAGTCAGCGTGGTGTAGCCGACGGTGGAATCCGATGAGATCGCGGTGTCGCCGGTGACGTCGGAAGTGTAGAGGTCTGCCATCTGCGTGTCGGGATCGACAGCGGTGATGCGTTGGCGGAGCGCGTCCACCTCGGCCCGGACCGCCGGGTTTCGCACGCCCCCGGGCACGGTCGGGGGGGTCGCGACAACGACGCGCGCCTCGTCGGCCGCCGATCCCCCGGCCGCGGCGTTGAGAGTGGCGAGCGCTCGGCCGGATTCGGTTCGTTCGTCGTCGGCGAAGTTCGTGATCGAGTCACCGCCGAAGATCCCTGCCAACACAACACAACTGACGAGCGCGACCGCCCACCCGGCCACCACCGACCAACGATTGCGAACCGTCCATCCCGCCACCGAAGTGAACATGCATTGATGGTGACGTACCGACTCCGCTCAGAGAATCAGGGAAACCACCCAAACTTTCCCTCGATATTCGTGGCTCACCCCTGACCCTTGTAGAACTGCCGCGCGGGAACACCCGCGAAAACCCGTGGAGAATCCGATTGGGCGGCGTTAGAGTGGGCATCGCGGCAGGCGATGGGTCCGCCGCCATGATCCAGGAGTGTGCGTTGATGACCGCCGGTAGGGCTGCCGAGTGCAGCGACTCATTCGTCCTCATTTCCCGGGCTCAATCCTGACTCGCACCACGAATCCTGCTCGTTCCGTCTGAGTTCGCCAGGCGTGGGTACCGACTCGGGAGGCCCCTCCGGCAAAGGTATCTCCCGTGTTTCCTGAACCCGAAACCCATCAACCCTCAACCCATTTCACTTCCGTTCCCGAGATGACCGTCGCCGACTTCGGTTGGGACACGAACCTCGAGAAGTCGTTCGCCGGCCACCGCGCCCACGGTTTGGTGCCGGCCCGGGTCGTGCGCGCCGAGCGTGGGCACTGCGACGTCGTCGCCGAGACCGGCCCGGTGCGGGCGGCAGCATCTCCCCCATCCACCGCAGCGGAATCGCTGACACCCTGCACCGGAGATTGGGTGGCACTCCGACCGTCCACCAGGATCGACGCCGCGACAATCGTCGAGATCGTGCCGCGTCGGACAGCCGTGGTCCGAGCGTCCGCGGCGGGTACCTCACGGGGCCAGGTTTTGGCCGCCAATGTCGACACCGTTGTGGTGGTCGTCTCTCTCGCCGATCCGATCAAGCCAGGACGTATCGAACGGATACTGGCGCTGGCCTGGGAAAGCGGCGGCACTCCGGTGGTGGTGCTCACCAAGGCGGACCGATGCGCCGACGTCCCGCAGGCGTTGGACGAGGTGTCGGGCGTCGCGCCCGGGGTGCAGGTGCTGGTCACCAGCGCGACCAGAGGCGACGGTATGGACATCGTGGTCGGCGCGCTGGCGGGCACGGTCGTTCTGCTCGGACCGTCCGGAGTGGGCAAGTCCACTCTGGGCAACTGTCTGCTTGGCGAGAACCGGTTGGCGACCGGGGCGGCGCGCAGCAGTGACGGCAAGGGCCGCCACACCACCGCCTGGCGGGAGTTGTTGCCACTGCCCACGGGCGGAGTCCTCCTGGACACCCCTGGACTGCGGGGTGTTGGCGTTCTTCGGGTCGACGAGGGGCTCGACCAGACCTTCTCCGAGATCGTCGAACTGGCCGGCGACTGCCGATTCACCGACTGCGCACACACCGTCGAGCCAGGGTGCGCCGTCCTGACAGCCGTGGATTCCGGCGAAATCCCCCAGCGCCGCCTCGACAGCTACCGTCGACTTCTCCGCGAGAACGCCTACGTCGCCTCCCGTTCCGACGCCCGCCTTCGCGCCGAGCGGGAACGACACAACAAGAAGGAGATCGCGCGCATGCGACGAGCCATCAAGCAACGGTCGGGCAACCGTCACCGCTGAGCACGTCGGCGACCACCCGGTCACTGCATGGGGACCGGCGCCGGCTTCCGGTCGCGAATCAGCCTCTCCCCAAGGTCGTAGTCGTCGTCGGCGTTGTGTGTCAGCACGCCGACGACGGCTTCGTCGGCCTCGTACCAGACGGTGCAACCCGAGCCGTGGTCGACGAGTCGACTGCGGTCGTATCCGTCACCCCACGCGTGATACTTGAGGGTCTCGTCGCCGATGGTCGTCCAGAACCCCGGGACCTGCGACCAGGCCGCGTCAGCCCCTGCGGCACGCCGACCGGCGACCGCACCTTGATCGGTCGCATCCTGCCAGTGCTCGATGGCGATCGGGCGTCGCGCGGTGGTGTTGACGCCCAGTGCCACGTCGCCGGCCGCGAAGACGCCGTGCCAGAAGGTCTGCATCCCGGCGTCGACAACGATGCGGGAGTGCTTGACCTCGAGCCCGCCGGTCTCGGCGATAGCACTGTTGGGTGCGACGCCGGTGGCCGCGACGATGAGATCGGCGTGCACGGACACACCATCGTCGAGCACGACGCTGTCGCCGGTGATCTCCTGCACCCTGGTGTCTCCGACGAACCGAGTGCCGGATTTCTCCACCAGCGCCGCCAATCTCTGACCGGTTTCGGCGCCGAGGCGTTTCTGCTGCGGGAACTCGTCTGGTGCAACCAATGTCACCGAAAGACCCTGCATCGCCAGCGATGCCGCTGCTTCGCACCCGATGAATCCGGCGCCGATGACCACCGCGGAATCTGCCCGACGCGCCGCATCTCGCAGTTGTATCGCGTCTCGCTGTGACCGCAGTATGTGCGCGAGATCTCCACCGGGCACCGGCGGCGGCGTCGGACTGGCACCGCACGCGAGGATCAGTTCGGTATAGGGGTACCGCGCGCCCGCCGCGACAACGACGCGCTGCTCGACCTCGATCGCGTCGACGCGCGTGCCCGTCAACAATTCCACGCCATGATCGGCACACCACTCGGCACCGTCCCTGCTGACGTCCTCGGTTTCGCCGCGCAAGAACTCCTTGCTGAGCGGTGGACGGAAGTAGGGCCGATCCACATCGGCAGTGAGCATCCGTACCGGCACATCGTCGCAATACTCGCGAAACGCCGCAGCGGCGGCGACGCCGGCAGGTCCGCTGCCGATCACGATCAACCCTCGGTCATTCACCTGATGCGGGTACCCAATCGGCCGGATGCCGACACGTTGTGACCAGACTCGACGAAAGCGTCGCGTATCCACAGTCGTACTGTGTCGTCACATCCGTACGACGATCTTTCCCCGGACATGGCCGGACTCGCTGCGCCGGTGGGCGGCCGCGGCCTCGGCGAGGTCGAAGACCTCCGCGATCTCGGGCACGAGTTCGCCCGCGTCGCCGAGGCGCGCGAGCTCGGTGAGGTCAGCGACGTCGGGGCGCACCCAGATGTAGTGACCGCCGAACTCGTCGCGCGCCCGGGCATCGGTGATCGAGGCGACCGTTCCGCCGTCACGAAGTACGTCGGGCACCGGGTCGAGCGCGTCGCCGCCGACATAGTCCAGGACCACGTCGACACCCTCGGGTGCCAACTCACGTACACGTTCGACGATGCCCTCACCGTAGGTGATGGCCTCTGCGCCCAGGCTGCGCAGATACTGGTGGTTGTCCTCCGATGCTGTGCCGATGATCCGCGCGCCGATCGATCGGGCGATCTGAACCGCGAACGACCCGACTCCACCCGCGGCAGCATGGATGAGGACCGTGTGGTCGTGCTGCACACCGGCGCGGTGGGTCGTCTGATATGCCGTAAGGCCGGCGAGAGGTACCGCAGCCGCCTGCTCGAACGACCAGGTGGCCGGCTTGTGTGCGAGGGTTCGGACCGGCGCTGCGACCAACTCGGCGAACGTGCCGCCGGCGACGGTCCCGCCCACCACATCTTTGCGGACGTAGCCGAACACCTCATCGCCAACGCGGAATTCGGGTGTGTCCAGGCCGACCTGTTCGACGACTCCGGCCACGTCCCAGCCCGGGATGACTGGGAATACGCTGTCCATGATCGGGTCGAGGTGTCCTTCTCGCACCTTCCAGTCGACGGGGTTCACGCTCGAGGCATGGACTCGCACCAGCACTGAGTCCGGCCCGACTTTGGGCTCGGGCAATTCGGTGAGCTCCAAGACATCAGGCCCGCCGAAGCGGGAGTACGTGATCGCGCGCATGTTGGTGTCGATCCTCGCTTTCCAGTACAACAACAGCCAGAGGTAACGCCGAATGTGGATACCCACTGGACAAGAGTGCGACACATTGCACGAGAACGAGCGTCGAGCCGTGACGCGCACTCGAACCGCTCCCGGCGAATCGGATTGTCCGGCCGAGGACTTGGTGGGTTGTAGTCGCGGATCTGCCGCTGTGGCACCGAACGTGTCGTACCCCGTCGATACTCTGGATTTGTTCGATGACGCCGCGCCGGTGCCGCATCCTCCGATGCTGGTGGACCGTTGTTGTCGGATCCCATCGTTAGCCTGACTGTAGTTCCTGATTCGTTGGCCGCCGCCGTCTCAAAAGAAGGGTCGTCTGGTGTTCTCCTTCACCGATCACGACGCCGATGACACCGTGTTGTCGGCGCCGCTCGATGGTGTCGCCGAACAGATGGCCTACGCCGAGGGTGTGCGCGACACGCTGCGCTTGAGCCGCCAATCCGAGGCCCGCACCGTGCTCGGTGCCGGCATGATCGGCGACCGCGCCTACAACGACCGCATGAACGGACAAGGCCCACACGCCAACTCCAGCTCCCACACCACAGCCCACAAATACGCCATCGGCGAGATCTCCCTGCAACTGGGCATCACCCGCGGCAAAGCCGGCGAATGGGCCTCACTGGCGCACATGCTGGCCGACCTGCCCAAAATCCGGTTGGCCTACCTCGCCGGAGACTTCAGCACCCACCGCGTCACCGAACTGGCCACCAGCTCGCAGACCGCCCCCAAAGGCAACCTGCGACCACGCCTCAACGACATCCTCGACGAAGCGCTCGGCCCCCGACCCACCCCCACGACACCAGATGACGAACCCGCCACAGACGGGCAGACCGGCGCCCACGACGACGCGAGCACCGACGACACGGATACGGGTGACGACCCGGGCTCCACGGACGACACAGTTGACGAGAAGACACCCGAGGATCCGGCCGACGCGCCCGTCGATTTCGAAGACATCGCCCTGGAACTGGCCTACCGGCCCACTCCCGACACCGTGCTGCGCGACGAACTCGACAGCGCGTTGATCAGTCTGGACCCCGACGCCCACGCCCAGGCCCGCGAGGACGTGGCTCAAGCCTTCCAGAACGTCACTTTCGCCAAAGAAGCCTTCGGCCACATGCAAATGTCGGCCTGCCTGAGCGCCGAACACGCCATCCACCTCCAACACCGCATCGCCGACCTCATCGCCGAACGGGTCTGCCGCCGCGACCCGCGCCGCGTCGGACACCGACGCGCCATCGCCCTCGCCGAAATCCACAGCGTCCCCGACGTGCGCCTGGAATGCGCATGCGGTTACGACACCTGCACCGCCCGCACCCGCAAGCAGGCCGCCAACGCGACCCCGTCGGCCGCGGTCGACGACAACAAGGTCACACCCGAGACCACGGCCACACACGGCCCGACCATGCCAGCGACGACCACGCCCGAAACAACCACGCCCGAAACGACACCGCCCGAAACGACACCGCCCGAAACGACATCGGCGGAAGCGACATCGGCGGAAGCGACATCGGCCGAAGCGCCCAGAGAACAGCCCGGCATCGATGAAGCCGGTGTCGGTGAGGACAGCGCCCGCGGGTGCGAGATACGAGTGGGCGACGCCGAAAGTTGCACGGGCGATACTGTTCTCACCGACGAGACCGCGCTCGAACCGTCGTCCCGGGATGGGTCGGCAGCCGACTGTTCGCGCGCCGGCAACTCAGACGACGTCACATCCCCTACAGCCGAGCCATCCCCTTGTGACGATCCCCGCGGCCGCCGCGCCGAGTGTCGTCGTCCCGAACCCGTCGAAGCACTGGGTAGGGACGGCACTCCAGTCCACGATCCGCTCGGCGCCCGCCCGAGTGGCACCCACCCAGAAACTGCCACGCCAATCCTGACCTGTCCCGAGACCCTGGCGGTCGGCGACGCTCTGCGTGCACGGCTGCGACGAGCACACGCAGGCCTCTGCAGACCGTCGGCGACACCGCGCGCCGGAGTGATGTACCTCTATCGCGACCGACGCTGCCGACACCCCTAGAAGCTGCCCCCTCGGGGCGAGGGGTATCAGCGAACACGAGATTTCAACCGACTTCCCGCAGGCCGGCAACTGGATTATGCGTCCCCGCAGTTCCGCACGGATCAAGGCGCGCGTTCCCCGCCACCGGAGGAGATTGCGGTCCGGATCAGCGGCAGTTCGGCGACGTCCCGAGCACCGTGCACAGCGCGTTGAGCGATTCGGGCTGCGCCCGGTAGTAGACGTTCATCCCGCGTCGCTCTGGGGTCACCATGCCTGCCTTACGGAGTTGGCCGAGGTGATGGCTGGTGGTGGCCTCGGTCAGCCCGAGGCCGGTCGCGAGGTCACATGTGCAGATCCCATCCGCGTTGTCGGCGAGAAGAATCGACAGCAACTTGATGCGTGCCGGATCTGCGAGCGCTTTGAGTCGCAGTGCGATCTCGAGGGCAGTCGCGTCGTCGACGGGGGCCGCGGAGACGGGTGTGCAACATATTGGCGCGCTGACATCGATGACGGGCAGAGACTTCGGCATCCACTCACCCTACGCGGTGTATTGACATATGTCGAAAAGGTGGCACTCTGGATTCTGTCCGGTAATTCGATATATGTCTCACTCCAGATTGGTGGTAGGTCATGTCCCGCATGCAACTCGCTCTGAACGTCGACGATGTGGATCAAGCTGTCGAGTTCTACTCGAAGCTGTTCGACACTGCACCGGCGAAGCTCAAGCCGGGATACGCGAACTTCGCCATCGCCGATCCGCCGTTGAAGCTGGTACTTCTGGAGAACCCCGGGCGGGGTGGCTCGATCAACCATCTGGGCGTGGAAGTCGAGACGAGTGAGCAGGTGCATGCCGAGATCGAGCGGCTCTCGAGCGCAGGTCTTTTCACCGACGAGGAGATGAACACCACCTGTTGTTTCGCCACGCAGGACAAGGTGTGGGTGACCGGCCCGGGTGAGGAGAAGTGGGAGGTCTACACCGTGCTCGCCGACGCCGATCGGTTCGGTGACAGCCCCAAACAGTTGGCGCACAACGATTCGAGGCAGGCCGGCCCGGCGCAGAACGACGTCACGGAGCAGATCACTTGCGATTCGGTCTGTTGCAGTAGCGACGCCGTGGCCGCCGACAGCTCGGCCGATACCCGGGCCGCGTGTTGCTGACCTGATGAGTGGAGCGGATGCCCGCGGTGGCGGCCATCTGCTCCACCGCCCGGATCAGGAAGCGAGTCGTCGCGACAGGTCTTTGATCCGATCGATCAACTCGTCGCGGATGCGTCTCATCCTTTCGATCCCGTCGATGCCGTGCAACGACGGTTCGTCGATTTCCCACACCTCGACCACGATGCCTTCCGGTGCATCGATCACGGCCGACGTTCCGACCATGACAGTCATGTCCACGGATCGCATGAGTTCGTCGGTGAGTTGACGAGGTGTATGTCCGGTGATGTCGGCGCCGACCTCGGCGAGCGCCTCCGCCGACAGATCATTGGGCGCAGCACCGATCTTGGCCGCGGTTCCCGCCGAGGAAGCGGCGATGGATCCTCCGACGAACGTCCGTGCAAGGCCTTCGGCCATCACCGATTTGCCCCGATTGCTGACACAGACGAACAGCACCGACCGCGGTTGACTCACCGCGAGGCCTGCTTGCCGGCGGTGTCGAACTCTTCGAGGAGTTCGACGACCAGCTCGCGAATTCGGTCTCGGATCGGCCGCACCGCGTCGACCCCTTTGCCGGCGGGGTCGTCGAGAGCCCAATCGCGGTAACGCACACCGGGAAACACCGGACACGCGTCGCCGCAGCCCATGGTGATGACCACGTCGGAGGTTTCCACCGTCTCCGAAGTCAGGATCTTGGGTGATTGGGCCGAGATGTCGATGCCGAGCTCGGCCATCGCATCGACGGCGGCAGGATTGATGGTCTCGGCGGGCGCAGACCCGGCCGAGCGGACTTCAATCCGATCGCCGGCCAGCGCCGCGACGAAGCCCGCCGCCATCTGGGAGCGGCCGGCGTTGTGAATACAGACGAACAGCACGCTGGGCCGTTGCTCAGCCGGCTTCTCAGACATCGCGAACAGACTCCTTCGGTTGATCCAGGGACGGCTGGCGCAGATCAGTGAAGCGGTTGCGCAGGGCGAGTGAGACATAGACGAGCGCCACCAACACCGGGACCTCGATCAGCGGCCCGATCACTCCGGCCAGCGCCTGACCGGACGAAGCGCCGTAGGTGGCGATCGCGACCGCGATCGCAAGTTCGAAGTTGTTGCCCGCGGCGGTGAACGCCAATGTGGTGGTGCGCGCATAGCCCAGGCCCATCACCGCGCCGAGGACGAAACCGCCGCCCCACATCACCGCGAAGTAGATCAACAACGGCACCGCGATTCGCACCACATCCCACGGCTGGGAGGTGATCTGTTCGCCCTGCAATGCGAACAGGATGACGATCGTGAACAGCAGTCCGTACAGTGCCCACGGTCCCAGTCGCGGCAGGAACGTGCTCTCGTACCATTCCCGGCCCTTGGCGCGTTCCCCTAGACGGCGGGTCACGAAGCCGGCGAGCAGCGGGATGCCGAGGAAGATCAGTACCGATTTGGCGATCTGCCAAGGGGAGGTATCGATCGTGGTCTGCTCCAGTCCGAGCCATCCGGGCAGCACCGAGAGATAGAACCAGCCGAGGACGGCGAACATGATGACCTGGAAGATCGAGTTCAACGCGACGAGGACGGCGGCCGCCTCGCGATCGCCGCAGGCGAGGTCGTTCCAGATGATGACCATCGCGATACATCTCGCGAGCCCCACGATGATCAAACCCGTGCGGTACTCCGGGAGATCCGGTAACAGCAGCCACGCCAACGTGAACATCAGCGCCGGGCCGATTACCCAGTTCAACACCAGAGAGCCGATCAGAAGGCGCCGGTCTCCGGTCACCGAGTCCAGTCGGTCGTACCGGACCTTGGCCAGGACCGGGTACATCATGATCAGCAAGCCGAGGGCGATCGGCAGTGATATTCCGTCGATCTCCACCGCTGCGAGCGCGTCGCCGAGACCGGGGACGCCCCGACCGAGCAGCAGGCCGGCCACCATCGCCGCCCCGATCCAGACCGGCAGAAATCGATCCACGACCGACAACCGTCCGGCGACTGCGGTGTCTGTCGCGCTCACTCGGCAACCTCACACGATGTCGGCTCTCCCACCACGGCCGCGAGGTCGCTCAGCACGGCGGCGAGCTGTGCCAAAGCGTCGGAGTTGACGCGGTAGTACACCCACGTGGCGCGTCGTTCGCTGGTCACCAGTCCGGCTTCCCGCAGCACCTTGAGGTGATGTGAGATCGTCGGCTGCGACAGATCGAAAGGACCCGAGATGTCACAGACGCACGCTTCGCCACCGGGCGAGGCGGCGACCTCGCCGAGGAGGCGCAGCCGCACGGGATCCCCGAGCGCCTTCAGCGCCGGCGCCCACGACCCCGCCCGTTCCGGGGTCATACCGCCCCCGATGGCGGTCAGGACAAGCTCTTGATTCGACATGCGTCAATATTCACATACGTCGAAGTAAGGGGTCAATGTGCTGAACCCAAAGTTCATCATGACGTCATTCGCGCAGCTGCGGTCACCCCCATTGAGTAGCCGTCGTAGTGGGCGGCCCGCCCGGTAGGACGCGCGGGCCGAGAAAATGGACGATGTCGAGCGCGGTCATGACCGCCAATCGGCGTTCGCCGGGCGGGTGCCCGAGCAATTCGGTCGCCTTGCCGACGCGTTGCAAGATGGTGTTGCGATGCGTGTGCAGGCGTTCCGCCGTTGTCGACGCGTTGTCGGCCTCGGACAGATACACCCGCAGCGTTGTGCGCAGACGGTCGGCACGCTCGCCGTCGGCGGCGAGTGCACCCAGCGTGTCGGAGACGAGCTGACTGGCGGCCCGTTCGTCACGCGCCAGAGCCGCGATGGGTGCGATGTCACCGAAGGTGACCAGACGGTCGCCACCCGCATTCTCGGCGACCAGTTGCTCGACGACCAGGGCGTCCGCGTGCGACGACCGGAATCCCGCTAGCCCCCAGCGGGTGGGCCCGACGGCAACTCGTACGCCCGTGGGTGCCGCATTTGCCGCATCGCGGAGGCGATCGACGGTTGCGTCGCCTTCCCTCGGTAACCACGCCCACATCGTGCGAACGCCTGCGGAGATGTTCAGCGGTGGTCGAGCCCCCAAGGCACGGGCCAGAGATGCCGCAACCGATTCCAGGGTGCCGTCATCTCCGACCGGATCGTCGAGCCACAACACCACTGCGGTGTGGTCACGTGCGACCTCGTAGCCCAGCCGTCCCGTCGCGACCCGCTCGTCGATCGGTGCGCCGTCCAAGATCAGCCGGACGGTCTCGGTCCGCCGGGCGAGTGCGCCCCCGAGCATCTCTTCGCGCAGTCGTTGCGCCTCGGCCACCAGATCGAGCAGGACCCGGTCGACATAGGTGAACATCGCCTCGGCGAATCGCTCGATGACGGCGACGAGTTCCGGGCCCGGGGGCACGACCATCGGCGCGATCTGCATGAAACGCTGCCACACCGCGGTCTGTCCACGCCGGTACGACTGAAACATCACATCGAGCTCCAGCCCACGGCGCACAACTGTGCGCAGGATCTCGCGAGCCTCGGTCGGCGGTGTGTCCGGCAGTGGGCCGCTCGGGTCGTCACGCAGGTTTCGCAGTACATTCTCGATGTTGGCCCGATTGCTCGCAGACATCTCCTCGGTGATGGCACGATCTGCGGCGAGACTGGGCACGATCTCGGAAACGGACTCATTCATCGCGTCGACCAGATCGTCGAGTTCCTCGAGCATGCGCCCGGCGATGTCGCTGATCAGTGAGACGTCGACATCAGCCATCAACCCAGCATATGTCGGATCTTCCATAGAGGGACGCAATCAATGTGTGAACCACCATAGATCGCGGTCCTTGGTTCCCATACCGTGATGACGGTCACGATCGACGGAGATCACAAAGGAGCCTTGCGATGGTCCCCACCACACCGCCCACCGACACCGACTTTGACGTCGTCATCATCGGCGCCGGTATCTCCGGCATCGGAGCCGCCTACCATCTCAAGACAAAGCGTCCGTCCACGTCGTTTGCGATCCTCGAGGGTCGTTCGGCACTCGGTGGTACCTGGGACCTCTTCCGGTACCCCGGCATCCGCTCCGATTCGGACATGCCATCCTTCGGATTCGGTTTCAAGCCGTGGACACACCGACAGTCCATCGCCGACGCGCACGTCATTCTCGATTACCTGAACGAGGCCGTCGACGAGAACGGCATCCGCGCGCACATCCGCTACAACGCCAAGGTTGACGGCGCCGACTTCGACTCGGCCACCGGACGTTGGACGATCCGCACCACCGACGCCGAGACCGGCGACCCCATAACGTACACAGCGCGATTCATCTACTCCGGGACCGGTTACTACAACTACGAGGCGGGCTACACACCTGAGTTCCCGGGCCGTGACACCTTCCGCGGCCAGGTCATCCACCCCCAGCACTGGCCCGACGATCTCGATTACACAGGTAAGAAGGTGGTGGTGATCGGCAGCGGCGCCACCGCGGTCACCCTGATCCCGGCGATGGCCGCACAGGCCGCCCACGTCACGATGTTGCAGCGCTCCCCGAGTTATGTCCTGTCCCTGCCCGGCGAAGACGTGATCGCGAACACGATGAACAAGCTGGTCGGGCCCGACAAGGCCTACCGAATCATCCGGCGCAAGAACATCGCACTCAACCGGGGCATCTTCAAGGCGAGCAAGCGCGCGCCGAAGGTCGTTCGCAAGCTGCTGATGGCCGACGTGAAGCGGCGCCTACCCAAGGGCTACGACGTCGACACACATTTCAACCCGAGCTACGACCCGTGGGATCAGCGCCTGTGCATGGTGCCCAACGGTGATCTGTTCACTGCGATCTCATCCGGTAAGGCCTCGGTGGTCACCGACCACATCGATGCCTTCACCGAGACCGGCATCGCGCTGACATCGGGACAGCACCTCGACGCCGACATCATCGTCACCGCCACCGGTCTCGACATCATGCCGTTCGGCGGCATCGACCTGAGCGTCGACGGCGAGCAGGTCGATGTGTCCGACACGGTCGTGTACAAGGCGATGATGCTCAGTGGTGTCCCCAATTTCGTGTTCGCGATCGGATACACCAACATCGCCTGGACCTTGAAGGTGGACCTCATCTGCACCCATATGATGCGGCTCCTCGCTCACATGGACGAGCACGGTATGGACGTCGTGACCCCCGTGCTGACCGACTCGACGATGGAGCGTACTCCGCTGCTCGACATGAGCTCGGGATACGTGCAGCGGCGTATCGGGACGTTTCCGAAGGCCGGAACCGCCGGACCGTGGACCGTCAAGATGGCTTACGAGGCCGACATCGAGCGTCTCGAGCACGGCCCGGTCGCCGACCCCGCGCTGAAGTTCGAGTCGACTCGGCTCGAGACCGCCGCTGTCGCATCATGAGTGCCCTGCGTTCCGACATCACGTTCACCAGCCATGGGGTGCGCTGTGCCGCATGGCATGTGCGAGCCACCTCCGATGGCCTCGCCAGGAAAGGGAGGCGGCCGTGTGTGGTGATCGGACACGGCTTCGGCGGAACGCGTGACACCGCCTTGCTCGATTTCGCGGAGGGTTTCGCCGACGCCGGCATCGACTCGCTCGTATTCGACTACCGCGGCTTCGGCGCGTCCGACGGCACATCTCGCCAAGCCGTGTCCTACCGGAGGCAGCGTCAGGACTACCACGCCGCCGTCGACGCGGCCCGCCGGCTGCGGAGTGTCGACCCCGACCGGATCGCGCTCTGGGGCACCTCCTACTCAGGTGGCCACGTCCTTGCCGTCGCGGCAGTCGACCCGCGGGTCGCCGCGGTGGTGTCACTCGTGCCTGCACCTGACGGCGCGGCGGCGGTGTGGCAGATCGCTCGCTGCGCCGGACCGGTTGCGCCGCTCAAGCTGATCGGCCACGGACTGCGGGACGTGCTTCAGACGCTGACCGGCGGCTCGCCGCATCAGATCCCGCTGGCTGCGCAGCCGGGCTCGCTCGCTGTGCTCGCCGCTCCCGGCGCGCTGGAGGGTTATGAGGCCATCGGTGGCCCCACTTGGCGCAATGAGGTGTGTGCGCGAACCTCGCTGGAGGTTGCGTTCAACCGGCCGGTCACACACGCGCCGAAGATCACCTGTCCGACGCTCGTGCAGATCGGCAGCGAGGACCGAGTGGCTCCCCCACACGCCGCCCGCAGGGCGGCCCGTCGCGCCGGCGGCCCAACCACCGTGCTGGAGTATCCCGTCGACCACTTCGATGTGTATCTCGGTCCGTGGCAGCAGAAGGCGCTCGCAGACGAAGTCGATTTCTTGGTCGGTGCATTGGCGTGACGCCGGCGATCGCGCTTGACAGTGATGCTGCAACAAGTGATAAGCGACGCGTGCGAAGTCGCAGACGCCTTGGGGTTCATGCGAGAAGCTGGAGCTGGCGGCCCACCTGCTCATCGAGTTCACACATCGGCAGCCGCACCGGCGCACGACCCGGGAGGTGCGGTCAGGCGTTGATCGGCTCTACCCGAGACACTCGGCGTGTGCCGTGCGTCGACATAGTGAAGGACATACACTCACCGCAGCGGAGCCGCCCGGCGTAACGAACCAGCCGACCGGATCAGGTCTCTGGGTTCGACGAAAGGTGGCGCAGGGTGTCGGTGGCGGCGCGCATCGACGGCTTCCAGCGTCGCTACCCCAAGACGGGGTATCCCCTCGCTGTCGCGTACAAATTCTTCGACGATCAGGGCGGCTACCTTGCCGCACTGATCACCTACTACGGTTTCATCTCGCTGTTCCCGCTGATGCTGGTGTTCACCTCGGTGCTCGGTTTTGTCCTCGAGGGCAATCCTGAACTCCAGAGGCAGATTGTCGATTCGGCGCTCTCGCAGATCCCGGTGGTCGGTGAACAGTTGGGCGAGCAGGGCCAACTCAGCGGGTCGGCGACCGCGGTGACCATCGGTGTGGTGAGTGCGATCTATGGCGCGCTCGGGGTGTCCGTCGCCATCCAGAATGCGATGAACATCGTGTGGGCGGTGCCGCGCAACGAACGACCCAATCCGATCCAGGCGCGACTCAAAGGTGCGATGTTGCTGTCGACGGTGGGGCTGGCAGTCATCGGACTGACCGTCCTCAACGGTGTCATTGCCTCCATCGACCTCGTCGGTAACGGTCGTGTGCTGGCGATCGTGGGGCCAGTGATCCTGTATGCGGGGGTCTTCGTGGTCGGATTCCGGTTCGGCACCGCCCGCGACGTGAGTGTTCGTGACGTGCTGCCCGGCGCGATCGTCGCCGCGATCGGATGGCAGGCGTTGCAGACCTTTGGCAGCGTGTTCGTCCAACGCGTCATCGCAAACGCCAGCGCCACCAACGGGGTGTTCGCCGTTGTGCTGGGTCTGCTCGCCTTTCTGTACCTGGCATCGGTGATGGCCGTGGTGTGCATGGAGATCAACGCAGTGCGCGTGGATCGCCTGTACCCGCGGTCGCTGTTGACGCCGTTCACCGACAACGTGGTACTGACCCGGGGTGATCGAGCCGCGTATCAGGCACAAGCGCAGGCGCAGCGCCACAAAGGATTCCAGGAGATCGATGTGAAGTTCGGTCGGCACGAGCGTGACGACGCGCGATCCCACGACGACTCGCCGCCGGAGGAACCGTGACGTGAGTTCGGCGCGGCGGAGACGACTCGACCCGGTTACGCCGCACTGTGGTGTGGCACGCTGTGACATTCTGGGAATGTGACGACATCTGACGACATCGGCGGCGTACGGTACGACACTTTCCACGGGCTCGACGCGGTCGTGGTGGAGACACCGCAGGCGGTCGCCGTGATCTCCCTGTTCGGTGGGCAGGTCGTGTCATTCCTCCCGGCGGACGCTACCGCCGACGTCATCTGGCTGTCTCCCCTGCTCGCCGCACCGCCCACCCCGATTCGAGGCGGCGTGCCACTGTGTTGGCCGTACTTCGCGCGCGAGGGACAGCCCGACGATGCGCCGTCACACGGATACGCCCGCACCGCGCGGTGGGATGTGATCGGTGGGCGGGCAAACGGATCCGAGGGTGTCGAGCTCGTATTGGCACCGCAGGAGATCCCCGAAACACTTCTGCAGGCGCAGCTGACCGTGCGAGTGGGTGCCGCCCTGGAGCACGAACTACGCACGCACAATCCGAGTTCCGAACCGGTGACGATGACCGAGGCCTTCCACAACTACTTCCGGGTGGCAGACGTCGGGTCGGTACGGGTCGGCGGCCTGGACGGGCTGAGCTACCTCGACAAGTTCGATGGTATGAGATCGCATGCTCAGCAAGGCGATTGGGTGCTACCTGGCGATGACCCGCGTAGCGACCGGGTTTACCCCGCAGCGGGCGGGCGGTACCGGCTCATAGATCCCGGGCTGGGACGGGTGATCGAGGTGACCGTACGCGGTGGTCGGAGCGCGGTGGTGTGGAACCCCGGTGAGTACGGCGCTGCGGGTATGACCGACGTCGGTCCGCACTGGCATGAGTTTCTGTGTGTCGAGGCGGCCAACGCCGGTCCGGACTCGATCGTCGTGCCGGCCGGCGGCACCCACACACTGAGCCAGACGATCTCGGTCAGTGCCCGATGACGCCGCGGCTACTGCGGGACATCACACTCCTTGGTGTAGGACACGTCGATGATCACCTGGACCTCGTCGGCGACCTTGAGTGAACCCATCATCAGAGAGTATGGGCGCACGCCGAAGTCGGTCTGCGCGAGGATGGTCTCCGACCTGATGTCCCATCGATCATCGGTCTCCGTGACCAGCAGTTCGACGGCCTGGGCGCGGCGTCTTCCGTGGACGGTTAGGGTCCCGTGGGCACGGAAACCCTCATCGGTCGCGGTGATCGCCTCCGCGACAAAATTGATCTCGCCGAACTTGTCCGCTTCCAACGACTTCAGCGCATTGACCCGGGCCACCGCTCGCTCGGCGCCCGTCATTGGCGTCAGTCCGCCGGTGCCGGAGACGACCGTGAGCGAGTCGACCAGCACGACCGCCTCGAGCCCGACCGGCACCCCGGCCGCCCAGGTGACGTCGGCCGACCACTCGCGCATCTCGATGATCAGGCGGTGGCCGGCACGGGCCGCACGACCGGCGACATCGGTGTACACGGTTACCGAACCCGAGGACGCGGTCAGATGCCAGGTCGTGTCCGTCACGGGTGCCAGCCTACGGGTCGACCATGGGTCTGCGGGGCCACAAACCTGCGCACCCGGCCAATATGGGCGTCTGGCCACACGCGCCTCGGCGGGCCCCGTAGCATCGCGCCGATGAATGAAGACAGGATCACGCTCTCCATCGATGATGCCGGCGTCGCGCAGGTCACCCTGAATCGGGCGGACAAGCACAATGCGCTCGACGGGGCGATGTTCGACGCCCTGCTGGAGGTCACGTCCACTCTGCGCGACGAGCGGCGGGTGCGTGCGGTCGTTGTGCACGGAGCCGGCAAGAGCTTTTGTTCGGGACTCGACATCACCAGTCTCGGTCAGGGCGGTGGTGCGTCGTCATTGCTGGACCGCGACGACGACAGCATCGCCAATCGGGCACAGCGCGTGTCCGTCGACTGGGCGTCGGTACCCGCCCCGGTCATCGCGGCGATCACCGGCAACTGTTTCGGTGGTGGGCTGCAGATCGCGCTCGGTGCCGACATCCGGTACTCGGCCCCCGACGCCCGGCTGTCGATCATGGAGATCAAGTGGGGGCTGGTCCCCGACATGGGTATCACCCAGGCCCTCCCGCGGCTTCTCCCGGCGGATGTTGCGAAGGAGCTGACCTTCACCGGTCGGATCGTCTCGGGAACCGAGGCGCAGGCGATGGGGCTGGTGACGCGCGCTGTCTCCGATCCGCTGACCGTGGCACTCGAACTCGCCCACGAGATCGCGGCGAAGTCGCCCCACGCGATCCGTGCCGCGAAGAACCTCTACGACCGCACGTGGTCGGGGGCTGATTCGGCGGCCGCACTGAGACTCGAGAGCGAGCTGCAAGTGGGTCTGATGGGTTCGCCCAATCAGCTCGAAGCGGTGCATGCCGGTATGGCGCGGCACGCGCCGGTCTTTGCCGACCCGGACTGACGGATCCGTTGTGGCCGAAGACGGCTCGTCACGCCGATCCGCCACCCAGCCGTGCCAGACGATCCAGGCCGTCCGGTGAGCACTCGGCGAGCAGGGCGAGTGCCGCACGGATCTCCGGGGTGTCGCGCACCGACGGGTCGATGCGCGACGGGTTCAACGCGCATCGGTCGGCCCACGCGGCGATATCGGTTTCGGCGGTGAAGGTCCGGCTGGCGATGCTGCCGCGTGACTGCATGTGAATCCAGTCACGCGGGTTGTCGGACAGGCGATTCGGCGGACACAGTCGGTTGCGTTCGCGGTCGTCGTCGCGGGTGGCCGCGACATAGCCGGCGAGGGCCGCGTTGAAGCACGGGAAACCGGCCCGGATCGGTTGCAGTCGGATCCGGTCGGTGCCGAAGATCGGAACGAGTGGCGGATAACGCAGGCCCGACGCCGCGCAGTGCACCACCACGGAATCCGGCGGCAGGTTCACCGACCCACGCTCCAGAACGATCTCGTGCGCGGTGACCGCGCGGATGTGTCCGAGCCGCACCACCCGTTCGATGGTCCGCAGCAGGTCCAGTTCCCATTCGGCGAGCGTCGGAGCCTTCGCCATCGTCGGGATCACTCCCTGGTCGATCCGAAGCATCACACCGGCGTCCTCGAGCCGCGCAAACAGGTCGTCGCTGGAGGCGGCCTGCGCGGCAGCTGTCATCATGTCCGTGGCCAAGCGCAGTGCCACCAGCGGATCGGGCTGCACCACAGACCGATTCAACATCCACGGTTCGCGCGGGCGGACCCACATGATGCGGTCGGGATCGACATCGTGGCCGAGCAACCACACGATGGCGTCGGTGGCCGTCTTCCCCGCACCCGCGATGACGAAGTGACCGGGCGCCTCGGACAGTCGTGCCAGTTCGCCGACCGGGATGACCGGCACATCGTCGGCGACGGTGAACGGGGCCGCAGTGGTGGCCGGGATCGTCGGCGCGGAGTACGTCGCATCCACCACCCGGCGGCGGACATCGATCGAGCACGTGCGACCGGAGACCCGCGACGTGACCAGTTGGGTGCCGTCAGCACAGTGATGGTCACTGGTCGGGAGAAAGGTGACCTGCCCCGAAGCGACCAGTCGTCGCACGACGTCGTCGAAGTAGGCGACTATTTCGGACTGTCGAGCGCGTTCGCCGAGGCCCCGCTCCGGACCGCCCTGCTGGACGGCGCCGGTGCCCAATACCGTGGATGCCACCCCGTAGAAGACCGACGCCTGATGCACTTGCACGAAGGGGTAAGCGTCGAGCCAATGCCCGCCGGCCGTGTGCCGGCGATCGACGAGGGTGACGTGTACGTCGGAATGAGCCACCAGCGCGTCGGTGAACGCCATCCCCATCGCGCCCGCACCGACGACCAGGTAGTCGGTGCTCAGTGTTGCGTCCACCATGGTGTGCCTTCCTGCCACCCGACACGAGCGCTGGTCTGTGCGGATCGTATCCGAGAACGTCCATGTGACGCCGACGCTTGACCTTGACACCGTGACAACCTGTTGGATGGTCGGTGAAGGAGGTGATCGTGATGATCACGAACGACCAGTACCACCAGGTGAGCGGCGCGTTTGACGCTGCGAGCGCGTCCACGCGGCTGAAGGCTGCGCTGACGGCGGGAACGAGTGCCGACGAGCGATTTCTGGACATCCTCGTGGCGCGCAGCGGGGTGGAGCCGGATTTCTTTGTCCGCGACATGATGACGTGGGCGTTGTGCAGGTTGCCATCCGGACCGGTGCGCGTCCGGCTTGTCGGCGAGCTGACCTCCGACAATCCGCGCGCACGCGCTCAGGCCCTGCATACGCTGTCCAAGATCGGTGATCCACAGGTGTTCTCGAACGTCGCCGCGATGATCCACGACCGCGACGACGAGGTGGCACGGACCGCCTGGCGGGCCGCGGTCTCGTTGGTCGACCACGGTCACGATGACGACGACGCACGCGCACTCGCCGCGCAGCTGGGCATCGAGTTGGGGCGGGGAGATGACCAACTGCAACTGAGTCTGTCGAGGGCGTTGTTGGCCCTGGGCGAGGCCGCGCAGCAGGTCGTGGCCGACGCCGCATCCCACGCGGACGAGCACGTCCGCGCGCACGCTGCGGCAACCGAACGCCTGATCCGTGATCCGGATTCGGCATTCGTTCTGTCGGTCGACGCAGCCCGGCGGGTGTCGGTGGGTGCGCAAGCGTAGGCTGCGCAGATGCTGATCGGCGAGGTGGCGCAGCGCTGCGGTGTCAGTGCGCGGATGCTGCGCCACTATCACCGGTTGGGGCTGGTGACCCCCACCGGCCGCACGACTGGCGGCTACCGCCAGTACTCGGCGGACGACGTGCGCCGGCTCTTCCACGTGGAGAGTCTGCGCACGCTGGGGCTGACGCTCGAGGAGGTGAAAGAGGCTCTCGCCGAACCCGATTTCTCCCCGGACGACCTCATTGACGACGTGATCTCCCGGACGCGCGAGCGGATCGAGGCCGAACGCCAGTTGCTGGCCCGCCTGGAACGGGTGCAACACCATGCACCGAACGACTGGGCGGACGTCGTACGTGTCGTCACCCAGGCCCGCGCATTGGAGTCCGACTCCGGTGCCCGACGTCAGCAGGCCGTGCTCGCACCCACCGACGACATCGCGATCGCGGTCGACGATCTGGTGGCCGCGGTCCTCGCCGAGGCAGACGTGAATGTCTCCGGTGCTCTTCGTTGGGCCCTGGCGCGCACCGGTGTTCGTGCCCTCGACGGGTTGGTCACCGGCCTCCGATCGACCGAGGTGACCATCCGACGCCGTGCGGTCCTGGCCATCTCGGGCATCGACGTCGCGGAAGCGACGGCACCATTGCGCAGCGCTCTCGACGACGTCGATGTCGACGTTCGCGACCGCGCGGCTATCGCGCTGGCCCAGCGCGGCGATCCCGCCGGGGCGTCAGTGTTGGTCGCGATGGTGAACGCCGGGCGACGCGATGTCGAAGCGGCCGAGGCGCTGGGCCGTCTCAGCGCTCACGGTTGCACCAACGCCGCCCGGCTCCTCGGAGATGCCCTGGCGGCGGCGGACGCCGGATCACGACTGCGGATCACTCAGGCGCTCGGTGAGATTGACTCCCCGACGGCCGACGGGCTGCTCGTCGCGTTGACCACGGACCCGGACCGAACCGTCAGGGCGACCGCTGCGGTGATCCTCGACGCGCGCCCGCGTCGGTGACTACCTGTCTGCGCCGGCCACGAATGCGTCGATCTGGTTGATCGCGCTGGATGCACCTTCGACCATTCCCATCTCGAGGACTTTCTGCAGTCCCTCGGCGGTTTCGTAGGTGCTGGTGTAGGTGGCCACCGTACGACCGTCCTCGTCGCGGAATCGATAGACGTTTCGCGAGACCGGCAATGACTCGACCGGATTGAATTCGTCGTCGGCGAACCCGTCGTCGAAGGTCAGCTCGGTGGGTTCGTCGACGGTCCGGATCACCCAATAACCGGCGAACTTCTCCCCTTCCGGACTGGTCATGTAGTAGGTGACGCGGGCTCCGGGTTGCAGGCTGTGCTCGACGAAGGTCGCCGGATACGACGGCGGACCCCAGATCTTCTCCAACTGACGAGGATCGGCATAGATCTGCCAGATCCGCTCGACCGGAGCGGCGAACTCCGCCGTGATGGTCAGGGTGCGGGTGTCGATGTCGTGAGACACATTGGTGACAGGCATGATTCAGTCCTTCGATGGTGTTTCGGTTTCGATCAGTTCGTCGATTCGCGCCACTCGGCCCCGCCATACCTGTTCGAGGTCGGTCAACAGGTCCGATACCGCGCGCACCGCTGACACGTCGCCGGATGCCAACTGTTCCCGGCCACTGCGCCGTTTGACCAGCAGGCCTGCTCGTTCGAGCACGGCGACGTGCTTCTGCACCGCGGCGAAACTCATGTCGTACTTCGCCGCGAGCACCGAGACCGAATGCTCTCCTGCCAGCACCCGACGCATGATGTCGCGACGGGTGCGGTCGGAGAGCGCATGGAAGAGGGCGTCTGCTCGTTCCTCGTCCTCGTCGGTCACCTCTCAAACATACAACCAATTGGTTGTATGTCAAGGGTGGAACGGGACGATTGCACACGCTGAGAGCCCCTCCACATGTCGGAGGGGCCGGCCCTGGGCGCTTGGTGCCGCGCGGTGAGGCGCTGCGGAGTCAGGAAACCGTCGTCGAGACCCGTTCGGCCTCGAGCGATGTCGCCGCCGGCGTGGCGGTCCGATGTGCGGCGATCCGCAGGAGCCACACGGTCAGACCGAGTTCACCGACCACTGACGGCACCGCGACGATCACCAGGAAGGTGTCGGCATAGGACGCGTAGTCGGCCAGCAGGATGTGTGCACCGGTGTCGACGATGTAGGCGACACCGGCCACTGTGAGCGCAACGGTCAGCCACCGGGGTGCGCCGGCGGAAACCGACATCAGACGGGCCAACACGATCAGGTGGACACCGAACGCGGTCAACCCGATCAGCCACGTCATCTCGAACGAGCGCATTGCGAGCTGCACGTCCGCGGCCGTCGCTTCGGTGGAGTTCTCCGCTATCAGCAGGGCGGCCACCGCGAAGACCAGTCCGACACCGAGAAACACGGTGTAGGTGAGCCGCGCCCATGCGGCGAGGAGGGACAGATCTCGGTGGACCGGGCGGAACAGCACGTACAAAGCCCACGCAACGACGATGTCGACGAGGAACACGGCCGCAAACGCGATGATCCCCCACCTCAGCAGGCCTCCGTTCGCAGCGACTCCGTCGAGTGTCGCCTGCGCATCGGCGGGATCGAACACGCGCTCTAGCACGAAGAAGTTGGCGAACATGGCCAGGGCGAAGATGGCCAGATACCCCAGACCGGCCCAGCGGGCCGCCGAACGTACGGAGGTTTCGTGGCGAGGTGTGCTCGGTGCGGTCATGGCGTGACTCCGATCGATGGGCGGCGAATCAACCTTACGGTGTATGGCTGAAGTCTGGATGACTGTACCCTTACGTTGTAAGTCTCGTCAAGGGTGAACTATACGAACCAGTGCCGGGTCGGAGGATTTCCCCTGACCCGGCACTGGTTCGTTGTGGCCGCGATAGCCACGCACCTATTGAATTATGTTGGAGCCCTTTGTGACACTCGGCTAGCGCCTCGTTCCTCAGGGGGCAGGTGGCACACCTCAGGACATCGCGGCGTGCGCTCCCCGCGCCGACCAGTTCGGGCTGGCCTCGATGGCGCCGATGATGCGCGGGCGTAACTCGTCGGCGCGGATCACCGCATCCACCGAACCGACCTCGACGGCACGGCGGATGCTGTGCACCTTGTCGAATTCGGCCGCGATCTCACTGATCTTCTCCGCCCGCACCGATTGCCGAATGTCGGCCACTTCGGCGTTGAGCGCGGAGCGGTCGGGACCGGTGGCCTCGGCTGCCCGTGACTCCAGATCGCGCACCCGTGGATCGGCGCCCACTCGTTTGGCGACCTCGCCGGCGAACACCACAGCCGCCGCCGGGGCGCCACCGAGCACTGACGCGAAGGAGCCGTCGATGGCCAGGACGGTCATGTTCGGATTGAGTGCCTTGGAGAACACCACGAAGGCACCACCGTGATAGCGCGAGATAACGCAGAACACGATCGGGCCGCGGAAGTTGACGATGGCCCGCCCGATCTCGGCGCCGTACTCCAACTGCAGTTTGCGCATCGACTCCGGTGACCCGTCGAATCCGGACAGGTTGGCCAGCACCACCAGCGGCCGATTGCCGCTGGCCACGTTGATGGCCCTCGCCGCCTTCTTCGACGACTGTGGGAACAGCGTTCCGGCAGTGTAGGTGTCGGGACCGTCGGTGGGCTTGTACCCGCGACGCTGCACCTCACGCGACTCGATACCCAACAGGCACACCGGGATGCCGCCCAGATGCACGTCGCAGACCACGGCGGTCTCGGCGTCGGCCATGCCTGCCCAGCGTTCGAGTACCGGATGGTCCTGGTCGGCGAGGGCGCGCATGACGGTTCGGATGTCGAAGGGCTTCTTGCGATCCGGGTTGCTCTCGGCCGAGAAGATCTGTCCGACCGTGGTGAAGTCGCTGCCGGCCAATACATGCGGGAAGTCGGAAACGTCGCGGTCGCTGGGGTCGCTGGTGACAGCGCGCCGCGGCGACTGCTCGCCCGGTGCGACGTAGGTGTGGTCGTAATGCGACATCAACACATCGCGCGCTGCGCCGAGGTTCGGTGCCCAGTACTGCGCCTGCCCGTTGGGGCCCATCACGCGGTCGTAGCCACCGATGCCGAAGTTGTCCTCGGCCGAAACACCGCCGGAGAAGTCCAACGACTGCTTGCCGGTCAGCACCATCGCCGAGTCCGGGGTCATCACCAGAATGCCCTTGGTGTGCATGAGCATCGTCGCCTCGGCATTCCAGTACGGCTGCGCACCGACGTTGATACCGGCGACGACGATGTTGATCTCCCCACCTGCCTGGGTGTATTCAACGACACGTTTGAGTGCCCGCGCCACCCAGTCCATGTTCTCGGTGCCCGAGTCCATCGAAATACGCGCGCCCGACGACAGCGCGTACCACTCGAGCGGGACCTGCATCTGCTCAGCCAGATCCAGTGCGGCGATGACCCGCGCACACTCCGGCTCCGACAGCGCACCCAGGGATTTCGTCGGGTCGCCGAGCAACACCACCCGCGTCACGCCGTCCGGATGCTTCTCGGTGGCGGTGGTGACCACACCCGCCACCATCGCTGCGCTGTTGCGCCCGCGCGGACGATCCACGGGCACCAGTCGCTGCTCTGCGTCGAGGTCGTATTCGGCGAAGTCACCGAGCAGACCGGCCAACTCGTACGGGTAGACGGTGTTGCGTTTGGCTGCCCGCAGCACCTTCTGCCGGTACTCGTCGACCGGTTCGATCGGTTCGTCGGCCGGCTCGCCGACCGCGACGTCGAATCCACCGGTGGCGTTGACCGAGAAGCGGATGGCGACCTTGGTCAGCTCGCCTGTGTCGCGCTCGCGCCGCCGTGCAATGAGCAGCACCTCTTCGAGCCCGACTCCGGTGGCCGCGCCTCGGAAGTAGTCGGCGATCGTGTTCAGGTCGTCGTCGAGTGCGTCGATCGGCGGCCACACGTACATGACGATCCGATTGGTGGACGACGTCAAACGCGACCCACGCTGGGCCCGCCGGATCGAATCGACACACGAGGCCAGCGTGGTCTCCGCGGTCGGCAGGGTCAGCAGCCGCCCGTCGTGCTCGCGCATGGCGGTCAGGTCACGCACCTGAGCGAAGGCGATCAGCCGCTCGTCGGCGGGGTTCTCCTTGGCCACACACCGGAACAGGTAGACCTCTTCATCATCGGAGGACGGCAACTGGGTGAGGTCGAACTTGCGTAGCCGTTCCATCTGCATGCGCTGCGCGATGTACGGGTGCAGTCCCCGAATGAGGCGTTCCTCCGACATGCCGGTTGCCGACGGTCGGAAGGTGAAGTGGTTGTGCATCCGAGCGTCGCCGCTGCCCGCGACAGTCACCGTGATCCGGTGGACCTGGGTGGGCATCGCCGTGGCGGAGATGATCTCGTGCAGCGTGGCGGCCATCGCATCGAAGGCGTCCGGCTGCTGTTCCCAGCTCAGGTAAATGTCGGCGTCGACCGACGCGGTGTCGCGGGCGAGCTCGGCGAGACCGTCCATGGTTGCGGGCAAATCGTCGAACCCGACCGCCGCCGACACGAGATTCGCGCCGTGGCGTTCGGCGACCACGAAGCTCGCGCCACCGGAGGGCTGGATGCGGATGTCGCTGAGCCCCTTGTTGCCGTAGTAGCGCCGCGTCAGCACCTCGAGCATCACCGAATTGTCGAGGTTGCCCCGCACGATGCGCTGACCGAGCAGCCGGACCAGCGGCTCGGTGCTGCGCACCATGTCCGCGATCCGCTCGGCGCGGTCGGTCGCCGTCGGGTTCTCATCGAGGTAGCGCAACTGCTTGCGCACGTTGTTGTACACCCGGGCCCTATCCCGGCGCAGCAACGGTTGGCCGTACCAGGCGTAGATGACACCGCGGGCCAGATCGGCGATGGCCGGGAAGCGTACCTGCGTCGCTGCGACCAGACGGTCCAGCGCGCTGCCAACAGCGTCCTGGAGTTCGTCGCGCGGTGTGGGTTCGCGCAGCCACTCGCGCAGGAGTGTGCTGATCACGGTGACCGAGTCGGCCGGGTTCTGCAGCGCCAGGAAGATCCGGAAGACCGCGGCCTCCAACTCCGGGCTGCGCTCGAGATCGGGCACCCCGTAGTGGCCAAGTGCCCGACCGAGCTGGGTGTGGAAGGTCTCCGGGAGCCCGTCCCGTTCGACGTCGAGGCTCTGCAGGTACGTGTGGAAGTTCTCGCGGGCGCTGTGGACGTGTTCGACACCCAGCACCTCGCCGGACGGACGATTCTGGCTGAGCTCGGCCAGATCGGCGAACACGGTGATCAGTTCCAGCTCGTCGGCCAGCGGGCGGCGGCCGCTCTCCATCGCGTCGTGGCGGACGGCGAGGTAATCGTTGAGCAGGCGCGTCCGATCGTGCGGGTCGACGTCGAAGCCCAGCAGTTGACTGCGGAGATCCTCCTGCGTGCGAGTGGTGCGCTCGTGCGCCTGCACATCGGTGCGCTGCGCGGGCAGTTCGAGGTCGACCGCTTCGGTGGTCTCCTCGGCCGCCTCGGCGTCGTCGTCGTCGGCGAGTGGCTCCAGACGCAACAGGGTCGCGCCGGTCTCGACCTGGGTGCCGACCGAGACCATGGACTCCTTGAGTCGGGAGCGCACCGGGGCACGTAGCACCGTCTCCATCTTCATGCTCTCCAGCACCAGCACCGGCGCGCCGGCCTCGACCTCGGCTCCGACCTCCAGCGGTGTGGCCACCACCAGGGCCGGCGCCGGTGATCGCAGGACACCGCCTTCGTCGCGACTCACCCGGTGGGTGACGCCGTCGACGTCGACGAGGTGGATGGGGCCGTGAGTGTCGGTGACCAAGCGGTACCGGACATGGTTGACCACCATCTGGGCGGTGTGATCGTCGAAGCGTTCGAGGTCGACATCGGCGGTGTGGGTCTCGACGCCTGCCTCGATCCCGACCCGGAAGCGGTGTGCACCGATGCGGGCGACGCGCACCCGGTAGCCGACACCACGCAGTTTGAGATCCAGCGGACGACCACTGTCGTGCTGTACCTGCGGGCGCCCACCCGACGCGGTCGACAGCAAGCGCTGCCGCTCGACGAGTTCCTCCTCCTCGTAGGCATCGATGGCGGCGGCGGCCAGTGCGATGGCCGAGTGCCGGTTGGCCACCAGCCCGCCGTCGGCGCGAACGCGGTCGATCCAGCCGGTGTCGGCGCTGCCGTCGATCACCTCGGGTCGACTGAGCAGTTCGAGGACGAAACTCTTGTTGGTGGCGCCGCCGGCGATGATGACGCGGGTTTCACGCATGGCGCGGCGCAATCGGCCGAGCGCCTCCTCGCGGTCACGTCCGTAGGCGATGATCTTGGCGATCATCGAATCGAAGTCCGCCGGAATCGTGTCGCCCTCGCTGACGCCGGTGTCGACACGGATGCCGGGGCCGGCCGGCAGTTCGAGCAGCGCGATGCGGCCGGGTGCCGGCGCGAAGTCGCGGTCGGGATCTTCGGCGTTGAGCCGGGCCTCGATGGCGTGGCCCCGTTCGGCCGGCGGCTCGCCCTCCAGGCGGCCACCGGAGGCCACGTGCAGTTGGGCGCGGACCAGGTCGAAACCGGTGGTGGTCTCGGTGATCGGGTGCTCGACCTGCAGTCGGGTGTTGACCTCGAGGAAGGCCAGCAGGTTCTCGCCCGGGTGGTAGAGGAACTCCACGGTGGCCGCGCCGCGATAGCCGACGGCGACGGCGAGACGCTCAGCGGAGGCCTTGAGATTGGCGACCTGGTCGGCGGGCAGCACCGGTGACGCCGATTCCTCGATGATCTTCTGGTTGCGTCGCTGCACCGAACAGTCACGCACGCCCAACGCCCACGCCGTGCCCTGGCCGTCGGCGATCACCTGGACCTCGACGTGGCGTGCACCGGTGACCAGGCGTTCCAAGAACACCACACCGCTGCCGAAGGCGCGCTCGGCCTCGTCACGGGTGCGGGTGTAGGCATCGCGGAGTTCGGCATCGCTGGTCACCTTACGAATACCACGGCCGCCACCGCCGGCTGTGGCCTTCAGCATCAGCGGGTAGCCGATATCGGCCGCCGCGGCCACCGCATCGTCGAGGGTGTCGACGCCACCACGGCTCCATGCCGCGACGGGCACACCCACCTCTTCGGCGATGAGCTTGGCGCCGATCTTGTCGCCGAGTTTGCGCATCGCCTCGGCCGACGGTCCGACGAAGGTCACGCCGATGCGTTCGCAGAGTTCGGCGAACAACGGGTCCTCGGCGACGAAGCCCCACCCGACCCAGGCGGCTTCGGCGCCGGTCTCGAGTAGCGCACGTTCGAGGATCTTGAGATTGAGATAGGGGCGCGACGCGGCCGGGCCCAAATCGTAGGTGACGTCAGCTGCCCGCACGAATGAGGCGTTGCGGTCGACGTCGGTATGCAGGGCGATCACCTCGATCGGCTGTCCGGTCTCGGCGGACAGTCCGCGCACGGCGTGGATGAGCCGCATCGCGGACTCTCCCCGGTTCACGATGGCAATGCGAGTGAACATCACCGACTCCCTTCTCTGTGGTCGTGTCGGTCGGTCCGCGCGGGTGTCGCGCTCCCCGCCGAGCGGGTCGTGACGATTACCAGGTCGGGTGGCTCCGGCCGACGTTTCGGGTACATCGGCGACGGACACCGCTCGATTGTTGCGAATCGATTCCCTACGCGCGAGTACGTTGCGTGAGTCCGCGTGGCAGACCGCGCGAACACGTCGCCCGTGGGACGCCGAACCGGACCGCCGCCGCACCGAAAACAGGCCCGCAGCGGCGGGAATCCCGGCGAACGTGAACTCGTTGAGCGTCGGATCAATGCCAAAGATGAGGGATTGCTCACATTTCTTGCCGGGTGGTCGGTTGATCGCCGATGTGGTCGTCCCGGTCGCCACGTCTATCCTGACCACGACCCGTCCTCGAGATCTGGAGAGAATGCATGACACAGCTGGGAGTGGTCGGCGGCGGCACCATGGGCGCCGGGATCGCCGAGGTCGCGATCCGCGCCGGTGATGACGTCCTCGTCCTCGAACGCGACGACGCCGCGGCCGACGCCGCCCGTGCGCGCATCGACAAGTCGCTCGCACGTGGCGTGGCAAAGGGCAAGATCAGCGAAGACGACGCGCAGCAGGCCCTCGACCGGCTACGTCTCACCACGGCGGTCAAGGACTTCGGTGATCGCGAACTCGTCATCGAGGCTCTACCGGAGGTCGAATCGCTCAAGGTCGGGTTCTTCGCCGAACTCGACAAGGTGACCGCACCCGAGGCGATCCTGGCGACCAACACCTCGTCGATCCCGATCATCCGGGTCGCCAAGGACGTCGCCGATCCCTCGCGCGTGGTCGGTGTGCACTTCTTCAACCCGGTCCCCGTGATGCCACTGGTGGAGATCATCAGCAGCCTCGCGAGTTCATCGGAGGCCGTCGAGACCGTCACCGCCTACGCCCGCGACCACCTCGGCAAGAAGACCATCCAGGCCGGTGACCGCGGCGGTTTCGTCGTCAACGCGCTGCTCGTCCCCTACCTGGTGAGTGCCATCCGAATGTACGAGAGCGGTTATGCGTCCAAGGAGGACATCGACACCGGCATGATCAACGGTTGTGCCCACCCGATGGGGCCGTTGACCCTGACCGACACCATCGGCCTCGACGTGATCCTCGACGTCACCGAGTCGCTCTATCAGGAATTCCGCGAGCCGCACCTCGCGCCGCCGCCGCTGCTGCAGCGCATGGTGGAGGCCGGCTACCTCGGCAAGAAGAGCGGTAAGGGCTTCTACGACTACGCGAAGTAGACCCCCCTTCGTGACGCTCGCAAGCTCGCTCCTCAGGGGTCGGGCCGCTGGTCCCTGAGGAGGCCGGAGCTTGCGGAGGCCGTCACGAAGGGCAGTCGCCGCGACGATCATCCGCTCAGTGCGCGAGACCTTCGTCCTTGCTGCCATAGGCATCGCGCAGCTTCGGCTTGACCACCTTGCCGCCGGCGTTGCGTGGCAGTTCGTCGATGATGACGAGGTCCTTGGGCTGTTTGAAGCGGGCCAGGTTCTCGTTGAGAAACGGCTCGAGTTCGGCCAACGTCAGGTCGTCGACGCCTTCGGCGAGCACCACCACTGCGACCGGCACCTCTCCCCACTTCTCGTGGGCGCGCCCGATCACCGCGGCCTCGGTGATCTTGGGATGGGAGAACAACACGTTCTCCACCTCGGCGCAGTAGACGTTCTCACCGCCGGAGATGATCATGTCCTTCGCACGGTCGACGACGTAGAGGAAGCCCTCCTCGTCCTCGCGCACCAGGTCGCCGGAGTGGAACCAACCACCGCGGAACGCATCCGCGGTGCCCTGCGGATTCTGCCAGTACCCCTTCATCATGTTGGGTCCGCGGTAGACGATCTCACCGACCTCGCCGCGCTTGACGTCATTCATCATGGGATCGACGATGCGTGCGGTCACCGCCGGCACAACCTTGCCGACCGAACCGATCTTGCGCAGCGCGTCCTTGCCTTCGAGGATGCAGGTGATCGGCGACATCTCTGTCTGTCCGAAAGCGGTCATGTTCATCGCTTGTGGGAAGTTCTCGTTCATCGCGTTGAGGACCGTGTCCGACGCAGGCGCGGCGCCCCAACTGATGGTCCGCAGTTTGAGATCGCGCGGACGCGCCTGCTGCGCGGCACATACCGCCTGCCACTGGGCGGGCACCATGAACACCGAGGTCGTCCCCTCGCGTTCCAGCGTGTCCAGCATGTCGTCGGGATCGAAGGCGCCCAACGGGTGGATCACCGATCGGACACCGCGATAGAAGACCGGCGCGAACGCCGCGACTCCCGCGATGTGGAAGATGGGCGGCACCACGGATGCGACGTCATCCGCGCCGCTCTCCCCCGACGTGGCGATCACCGTCATCGCCTGCGCCTGGAGGTTCTGGTGAGTCAACATGGCGCCCTTGGGTTTACCGGTTGTGCCAGAGGTGTACATGATGAGGGCCACGGCATCCTCGGGTACATCGATCTCGGGCAGATCCGACGGGTCCTCGGTCAGCAGCGCCGCATAGTCGAGGTGGTCGGAGTCGGCCGGCCGATCGACCACGATGATGCCCTCGACGCCCCCGGCCGACGCGACGGCAGCGTCGATCAGCGGCGCCAGCATCGCCTCGGTCACCACCATCTTCGAACCGCTGTCGGTCAGCAAGAACGCGACCTCGGCCGGGCTCATCCGGATGTTCACCGGTACCGGGATCGCGCCGATCAGGTTGGCACCGAGAACAGCCTCGATGTACTCCGTGCGATTCAGCATCGCCATGAGCACGCGATCCCCGAATCGGACGCCGCGCCGGTGCAGGGCGGCCGCAAACGCGTGGGTTCGTTCCTCGAGTTGCCGCCACGTGGTCGCCCGGTCGAGGTACTTCACCGCGACCTGATCGGGCACCATGAACGAGTGTCGGCGGATCTGGTTGTTCCAATGGTTACGCCGTGAACGCATCGGCTCGGTGGTCAGTTCGCTGGTCTGTCCGCTGGCGGTGGCAGTCATCCTCGTCTGTTCCCCTGTCGTGAAAGTGTGGGGCCATCGGGCACCCCGGCATTGTGGCCTCGACCACACAGTAGGTCGGGCTGCCGGTGTTCCGAGGGCGAATCGGCGATTCGCCGGGCGCCCGAAGCCCCATGGTCGTCAGCCTTGGATCGACTTCACTTCCAAAAACTCCTCAAGCCCGAATTGTCCTGCCTCGCGGCCGATTCCGGACTGCTTGTACCCGCCGAAAGGCGCGTCGAGATTCATCCCGGCGTCGTTGACGGCGATCTGGCCGGCGCGGATCTTGCGCGCGACCTGCTGGGCGCGCTCCGTCGAGCCCGACCACACCCCACCGGCCAGTCCGTAGATCGTGTCGTTGGCGATCGCGACGGCCTCCTCCTCGGTGTCGTATGGCTCGATCGCCAATACCGGGCCGAAGATCTCCTCGCGGTGGATCGTCATCTCCGGTGTGACATCGGAGAACACCGTCGGCGACACGTAGGCACCCCCGCCCTCCGCGGGCTCGGTCTGGCCGCCGGTCACCACCCGGGCGCCCTCGTCGATGCCCTTGCGGATGTAGCCGAGCACGCGTTCCTGCTGGGTGCGCGAGGACAACGGGCCCAGGACGGTGGTCTCGTCCGTCGGGTCACCCACCGTGATCGATTCGGTGACCGCCTTGGCGATGCCCTCGACCTCGGCCAGCTTGGCGCGGGGCACCAGCAGGCGGGTCAACGCCGAACACGTCTGGCCGGAGTTGATCATCGCCGCCTGCACTGCGGCCGGCACTGCGGCGTTCAGGTCGGCATCGTCGAGTAGGATGTTGGGGCTCTTGCCGCCGAGCTCGAGGGAGACCCGCTTCACGGTCCCCGATGCCAGTTCGCTGACTCGCCGTCCGGCGCGGGTGGATCCGGTGAAGCTCACCAGGTCGACGTCGGGATGAGACGCGATCGCCTCCCCCACCTCGGGTCCGGTGCCGAACACGACGTTGAAGACACCGGCCGGAAGGCCAGCCGCCTCGACGATCTCGGCGAGAATGATCGCGTTGAGCGGAGTGTTCTCACTCGGTTTCACGACGACGGTGTTGCCCGCGGCCATGCCGTAGGCGGCTTTGAGGGCGATCTGATGCAGCGGGTAGTTCCACGGCGTGATCGCTCCGATGACGCCGTAGGGTTCGCGGACGATCGTCGAGCCCCGGTAGCTCTGTTCGAATTCGAACTCGGTGACGATCGTGGCCGATTGGGCAAAGCTGTTGATCGGCAACGGAACCTGAGCGGCCCGAGCGAACGAGAGGGGTGAGCCCATCTCGCTGGAGATCACTTCTGCCAGTTCATCGGCCCGCTCGGTGAGTCCTTGTGCGATGGCACCGAGGTAGCGGGCGCGCTCGGACACCGGCGTGGCCGCCCAGCTGTCGAATGCCGCACGCGCGGCGGCGACGGCGCGGTCGACGTCGTCGGCGGAGCCGGCCCCGACCTCAGCGATGATCTCGTCGGTCGCGGGGTTGGTCACCGGCAGCAACGAACTTCCCGTCGCGGGAACCCATTGTCCGTTGATGTAGTGGTCCTTGTGTGTCCGCATGTGGTTCTCCTCAGTAGTCCTGATCGGTGTAGACGACGACTCCGCGCAGGTTCTTGCCCTCGGCCATGTCGCGATAGCCCTGATTGATGTCCTCGAGCCGATACGTCGTGGTCACGAGCTCGTCGAGCTTGAGGTGTCCGGTCCGATACAGGTGCAACAGCTTGGGGATCTGCGTGCGCGGACCGACCCCGCCGAAGATGGCCCCCTGCACCCGCTTCTGCAGCAAGGTCAACTCGAACAGATTGAGATCGACCTGCCCGTCCTGGAAATCGCCCATGCCGGTGACCACGACCTGCCCGCCCTTGGCGGTCAGTCCCAGGGCCTGCTGGACGTGCTCACCGGAGATCACCCCGACGGTGATGATCACGACGTCGGCCATGTGCCCCCAGGTGAGGTCCGGCAACTCGGCGATCGCCTCGTCCACCGTGGAGTAGGTGTGTGTCGCACCGAACTCCATGGCCTTCTTCTGCTTGAACTCGACCGGATCGATGGCGATGACGTAGCGGGCACCGGCGAACGCTGCGCCCTGGACGGCGTTGATCCCGACGCCGCCCACGCCCATCACCACGACGACGTCGCCGGGACGGGTGTCACCGATCTCGGTCGCCGACCCCCAGCCGGTCGAGACGCCGCAGCCGAGCAGCGCAGCCTTGTCGAGCGGGATGTCCTGCTCGATCTTGACCACTGAGGCCTGGTGGACGGTGACATAGGGCGCGAAGGTGCCCAGCAGGCACATCTGTAGCACCGGCTGCCCGTTGCGGCTGACCCGGTAGCTCTTGTCCGAGATGGCCTGACCCGACAGCAGTCCCGCGCCTTCGTCGCACAGGTTCTGCCGACCGGTGGCACACGCCGGACACGTGCCACAGGCGGGGATGAACGCCAAAACGACGTGATCGCCCTCCTCCAGCCCGGTGACACCCGGCCCGACCTTGGTGATGACCCCCGCTCCTTCGTGGCCGCCTAGGACGGGCATGAACGGCACTGGGCTCGAGCCGCTCTGCAGATGTGCGTCAGAGTGGCAGAGGCCAGACGCTGCCAGTTTGACCTGTACCTCCCCCGCAACCGGCTCGCCCAGCTCGACGTCGTCGATCTTCCATTCGGCGCCGACATCCTCGAGGATCGCTGCCTTGGTCTTCATTTGTCTGCTCCTTAGAACTCGGTGGGAACTCGGGCAAAAGCTCCGGCGCACGCACAGGTGCGCAGGACAGACGCACCGGTGACCCGCTTCGCACCGAAACCCAGCGTGTGACACCTGTCACTTCGGTCGTGGATGAGCGTATGGTCGGACTCTCGGGTGACAACAGGCCATCCGCGGCCAGAACCACTGCAATTGCGGCCATCTTCGAGCTGGACACTTGTCCCACAAAGGTGCAGGTCACAACGGTGGGGTCGTTGCCGTGATCTGGATGAGGCGTGATACTGCTCACAGGGCAGGGTGTGCGTCTGAGGAGAGGATGACAGCGTGACGATGATCGTCGAAGCCGGCGGGGGGCTGGACGACTCCGATCCTGCGGACCCCGTGTTCGCCCGCATGCCGGATCCGTGGGACCACCCCCGCACGACGGCCGGCGTGGCCATCATCTGCGACTGGGCACAGCGGCACGGGAGTGCGATCGAGCGTCTACTCGACGGCAGTGGGCTGACCCGCGCATCGCTGGGTGACGCCACCGTCCTGATCGAGGCGCAGCAGGAGATCGTCGTCATCCGAAACCTGCTCGATGCCCTCGGGCACCGACCGGCAATCGGGGCGCAGATCGGTCGGGAGTATCACCTGACGTCCTACGGTTACTACGGCTACCTGCTCCAGGCATGTGAGATCGTCGCCGACATGGTGCGCTGCGGGCTGCGGTACTCGCCGCTGACGTTCGCTTTCGCCACCATGACCGGTGAGTTACTCGCCGGCGAGCGGTGGTCGCTCGCCGCGCACACCGACGGTGTGCCCGACGACATCGCCGCATTCGTGATCGAACGCGATCTGAGCGCCAGCGTGCAAATGCAACGTGAACTGTTCGCCGGGACCGGCGTCACGCCGCTGCAGGAAGTGCGGTTCGCCCATCGCGTCGAGGATGCTGCGGTGCGTCGGGCCTACACCGAGGTCTTCAACGCTCCGGTTCGATTCGGTTGTACGCGTGACGAATTGATTTTCGAGCGGTCCTACCTGGACCTTCCGTTGCCGATGGCCAACCCGCACACCGCTGCGGTGATCATCGAGCAGTGCGAGCGGATTCGAGCAGAAAGGCTGCATGCCAACGGGATCGCCGGACGCGTGCGTGCCTACCTGCTCGATAGGCCGTCGCTGGACTGCACTCTCGAAGAGTGCGCTGCCGACCTGCACTACTCCGCACGGACCCTGCGTCGCGGCCTGACGCGTGAGGGCACGTCGTACCGCGCCATCCATGACGATGTGCGTCGAAGCCTCGCCCATGACCTCATGCGGGACACGAATCTGCCGCGTACGCAGATCGCCGAACGTTTGGGATATCGCGATTGGTCGAGTTTCTCGCGTGCGATGCGCCGGTGGGCGGGCACGGCACACGCACAATGACGTCGACGTCGGTTCCCCGCAGGAGCACCCACGGGGAACCGACGTCGCGCAGGGCCGGCCTCAGACCAGTTCGAACCCATGGTACCCGGTCACTGCGATCCCGTCGAGGATCTGCTGGTAAGTGCCCACCCCACCGACGAACGGCAACGCGGCACGAGGTTTTCCGGGCACGTTGGCGCCCATGTACCACGACGGAGCCTGCTTGAGCAGCGTCATGTCGGCGGCGTCATTGGTCGTGTTGACCCAGTTGTCCTCGGCCGCCACGTCCGGCTCGATGCGTGTCAGGCCGTGTTCGCGCAGGTGGCTCAACGCGGCACTGATCCACTCCACGTGGGTCTCGATGGACGTCACCATGTTCGACAGCACCGACGGGCTCTGCGGTCCGGTCACGGTGAACAGGTTCGGGAAACCGGCCGACATCAGTCCGAGGTACGTCCGCGGTCCGTCGGACCACTTGTCGCGCAGCGTTTGTGCGCCGTGGCGGATGTCGATCGCCGCCAGCGCCCCGGTCATCGCGTCGAAACCGGTGGCCAGGATGATCACGTCGAACTCGTGGTCGGTCCCCCCGGCCCGGATCCCGTGTTCGGTGATGCGTTCGATCGGTTGTTCGTTGACGTCGACCAGCGTCACATTGGGTTGGTTGTAGACCTCGTAGTAGCCGGTGTCCACGCACATCCGTTTGGCCGCGATCGGGTACGACCGAGGAGTCAGCTTCTCGGCCACCGCCGGATCGTGCACCTTGTCCTTGATGCGGTTGCGCACATACTCGGCGGCCCGGGCATTCGCCTCCTCGTTCTGCAGGAGATCGCGGAAGGACTGCTGGAAGCACAGGCCACCATCGTCGTAGCGCATATGCAGTTCCGAACGGATGCGCCCATCGTCGAGGTCGTCGAAGAACGGCGGAAGTTCATCGCCACAAGGTATTCCGCCGACCGAGAGTCGGCTCTCCGCCCGGAAGTCGTCGTAGTGGGTCTTCAGTTCCGCCAGTTCTTCGGCGATGAGCCGGTTCTGCGCGGGGACGGCGTAGGTTGGGGTCCGTTGGAACACCGTCAGCGAACCAACCGTGGGTGCGATGGCCGTGATTGTCTGAATTCCCGACGATCCGGTGCCGATGACCGCGACCCGTTTGTCGGCGAAATCCACCTCGTCGGTGGGCCAGTCCCAGGTCCAGTACACGTCTCCGGCGAAGTCGTCGAGGCCGGGGAACTCGGGAAGCAGCGGTTTGGACAGACATCCGGTCGCGGCGACGACGTAGCGCGCGGTGATCGTCGCCCCGCTGTCGGTGGTTGCGGTCCACATGTCCTGCGGATCGTCGAAATCGAGTGATACGACCCGAGTGTCGAATGAGATGTCCGTGCGAAGGTTGAGCTTGTCCGCAACGTGTTCGAGGTAGGCGAGAATCTCGGGTTGCGCCGCATAGCGCTCGGTCCAGTTCCACTCCTGCTGCAATTCGGGATCGAAAGAGTAGGAGTAACCGATCGATTCGATGTCGCATCGCGCGCCGGGATATCGATTCCAGTACCAGGTGCCGCCCACCTGCGGCCCGGCCTCGACGACATGGGCATCGAATCCCAGTTCGCGGAGTTTGTGAAGTTGATACAGGCCGGAGAAACCGGCGCCGATGATCAGTACGTCCCGGTCAGGCATCGCTGGTGGCCTCTTCCTGTGGCGCGCTGGTGTGCGCGTGATTACTGATGAAGGTGGTGATGTGGTCGGCGACGAGCGCTATGCCGGTCTGATAGCCCGGCAAGATGTTCGCCATCTGGAAGTAGATGTGCATCTGTCCTTCTGCCTCGGCGAGGGTGACCGGTACACCGGCCTTCTCCAGCGCCCGGGCGTAGGCCACCCCCTCGTCATGCAGCGGGTCGTATTGGCAGACATAGACCAACGCGGGTGGCAGGCCCGACAGGTCGGCGGCGCGCAGTGGTGATGCGTCGGGGTGGGTTCGGGCCGCGACGTCGGGCAAATAGTGGTCCCAGAACCAGATCATCGTGTCCCGGCTGAGCATCAGTTGGTTCTCGGGGTCCACGTAGGACGGCGTGTCGACATCGCAGTCGGTGACCGGATACACCAGGGCCTGATAGTCGATCTGTGGGCCACGGCGGTCGCGCGCCCAGTGGGTCATCACCGCGGCGATGTTGCCGCCGGCGCTGTCGCCCGCGACGATCAGCGGCGCGCCGGTTGTGGCGAGTTCGGCGAGATGTTCGGCAGCCCAGCACAAGCCGAGGTAGCTGTCCTCGATCGCGGTCGGGAACCGATGCTCCGGCGCCTTCCGATAATTGACGAGGACGACCGTCGACCGCGTGCGGTTCGCCAGATCGCGCCCGACATGGTCGTACTGCAGATCGATGTCACCCAGCACCCAACCGCCGCCGTGGAAGTAGACGATCACCGCTTCGGGTTCTCCCTCGGGAATGAGTGCGCGCACCCGGAACAGGCCGCCGTCAGCACCCTTGAGCTTGACGTTGCGGACCGCACCGACCTCCGGTCCCCGACCACTCATGCCGGCGAAGATGGGTCCGGTCATCCTGGCCAGTGCCGGTGTCTGTTCGCTGATCGGTGGCTGGCGTTCCTCGGCGAGTTGCTGCAACAGCCCCTGTGATACCGGTTCGAGCGGCATTCTTGTCCCCTTCTGCCTCGGCGGGGGTCGGATGACTCCCGCAGCCGAACTGTGATGTCGATCACCATCAACATAGAGCGCCGTTGGGTGCCGACAACAGCACCATTCGGGCCAACACTCGGCAATTCGGGCCACTCGGCACACCCCGGTAGGGTCGGGTCATGGAACTGAACGGGGTTGGTATCTGGAGTTCACCGCTGCGTTATGGCGATTCCGCGGAGGCCGCCGAGGCGGCGGCCGAGCTCGACGAGCTCGGGTTCACCGCGCTGTGGGTGCCCGATGTCGGTGGGCCGCTGATGGATTCGGTGGAGAACCTACTTGGGGCGACCACCAAGGCGGTCATCGCCACCGGCATCCTGAACATGTGGATGCATGAGCCGGCAGACGTCGCAGCGGCGCACGCGCGCCTCACCGCAGAACACGGACCTCGGTTCCTGGTGGGACTGGGGATCAGCCACGCGCCGTTGATCGATGCCCAGGAGGCCGGTCGGTACCGGAAGCCGTTGGCCACCACCAAAGCCTTTCTCGACGGTCTTGACGCGGCGGCCGATCCGGTTCCGGTCGACAGTCGCGTCCTTGCCGCGTTGGGTCCCAAGATGCTCGCGTTGGCATCTGAACGCAGCCGCGGAGCGCACCCGTATCTGGTGGCACCTGAGCACACCGCGATTGCGCGTGCGGCCGTGGGCGAGGGACCGTTGGTCGCTCCCGAGCAGACGGCGATCCTGGCGTCGGACCGCGATGAGGCGCGCGCTATCGGCACCAAGTGGCTCACCGGCTACCTCGCAATGCCCAACTACGCCAACAACCTCCTGCGCCTGGGCTTTTCCGAAGACGATCTGCAGACGGTCAGCGACCGACTGTTCGACGCACTGATCGCCTGGGGTGACGAAGCGGTCGTGCTCGACCGGATCGAGGCACATCGTGCGGCGGGCGCCGATCATGTCTGCGTCCAGGTCCTCCAGGCCGACCATCGCGCGATGCCCCGCGAGCAGTGGCGGAGATTGGCTGCCGCCCTGAGGTAGCGGGCGTCGGATGGAGCATTGCACGGAATGTGCGTAGCGTGGAACGCGGACTGCACCCGAGGAATATACCCGTAGGGGTATGCATTGGAAGTGTCATGAGCACTCGTGAGATCACCATCGACAATCTGCAAGAGACCATCGGCCAGGACGGCATCGTCCTGCTGGACTTCTGGGCGGGATGGTGCGGACCGTGCCGCCAGTTCGCGCCAGTGTTCGAGAAGGCGTCCGAGACGAACGACGACATCGTGTTCGGCAAGGTCGACACCGAGGCAGAGCAGCAGCTCGCCGGCGGGTTCGGCATCCGATCGATTCCCACCCTGATGGCCTTCCGAGATGGTGTCCTGGTTTTCAACCAGCCGGGAGCACTGCCTGCTGCGCAGCTCGACGAATTGATCGGCGCGGTCCGCGACCTCGACATGGATCAGGTGCGCGCCGAGATCGCCGCCGCCGAGAAGGAACAAACCAACAGCTGAGCGCTGGGGCGGGCCAGCCCGACGACGTGTGAGGTGAACGTGCCGATTGTCGGCACGTTCACCTCACTTTCGACGTCGAGTCGAAACGCGACCGTGGTCTGTCGGGCGAATCCGTAGGGTGGAGTCGTGGACGACTCTCGACGGTGTCTGGTGACCGGAGCCACGGGCTACGTCGGTGGCCGCTTGGCGCCCCGCCTGCTGGCCCGCGGACATCGGGTGCGGGCGCTGGCCCGCACCCCGGCCAAGATCGCCGATGCGCCCTGGGCCGCCAACTCCCGTGCAGAGGTGGTGCGTGGCGACCTGTCCGACCGTGATTCCCTGCTCGAAGCTTTCGTCGACATCGACGTTGTCTATCACCTGGTGCATTCAATGAGCACCGACGCCGACTTCGCCGACGAGGAGCGGCGGTCCGCACAGAACGTGGTGGCCGCGGCGTCTGCCTGTGGGGTGTCGCGCATCGTGTATCTGGGCGGTCTGCATCCCGAGGGTGTGGAGTTGTCCGAGCATCTGGCATCACGCGCCGAGGTCGGCGAGATCCTGATCGATTCGGGGATCGAGACGGTCGCGCTGCAGGCGGGCACCCTGATCGGATCGGGGTCGGCATCCTTCGAGCTGATCCGGCACCTCACCGAGCGATTGCCGGTGATGACCACACCACGGTGGGTGCACAACAAGATCCAGCCGATCGCCGTCGGCGACGCGTTGCACTATCTGGTCGAGGCAGCCACCGCTGACGTGCCGACGTCACGGACGTGGGATCTCGGCGGACCGGATGTCCTGGAATACGGCGACATGATGCAGCGATACGCCGAGGTCGCCGGCCTGCCCCCACGACGGATGATCGTCCTGCCCTACCTCACCCCCACCATCGCGAGTCGCTGGGTGCGCCTGGTGACCCCGATCAGGGGCAAGATCGCCCGCCCACTGATCGAGTCACTGGAATGCGATGCGATCTGCCACGAACACGACATCGACGATGTGATCGCCCCGCCGACCGGCGGACTCATGACCTATCGCGCGGCGCTGGCCGCGACGCTGCAGCGGGTGGCCCGCGGCGACAACTCGGTGGAGTGGTCGAACGCGACCGCCGACACATGCGCTGCCGAACCTCTACCCACCGACCCGCCATGGGCCGGAGAGGTTTCGTTCGGCACCGTCGATCGACGCGTCGAGGACCGGTCAGCCCCCGATCTGTGGCGGCGCCTGCGATCGCGCACGGGCACGCGCTGGGAGGTCGTGGCGGCCACCGAGCCGACGCATCTGCGGATGGGGACCGAGCGCGGACAGCCCGGCCGCGCGTTCGTCGATCATGCGATCACCGACAGATCCGCCGACGGACACGTCGGCGCCGAACTCGTCACGACCTCGACGTTCTTTCCACGGGGACTCGGCGGTCTCCTCTACTGGCGGATCGGCGTAGCGTTACGAGCGCTCGGGGCTTCGCGCTGGGACCCGTTCCGATGACAGGTTGTGCTCTGCCAACAGGCGGGGGTGAACCGGTCGGTGCACACAACGCCCGCTCCGACGTGATACTGGTAACGCCGAGACAAAATCTCGCACCACTTGCATACGCGACCAAGAACTGGAGTTGAGAAGAGAACATGAGCGCGGAGAAGCCGACCATCATCTACACGCTGACCGACGAGGCGCCGATGCTCGCGACCTACGCCTTCTTGCCGGTGATACGCGCGTTCGCCGATGCCGCCGACATCAACATCGAGACCAGTGACATCTCGGTCGCCGCGCGCATCCTCGCCGAGTTCTCCGATCTGCTTCCCGAGGACCAGAAGGTGCCCGACAACCTCGGCGAGTTGGGCCGGCTGACCCAGCTTCCCGAGACCAACATCATCAAGCTGCCCAACATCAGTGCGTCGGTCCCCCAATTGCTGGCGGCCATCAAGGAGTTGCAGGAGAAGGGCTACGACCTGCCGGAGTTCCCGGGCAATCCCAAGACCGACGAAGAGAAGGCGATCCGCGACCGCTACACCAAGTGCCTGGGCAGCGCGGTCAACCCGGTTCTGCGTGAGGGCAACTCCGACCGGCGAGCCCCCAAGGCCGTCAAGGAATACGCCCGCAAGCACCCGCACAGCATGGGTGAGTGGTCGATGGCGTCGCGGACCCACGTCGCGCACATGACCGAGGGCGACTTCTATCACGGCGAGAAATCGATGACCGTCTCCGGCGACCGCGAGGTCAAGATGGAGCTCATCACCTCCGACGGCGAGACCCTCGTTCTCAAGCCGAAGGTGTCGCTGACCGACGGCGACGTCATCGACAGCATGTACATGTCCAAGAAGGCGCTCGTCGAATTCTACGAAGAGCAGATCGAGGACGCCTACAAGACCGGCGTGATGTTCTCGCTGCACGTCAAGGCCACGATGATGCGGGTGTCGCACCCGATCGTGTTCGGACACGCGGTCAAGGTGTTCTACAAGGATGCATTTGCCAAGCACGGCGAACTGTTCGACGAACTCGGCGTGAACGTCAACAACGGTCTGTCCGACCTCTACAGCAAGATCGAGTCGTTGCCGAGCGCGCAGCGCGAGGAGATCATCGACGACCTGCACAAGTGCCACGAACACCGGCCCGAACTGGCGATGGTCGATTCGGCCCGCGGCATTTCGAACTTCCACTCCCCCAGCGATGTCATCGTCGATGCGTCTATGCCGGCGATGATCCGTGCCGGCGGCAAGATGTATGGCGCCGACGGGCGGCTCAAGGACACCAAGGCCGTCAACCCGGAGTCGACCTTCTCGCGGATCTACCAGGAGATGATCAACTTCTGTAAGACCAACGGGCAGTTCGATCCGACCACCATGGGCACCGTGCCCAACGTCGGGCTGATGGCGCAGAAAGCCGAAGAGTACGGATCGCACGACAAGACGTTCGAGGTGCCGGCCGCGGGGGTAGCCAACATCACCGACCTGGCCACCGGCGAGGTGCTGCTGACCCAGAACGTCGAGGAGGGCGACATCTGGCGGTTGTGCATCGTCAAGGACGCCCCGATCCAGGATTGGGTGAAGCTGGCCGTCACGCGTTGCCGCGATTCCGGGATGCCGGTGCTGTTCTGGCTGGATCCGTACCGCCCGCACGAAAACGAGCTGATCAAGAAGGTGCACAAGTACCTGCCCGATCACGACACCGAGGGTCTCGACATCCAGATCATGTCGCAGGTCCGAGCGATGCGGTACACGCTGGAGCGGGTCATCCGCGGGATGGACACCATCGCTGCGACCGGCAACATCCTGCGTGACTACCTCACCGACCTGTTCCCCATCCTCGAACTCGGCACCAGCGCCAAGATGCTGTCCATCGTGCCGCTGATGGCCGGGGGTGGTCTGTACGAGACCGGTGCGGGTGGATCGGCACCCAAGCACGTCAAGCAGCTCATCGAAGAGAACCACTTGCGGTGGGACTCGCTCGGCGAATTCCTGGCGCTCGCGGTGAGCCTCGAGGAACTGGGCAAGAAGACCGACGACAAGCGTGCGGTGCTGCTGGCCAAGGCGCTCGACGCGGCGACCGGCAAGCTGTTGGAGAACGACAAGGGACCGTCGCGGGCCGCCGGTGAGCTCGACAACCGGGGCAGCCAGTTCTATCTGGCGATGTACTGGGCTCAGGAACTCGCCGAGCAGACCGAGGATCCCGACCTCGCCAAGCGTTTCACGTCGCTCGCGCAAGCCCTCGCCCAGAATGAGGACGCGATCGTCGGCGAACTGAACGGAGCGCAGGGAGATCACGTCGACCTCGGCGGCTATTACTACCCGGACCCGGAGATGACCGCCTCGGTGATGCGCCCGAGCAAGACGTTCAACGACGCGCTGGCCGCCGCGCGAGACTGAGCCGAACGGGAACCACAAGCAGAACTGACATCCGCGGCGGTTACGACCGCCGTGGATGTCAGTTCTCGATGTGGTTGGAGACCGGGCGGGCCGTTCGACGCTGAGCGTTCGGCCCAACGTCAGACGGGCAGCTGCCCGCCGCTCGAGCGCCGCAGGTCCGAGAATGCCCGGATCGTCGTCGACAGTGCGGTGGCCACCGGCCGGGTGTCTGCGCTCCCCTCCTGGCCGACCTCGGACTTCGACACCATGACCACGTTGTCGATGTACGGCTGGATAGTGCTGGTGTTCTGCACGGTCGCGACGATGATGAGCTGGAAGCCGAACTTGCGGAACGCCGAGAGCGCCTGTTGCGCGAACTGCGGATCGGACTTCGAGAACGCCTCGTCGAGCATGAGCTGCGCGAAGATCGGGCGGTTGTCGGTACCGTCCGGACTCGCCAGGTTGAAGCTGAGCGCGCCGGCCAGGCAGAACGCCATCAGCTTCTCCTGTTCGCCGCCGGAGTTGTCGCCCGCGTTGCTGTAGGTGCGGATGGTCTCGCCGGTCACCGCGTCGTGTTCCTCGCAGTAGAAGTCAAAGCGGTTGCGCACGTCGAGGGCGTCGCGGGTCCACTGACGATCCTCCGGCGTCACCCCGGCCAGCCGCTCGCGCAGCAGCAGGATGTCCGCATACTGCTCCAGGATCGCCTGTTCGTCGCCGAAACTCACCGCAGTGGTGCGCTGAGAGATCTGCCTGGCCCGCTCGCTGAGATCGGCCACCGCAGCCAGATGCTTGCGTCCCGGGTGCAATCGCAGCCGGGTCCCGCGGTTGAACGCCACCGCGCCCAGGCCGGTGTTGACACGCTCGATCTGTTCGACGATGCGACGCTCCTCGGCGTCGGCGGCCATGTGCAGGTTGAGAATTGCGCCCGGGGCCTGTTCGGTGATCAGGCGACGCATCCGTTCATAGGCGGCCGGCAGTTCACGCTCGTCGATCCGGCGGCTCACCGCGACGTAATCATGGATGCGTTCGTCGAAGTCGTCGCTGTCGTTCGGGACCGCGTCGGGGAACTCCTCGTCGTAGGTGTCGAGGATGCGGGCCAGTTCGTCGCGGGACCGTCGCGCGTCTGCGCGCATCCGATCGCGGTCCTTGGCCACCAGCTTCAGCAGGTCTTGCCGATACGGCTCCGGCGCCAGCACATCGAGGCTCGCCCCGGATTCTTCGCGGAAGCCGTCCAGCGTCTGCTCGGCCTGGGTGGAGATGTCCTCGATGTCGAGCCGGTCGACGAGGTCGAGCAGCTGGGTGCGCCGTCGATCATGTCCGGCGATCTTGTCGCGCACCAACGCCGCCTGCGAGATCGCCCCGCGTACCTGGTCCCAGATGTCATCGGCCTTGCGCTGCAAGGCTTCCACATCGGGGTGCTCGTCCATCAACAACTCGTACTGTTCGGTGAGCTGCTCCACCCGTTCATCGGCCGAGTCGGTGTCGATCTCACTCCACTGGGTGAACTGTTCGCACACCCGGCGGTAGGAGTCGCGCCGGTGTTGCTTCTCGGTACGTTCGCGGTCGAGCGCCGAACTGGCCTCCCGCGCAGCGTTGTACGCGCGTTGTTCGTCGTCGAACTCGGCCTGCAGCGCGGCGATCTTCGCGTCGACGTCCCCGACGAAGATGTGCTGGGACGGACGCAGCGACTGCCGGTCGTCCTTGACCGCGAGCTTGGCCGAATCCTTGCGCAGACCGCGGTCGGTGACGGCCTTGGCGTGCTCGGTGAATTCCGTCGGCGATTCGACACACACGTAGTTGCCGAGTCGGGTGAGGATGGCCATCGCCTCGGCCGCACACGGGTGGCCCGGGTCCACCGACCGCAACGTTGCACCGAGCGTGCCGGGTTCGGGCGCCGGTGCAGTGCGATTCTCCGCGTGGTGCAGCTGGATCCGACCACGCATGTCGTGGGTGTTGACGAAACGCAACGCGGCTCGGAAATGCTCCGCGGGAACCAGGAGTCGTAACCCGGCCGAGCGCAGCACCTTCTCGACCGCCAGACGCCAGCGTTCGTGCTCGGGTCGGAGTTCGACGAGTTCGGCGACATAACGGAGTTCGGCTTCGTCGACCTGCAGGGCCTGGGCGATCACCCGGCGCATCTCGTGCTCGGCCCGCGGAAGCGCCGAACCGGCCTGCGTCACCCGTTGCAGTTCGTCGTGGGCGGCGTCGCGCTGGGATCGAGCGGCGACTTCGCGTGCCAGGGCATCGGCGTAGTGAGCCTTGCCGGCGTCGAGCTGCCCGTCGATCCGGGTGGCCTCCTCCATCAGATGCTCGCGCAGCGTCCAGAACTCCTCGGCATCGTCGGGGAGGTCGAAATCGAGCGCCGAGACCTTGGTGTCATACGAACTGCGCCGCGCCGCGACGTCGTTGCCGGCGCGCTGCGCGGTGGTCAGTTGTTCCTGTAGCGGTGCGAGGTCACCGGTCGATGTGGCGATCCGCGACAGCAGATGACTGTGGTCCTGGCGGAGCTGATCGTGTTGCGCGGTCAACGCGGCCAGATCGGTGTCGAGGCGGGCTATCTGGTCGTCGAGATCGGAGATCTCGGGCTCCGCGGTCCGACGTCGCAGGTTGTTGAGATACGCGCGGATCGACGCAGTGTCGATCGTGTCGAGCACCGAAAACGTGGCCGATTCGGCGGCGTAACGTTCGTGCACGGTCTCGATGCTGCCGAGGATGGTGCGCTTGCGCCGCGCTACGTCGAGTAGCTCACGAGCTTCGACCAAGGGGTCGATCTGTTCGAGGGCGTCGGTGATACCCACGATGCTGCTCGGTTCGTCAAGCATGAATTCCCGCACGAATTGCGCGAGGCCGCCGACGCTCTTGAGTGATTTGGCCTTTCCCAACAATTGTTGCGCGGCATCCGAACCGCGGATACCGATCAGCGAGTAGAGCGAGGACAGGTACTTGCCCTCTCCCGGCCCGCCTCGCCAGCCGAGATCCCGGAAGATGGCGGAATTGTGGTTGGCCCGGGCCCACTCGTTGCACACGTCGACGATGTCGATGTCGCCGTCATGGATGAAGTAGGTGCTCGAGGCGTCGGTCATCTTGCCCGCCGCCAGCCATTTCAGGACCAGGCCGGTGATGGCCTCGCCCGAGGTCGAGGTGTACGTCACCGCGATCGCGGCCCATGCCGGTCCCGAGCCACGCAGGTACATGATCTCGCGCTGCCCGCCGGCGCCGCTGCGGCGTTCACCCCACGCACCGCGGATGTATTTGCCGACTGTCCGGCGGCCACTGGACGAGCCGGCCGCGGTCGCGTCGCCGGATGCGTTGAAGTTGCGTCGGTGATCGGGTAGGAACGCCAATGAAATAGCATCCAGCAGTGAGGATTTGCCGCTCCCCGACGATCCGGTGATGAGGGATCCGCCGGCGCTGAACGGAATCGAGTGATAGCCGTCGAACACCCCCCAGTTGATCAGCTGTAGTCGCGACAGGTGGTACTGGTCCACAGCTCCGTTCACCACTCGTCTCCTTCGTCGTCCCCGTCGTGAATGTCCTCGCCGTGAATGTCCTCGCCGTGAACGTCCCTCTCATCGCCGGTGTACGCACTCCGGATGGCCGCATCGGCCTGATCCGGCGATTCGCCGATGTCGTCGCCGAGGTCGCCGGCACCGATGAACTGTTCGAACTGCCGCTGCAGGTCGGTGATCACCGACGCGGTCATCACCGCCGAGATGACCGGGCTCACCGTGAAGGTGTCCGGGTCGTCGCGGTGCTTGCGCAGGAAGTCCATCTCCTCGAGCTTGTCGATCGCACGCCCGATCCGCTTGTCGAACAACGCCAGATCGCGATCGATGGTGTTGGTGACGCCGGCGAAGAGCTCGTGGATCTCCTCCCGGGTGATCAGTACATGTTCGTCGCGGGATGCCCGCACGTACTTGGCCAGGTGCAACGCGAGGATGGCGTCGTAGGTGTGGATGGTCTCACGTTTGAGGATTTTTCGTCCCCACCGCGAGTCGTAACCGGCCTGTTCCACGAAGGCCACCTCGACTTCGTCGACGACCCGTAGCCGCAGGTCGAGTTCGGAGAGCCGAACTCGCAGTGCGTCTTGGTATTCGATCACCCATGCCCACAGCTGGGGCTGACGGTCGCCGCTCACGTAGCGACGGGTCAGCAGGTTCTGCAGCGCCCAGCAGGCCCGGTCCGGTAGGGCGCTGACGTCGCCTTCGAAACGCGGGGCGCCGGGTGTGTCGTCCGGTCGACTTTTTTCGACGGCGGGCAATTCGTCGAATCCGGTGTAGTCCTCGGACCGCTGGTCGCCGCGGTCGTCCCGAATGTCGGTGCTGTTACTCACGATGCTGCGTCGACCTCCGCGGTGGGGATGGGTTCGGTGAACGACAATGCGGGAACCTCGATGGCCTGATCCTCGCCTTCCAATGATCGGAACCGGATGATGGTCGACTCGGGACCCGCTGTGCCGGGCTGACGCAGTGCCCAGGACCACAGCACGATCACATGTGCCAGATAGGGTTCGTCGAGCCGGGCGAGGACGTCGGACAGTGTCGCGGGGCCGTCGGCGAGGGCCGCGTTGACGGTCTCGGTCAGCTCGACGGTGTCGACCTGCCCGGCGAGCGACGCAAACGAACTCAGATCGGCGCCGGCGGTGGCCGGGGTGGCCTGCGCCGGTGGCGTCCGATCGCGGATCTCGAAAGCGAGCCGGCCGATCGAGGTGACCGATGGTGTCGCCAACGGCAGCTCGTACGCGATGCGGCGGTCGGCCAGTGATGACTTGAGCAACTCATGCGCCGATGCGAGCGCGTCGTTGAGTTGTCGGGCGACGCCACGGCTCTGCTCCAGCGTGCCGGCGGCGACGAAGCGACGGATACGGCGGGCGCACCGCTGCCGGGTCCGGCCGACCTCCCCCATCTGTTGGGTCACCAATTCGAAGAAGTTGTCCATCACCGATCGGAGCCCGGGTTCGATGTCGGGCAGCTGGTCGGTCACCGTGGAGATATCGGCGACGAGTCGTTCGCGCTGGGTCGGATCCTGGATCATCTGGGTGAACGCGTGATACGAGGTGCTCTGCGACGACTCGAGCAGGGCCTCGTAGTCGTCGAACAGCCGGCGTTGCCGATCGCGATAGGCCAGGTCGGAGTCGTGCGGGTCATCGAGGAGCTGGGTCGTGATGCGGTCGAGCATGGCGCCGTACTGTCCGATGTCGGAGACGATCTGCTCCATCTGGTAGGCGATCGCACGAGCCTCGTCCTCGGCGCTACGCAGATCGGGTCGGCGTCGGCGACCGGCATCGAGGTCGGCGAGCTCGGCGTCGAGTTCACTGATCTGGTGTTCGATTTCCTCGCGGATCTGGCCCGGATCGTCGGAGACCTGGCCCGCCACGCGTCGTAGTCCCGCCGCGATGCCGTTGATGGACCCACCCGTGGCGACACTGTCGGCTCGCCGCAGGCGTCGCATGTAGTCGAGGACCGAACGCGCTTCGGCGGTCAGGTGGCAGATGTTGTGTCCCGTCGCCGCTGCCGGCTCGGTGACCCGGTGCACCCATCCTTGTTTGGCCCACAGTTTGATCAGCTCGAGACCGTCGGGCTGATCACTGACCCCGAGTTCGGCGAGATCGCGTTCGAGGCGCACCGTGAGTTCGGGTTCCGTGCGCCGGGCGCCGAAGTCGAGGTGACGTTCCATCAGCGTCACATACAGCGCCGAGTTGGTCGCGGAGAACAGTCGCACCGCCGCCGATCGCTGAATCGAGCGGTTGGCGTCCCACGCCTGCGCCAACGTCGGCTGCTCTGAGTTGTCCATCGCCGCCTCACCGGGTCGCAGGGAAAGAGGGCCCGAGGTAGTGTGCCACGTCCGCGCTCGGCACTCGCACGGTGCAGGGGGCTGTATGGCCATCGGCCGAGGTTGTCAGTGTGGTGCCGATGACCATTCGGACCGTCACCAGCTGTCTCGCAGGATGGCGGGTGCCCAGTCGGGCCAGCGCGCGTCGCCGACCAGCGTGCCGCCGGTGAACTCGGCCACGATGGCCGGCGCAACGCCGCTCGCGTTGTCGTAGACCGTCGCCTCGTCGGTGCACCCGATGGCCTCAACGGCCAACGGCCACACCCGTCGGTGGCGCGCGCGGATCTTGTCCTCGGGAACCGCGTGGCCACCCGCATCGACCCGATGTCGCACGCGCAGGACCGAGATGGTCTCCGGCACCAGGAGAACGTGCAGGACGACGACGTATCCCGCCGCGTGGGCGCGGCCGATGAGATCGAGCTTCGCGGGATGGGAGAACACCGTCTCGGCGATGAATGACCGCCCGTCGGTGATCAACCGATCGCGAGTGGCCGCCGCGACCTCGGCCGCCTCATACGATCGCGCCGCGGAGTCGCCGGGCCAGCGCTGCCGCGCGATCAGATCGGCATTGACGAAGACACTGCGCGCCAACAGTGGCGCGAGCGTGAGTTCGACGAAGGTCGATTTACCGGCCCCGTTGGGGCCGATGACCAGGTCGAGACGTCTCACTCGTCGGCCACGTGGTGCACACTGCCGTCCGGACGGTATTCGACGATGCGGCCGGCGTCGTCGAGGGCCACCGTCGTGACACCGCGGGCCACCTGCGTGGCGCGATAGTCTGCGTTCGCGAGATCTTCAGCGACCCGCGCCCGGATCTCGGCGTTGAACACCCGACCCTCATCGACCGTGAGGTCATCGACCGGGTGCGCCCCGCGTAGTGCTGCGCGCACCCTACTCAGTGCAGCCGACTCGTAGGCGGTCACCGCGCGTCCGACCCGCGCCCAGTGTTCGAGCTGTTGTCTGCCGGTTCGTTGTTGTCGGCGGCCCTCGCTGATCGCGCTGTCGATCAACTCGGCGTCAAACCGGGTCACCTTGTCGGCGGAGCGAGGCATGTGTGTACTCCCGTGTATCTGCGCTGGGCCGTCGCGGCTTTGACCATCGTGAGCCGAGCCGTTCGTGAGCCGCCCTCGCGCGGTAGCAATATGAAACAAGTGTAGCCAATGGCTACCGCGAGCGTCTCGCGTCGGGAGTACCGCCGCTGCACACGCACACCGCTGCGGTACGTACAGATCTCACTACGATGAGCGTCATGGTGATGGCAGATCGTCGCGAGGTGCAGACGGCGGCAGGTCCGATCACGGCGCTGACGGTCGTGGGGCTCGCCGAGAGTCTGGTCAACGGTCTGGCGCGGGTACCGCTGCGACGACCCTGGCAGGGGCCCGGTGGGTTGTTGGACAACCTCGGGCAGTCGGTGACCCGGCAGGTCGTCCGGTCGTTCATGGGCTACTCGATGGGTTTGCCGATCGAAGAGTTCCGGTCCATGGAGAAGGTGCTCGACGACATCTGCCGAGTGGTGATGCCGCCGGTCGTCGCGGTGAGCAACGGCGTCGAGATCACCGCCGACACCATCGGCGGAGTGCCCGGCCTCTGGTGTCGCGCCAAGGCCAGCTCGGACGCCTATGTGGACGACCAGGAGGACAAGCAGACGATCGGCGCCACCATCCTGTACCTCCACGGTGGCGGCTACATCGGGACGTCGCCGATCATGTATACCGCGTTCGCCGCTGCGCTCGTAAGACACACCGGCTTCGAGGTATTCATCGCCGATTATCGGATGGCTCCGGAATTCCCCTTCCCGGCCGGCGTACATGACGCGGCCGACGTCTACCGTGGCCTGCTCGACCGCGGGGTTGCGCCGGAGCACCTCGTGGTGGCCGGCGATTCCGGCGGTGGCGGCCTGGCCACCTCGCTGATCTCTCACCTGCACGATCACTCGATGCCCATGCCGGCGGCGGCCGCGCTGTTCTCGCCGGAGGTCGATCTCGATCTGGACCGCCCGTCCATCACCGAGAACGCGCAGCTCGACATCCTGCCGTGGAATGTACCGGTCACCCCGTATCTGCATGGTGTGCAGCCCAACGACTCCCGCGTCTCGGTCATCTACGCCGATGTCGACGCGGAGTGGTTTCCGCCGACCTTCGTGTGCTGGGGAGCCGACGAGATGTTCCGCGACGGCATCCGGGAGTTCGTCGACGTCTTGGAGAAGGCGGGCGTGCGAGTTGCCGCGATGGAGGAATTCGGCATGTTCCACGTGTTCCCGATCCTGATGCCGTGGGCCGAACCGGCCAAACGAGTGTTCCGCGCACTGCACGAACTCGCCGCTGCACACGTCGCCCCCGACCCCGACGCCGAACAAACCCACTGAGGCGGTCTGGGGCGTCGGCGATACCCGACCACCGTCGCCGGTGGTTATCCCGCCGTTACCGAGGTCGCAACCGGGTTGCGGTGGACTCGAGCTGCGCGATCGCGTCCCGCGCACCGATTAGCGTCGGTGTCGTAGGAGGTGGTCACGTGGCGCATGCGGCATCGACAGACCCGTTGTGGCTGTTCGGAGATCAACTCGGCCGACATATCTTCTCGGCCGCCGAGCACGACGATCGCGAGGTGGTGTTGATCGAGTCGTCGACGGCCTTTCGCCGTCGTAGCGGCCACCGACAGAAAGCGCACGTTCTACTGTCCGGGATGCGACATCTCGCCGACGAGCTCGGTGATCGCGCCCAACTCTGGCAGGCCGAGACCTACCGTGACGCGCTCGCTGCGCTCGGCCGCCCCGTGGTGGTGCATGAACCGAGTTCGCGAGCCGCAGCGCGATTCGTGCACCGACTCTCGGCCGAGGGACTGGTGTCGGAGATCCTGCCGAACCCATCTTTTGCGCTGTCCCGCAGTGACTTCCGCCAATGGGCAGGCGATTGCGAACGATTCCGCATGGAAGAGTTCTACCGAGACCAGCGTCGGCGGTTCGAGGTGCTGATGGACGGTGACGAACCATTCGGCGGCACATGGAATTTCGATCGCGACAACCGCGAGCCGCCGCCGCGTCGGCGGACCCTCGGGATCGACGATCCGTGGTGGCCCACCGAGGATGACATCGACGAACAGGTACGTGCCGACCTCGACACCATGGATGTCGCGTTCACCGGCGACGACGGCCCGCGACTGTTCGCAGTCACCCATGACGAGGCGCAGCGAGCGCTGACCCATTTCGTCGGCCACCGGCTGGCCACGTTCGGCCGATGGGAGGACGCCATCATGGGCGAGGACTGGGCGATGTCGCATTCGCTGTTGTCGGTGCCGCTGAACCTCTCGTTACTCCATCCGCTCGACGTCGTCGGCGCCGCGGAGGACGCCACCCGGGCCGGCGACATCGAGCTGGCGTCGGCGGAAGGATTCATCCGGCAGATCCTCGGGTGGCGCGAGTTCGTGTGGCACCTCTACTGGCACTTTGGATCCGACTACCCGTCCAGCAATCACCTGGATGCGCATCGATCGTTGCCGCGCTGGTTCCGTGAACTCGACGACGCCGCGGTCACCGCGCGATGCTTGTCCGATGCGTTGGCCGGAGTTCGTGAGCGGGGTTGGGTGCACCACATCCCCCGCCTGATGGTGCTGGGTAGCCACGCTTTGCAGCGCGGATACGATCCGGCCGAGCTCACCGAATGGTTTCGCGCCAACTTCGTCGATGGATTCGACTGGGTCATGCCGGTGAACGTGATCGGCATGAGTCAGCACGCCGATGGCGGGCTGATGGCCACCAAGCCATACACGTCCGGGGGCGCCTACATCTCCCGGATGTCCGATCTCTGCGCCGGCTGTGCTTTCGACCCCAGGACGCGAGTCGGCGAGAAGGCCTGCCCCTTCACCGCCGGCTACTGGGCGTTCACCCATCGCCACCGGGAGATGCTGCGGTCCAATCATCGCACCGCACGTGCCGTGGCCTCGATGGGACGCCTCGACGATCTCGATGCATTACTCGAGCAGGAGCGACATCGGGATTCGTTCTGAGTTCTCACACCAGCGGTCGCCCGAAGCGGTTGCGCAACCGCACATCCCACAGCAGCGCACGGAACATCAGTTGCGACAGCCACAACGGCTTGCGTCGTTCGCGCTGCACCTGACGATCGACATAGGAATCGAACCACTGTTGGTCGGTTGCGGACCAGGAGACCCGGAGTGCCGTCCGGAAACGTTCGGGCAGGTAGCCGATCGTGCGCCGATACTTCGTCGGCCCGTGGCGCCGCTGGATCCGCGGGTGCGCATAGCCGAAATGGGCGATGTCGAGCAGAAACTCACGGACCTCGTCGCCGATCTCGATGTCCTCGACCTGCCGATCCCAGTACACCTGGAACTGCTCGCGGTCGGCGGGCCACATCTCGGCCGGCATCTGCAGGGTGGTGCCGACGACCATGCCCTGACGGTAGAAGGTGTCGCGCTCGACACCGGTCAATGGTCCGTGCACGCGCTCGTAAATGTCTTCCCAACCGTAGTAAAGACAGGCCGCAACCCACAGCTGCAGTTCGGGATTCATGGCGTTGTACTCGACCGGACTGTCCCCGTGCGAGCGAACCTGGGCGTGCTGCCGATTGACGGCCTGGCGATAGCGACGTCGATCCTCGGCGGTGCCCATCGCGGCCACCGCGAGGTAGGACGCGGTGGTGCGAGCTCGTTTGATCGGATGTCGGTCGAGACGACCGCTCTCGACGGTGCTGTGTGCCACGCCGTATCCGACCGCGGGGTTGGCCAACTGCATGATCACGTTGGCGGTGCTCATCGTCTGCCCCATCAACAGCAGCGACCGTGCGAACATGCTGCTGTCCATCTGGTCCATCTCGGCGCGTGACATGCGCTGTGTACTGGTCATTGCCATACCCTATCTGACTACGTCTGTGTTCAGACTAGCGCCTGAGCATGCCGGAGTCGAGCCACCCGCGGTGATGAGAACCGCGATGGTGGCGAAAACCACCACCTGGCGGCAGATGGGCGGCGGTACACTCGGGTATGTCGATGATGACAACCGGACGAGGTGCGCCGTACCCGGACAGCGACAAGACGGCGCCTGGAGGTCCGGAAGTCGATGTCATGGCTGATATTGGTGTTGTCTGGTGTGCTGGAGGCCGTCTGGGCCACCGCACTCGGTCGGTCGGAAGGATTCAGCAAGCCGACACCCACGATCATTTTCTTTATGGCACTGGTCGTTTCGATGGCGGGTCTGGCGTATGCGATGCGCGATCTGCCCACCGGCACCGCGTATGCGGTGTGGGTGGGTATCGGTGCCTCGCTGACCGTCGTCATCGCGATGGTCACCGGCGCCGAGGCGGCTTCATGGCTCAAAGTGGGCCTCATCCTGACGATCGTCGCATCGGTGGTCGGGTTGAAGTTGGCACACTGATGAATCGGGCTGGACCGCGTAAGGACGTGCATTCGTGAGTGTTCGAGTGTTGATCGCCGACGTGTCGGTGTCCTTCCACGCCCCGTGTGAGGCGGTTTTCGATTACCTCAGCGACCCGGAGAACCGCCCGGACTGGCAGGCGAGTCTGCGTGCTGTGAACAACCTGACGACGCCGAGTGGCCGGGCCGGTGACGTCGGAACCAGTTGGACCGATGTCACCGTTGCCCCCTGGGTCGCCCCGCGGCTGGAGGTCACCGAGTGCGTGGCGGGTCGACGTTGGGCGGAGATCGGTGCCTGGCATACGGTCGACGCCCATCTGTCTCTGGAGTTCTGCGAGACCTCCGGGCCCGGCACAGATGTCCGCGCACTCGCCCATCTGACCGTCCCGGTGTTCCTCGCGCCGCTGCTGCCGATGCTGCGCCTGCTGACGCCGCCGGCGCTGCGCAGCGACCTGCGACGCGCAGCGGAACTGGTCGGTGCGACCGCCTCCTCGGGTCAGTCGGCTGCAGACGCGTAACTGATCCGGATGGGCCGGATCACGGCACGGTGCGTGCTCCCGTCGGGGTCGAGAACCCAGACGGCTGCTGCGATGTGGCCGGTCGACACGAGACGTCCGGTCACATGGAGCACGGTCGGTTCGTCGCCGACACACACCGGCCGGACGAACCGCGTCTCGCAACCGGTGATCATCGCCCGGTGATCGCGAGCCCACCGCTGGGCATACTTCAGCACAATGGAAACCAGCAGCAGTCCATGTGCCACCGGCGCATCGAGTCCGGCTGCGCGCGCGGCGGCCGGTTCGATGTGGATGGCGTTGTCGTCGCCCGATGCCGCGGCGTAGCGTCGGACGCGGTCGAGTGTGAGGTGCTCCTCGGCGTCCCACAGCGGGGCGTCGAGGTCGGTGTGAGACGCCACGTGACTCATCCGTCGGCCTCTTCTGATCGAAAGACCAGCGTGGAAGTGCTGTCGGCGATCGGCAGGGTCTCGTCGGCGGCATGGATGTCGCTGCGGACCGTGAGTTGGGTTGTGCCGGCGCGATGTCGCACGCTCGTGACGGTGAGCAGGCCGGTGAGCAGATCCCCGCGCCGAGGCGGTCGACGCACATGCAGCGCCTCGGATGTGTGCACGATGCCATCGCGCGGGACCACTCCGGCATCCATGGCCTGGTGGGCGAGTTCGACGCTCACTCGGAAGACGACGGACACGGGGGTCTCGGCCTCCGAAACGTCCACCACCTCGGCAAAAGAAGCGATCAGGGCGTCATCGACGGCCACCGCTACCGGTGTCCGGAAGACCATTCCCTCGACCAGCTTCGTGGCCATGCTTAACGCTAGCGAATCCGAATGCGCGGCACCAGGTGCGTTGCCGGCGAATGTCCCCGTCGCCGATGTTGTGGCTGGGCTGATGGCTGATGGCTGGGGACGAGGGTGGGTCACCCCTCGTCGGGGCCGTTCGGGACCACCAGTGAATGGTCGAAGGCGTAGACGATCGCGGCGGCACGGTCGCGCAGATCGAGTTTGGTGAAGATGTGGTTGACGTGACTCTTGACCGTGACCTCGGAGATGAACAGGCGGGCGCCTATCTCGCCGTTCGTGCGTCCACGTGCCATCAGCTTCAACACCTCGAGCTCGCGGTCGGTGAGTCGGTGGCTCGGGGACCGCCCGTGGTCGGGAGCAGAACGTCGAAACCCATGCAGGACACGAGCAGTCACCGCAGGATCGAGAAAAGCGCCGTCGGCGACGACCGCGCGCACGGCCCAGATCAGCGACTCCGCAGGCGAATCCTTGAGGATGAAGCCCGCCGCCCCGGCGCGCAGGGCCCCCGAGAGGAGTTGGTCGTCGTCGAAGGTGGTCAAGACCAGCACCGGCGGCGGTGCGGCCATGCGCCGGACCGCCGCGGTGGCGGTGATGCCGTCGACGTGGCGCATCCGCAGATCCATCAGGATGATGTCGGGGGTACAGGCGGAGACGCTGGTGACCACCTCGCTGCCGTCACCGCACTCCCCGACGATGTCGAACCCGTCACGGGCTCGAAGTATTCGGCGCAGGCCGGTACGAACCAGTTCCTGGTCGTCGACGAGCAGAACACGGATCGGGTCGGCGTCGACCGCGACGGGATGCGTCGATGACATCAGACCGCCGTCCGCTCGACCGCCGCCGATTCGGGAGAGGCGGCCGTCGGGAAGACCGCGCGTACCACCCATTCATCGGCGTCCGGACGGACATCCACCTCGCCGCCCAACAATCGCGCCCGCTGCTTCATCCCTTCGATCCCCGATCCGTCGGTTCCTGGCCGCGCGCCCGGCGCATAGGGGTTGCGCACGCACAGTGACACCTGGTCGTCGGCGCGCAGTGTGATCGACGCCGACGGCGTGGAAGCGTGTTTCACCACGTTCGCGAGTGATTCCTGGGTGATCCGGTAGAGAGCCGAGCCAATCGGGCCGGGGACGGTGGTGAGGTCACCGCTGCGATCGACGGACACTGTCAGACCGGCCTTCCGGTATTCGTCGATCAGATGCTCCACATCGCAGGCGCCCGGGGTGGGCGCGGCTTCTGCGCCGTCGGTGCCGAGGACCTTGACGATGAATCGGATCTCGGTCATCGCCTGGCGGCCGAGTCGCTCGGCGTCCTCGAGGGCCTCGAGGGCGTCGGCGCGATCACCATCCTGCAGGGCGCGCCGCGCGCCGGTGACGTTGAGCATGGTGATCGACAACGAATGTGCGATGACGTCATGGACCTCGCGGGCGATCCGCCGGCGCTCGTCGCCGGCCGCGCGATCGGCTCGCACGCGTTGGGCGCGCACCTCGTTCTCCGACAACAATTTCTGATACAGCATCATGTATCCGACCAGCCATCCGCACAGGATCGCGAGCAGGTACGCGGCGGGTGACTGCAAATGATCGGTGACCCCCGCGATGACGATCACGGTGATCGACAGCGCCAGGACGGCGACGCTCGCGCGCAACGACTCCATCGCGGCGGCGATCGCCGTGGTCAAGGCCAAGAACAGCGGCGCGATGTCCAGTGACACCGGGTCCATCAGCATCAGCCCGGTCGACACGGCCGCCAAGATGTTGCATGGCAGTTTGCTCTGCAACCACAGGTCGAGCAGGAGCGATATCAGGGCGACGCCCGCACCCATCAGGGCCCACCAAGGAGGATCGATCGGCACACGCTGCGCGGTGGCACCGATGATGATCGTGAACGAACCGAGCAGCGTCACCGCGGTGAAGAGCGGCGGGTATCCCTCGCCGGCCAACTCCAGTCGGCTGCGTATCCACCTGATCGATGACCTCACCGCCACAAGGATAAGCGGTCGGCGGCCGGGGGCATCGCATTCTGGGTGGAAACCGACTCCACCCTCGGGTGGAGAACGGTTCCGACTTCGGGATGCAGATCGGCGATCGGCTGCCGCCTAGCGTCATCGGTACCGGCAGCGACCCAACCCCAGACCCGAGGTGAGAGCAATGTCCATGTGCGCCCGCGACTACCTGAACCGATGGTTTACCGAGACCACTTCTGTTCTCCCGCAGGGAATTGTGGTGGTCGGATTCAGCGATACGCAGAGATCGTGGACCGCGGCAATCACTGCGGCCGCCGCTCTCGACCGACGTAGTCGGATCGTACTGGCGATGGCCACCACCCGTCCACGACCGCCGAGGTCGGATACTTTCGGCTACGACGCGCTGCGCGCCGATTCATACCTGCTGTCGGAACGGGCGATTCTGGATGAGAAGCTTCGCGAGGCAAAGGAAGTGGTGCTGGGCCGAACGTCGGCGACGGTGACGACCGAGACCGTGGTCGCCGACCCGGTCCACGGGCTCGCCGAGGTCGCCGCGCGCGTGCGCGCGACTGCCGTGGTGGTGGGTATGGGCCACGACCATCCCACACCGCAGGTGCGTCGTATGGCTCGCGCGCTACCCGATGGTGTCTCGCTCTTCGCCACGGACGGTCGAGATCACGTGCGGGTCATACCTCGGGCCGCCGCGCGGTCGGCGAACCGCCGTCCGGTGCTTTCTCCGGTACCGCATGCGGCCGGGGCGTAAGGGCTGGACCGGACATCCCGACGGGCTCCGATGAGTATCCCCAGGTGACCGACGACCCGGCCCCGGCCTCCGGCAGCTGCCGGCCCTAGCCGGACGTGGTGGCGACCCCCTTCGGCGCCCCCGCAGACATGAAGCCGAAGAGATACCCGGCGATCCGGCGCATCTGGATCTCGTCGGCGCCCTCGGTGATCCGGTAACGACGATGGTGCCGGTAGATGTGCTCGAACGGCTCATGGCGCGAGTAGCCTCGACCGCCGAAGACCTGCATCGCCTGATCGGCGGCGTCGCAACAGAGTCGGTTGGCCTGGTAGTTGCACATGGAGACCTCCTGAGAGGCCGCGAACGGACCGTAGGTGTCCATCCTCCATGCTGTCTCCCGGATCAACGATCGCAGCATCGCCGCACGAGTGTGCAGTTCCACCAACGGGAACTGGATCGCTTGATTGGTCGACAGCTTCTTGCCGAACGGGGATCGCTCGTTGGCGTGTCCTACCGCCCGATCGATGCAGTACTGCGCCGCGCCGAGGCTCGAGGCTGCCTGACGGATTCGGTTCTCGTTGAAGAAGTGCTGGACGATCTGCAGGCCGCGGCCCTCCTCACCCATGATCGCCGAGTGGGGCACACGGACGTCCCGCAAGGTGATGTGGGCGTGATCGGTGGGCATGTTGAAGGTCCACAGGTACTCTTCGACAGCGAATCCGGCGGCCTGCGGGTCCACCAGGAACGCCGTGATGCCGCGAGCATCGCCGGCTTCGCCGCTGGTTCGGGCGAAGATGATGTCGCGGTGCGCGACGTGGATGCCGGTGTTCCAAGTCTTCTCACCGTTGATCACCCACGTATCGCCGTCGCGAACCGCGGTGGTCTCCATGTGGGTGGCATCCGAGCCGTGTTCGGGCTCGGTGATACCGAAGGCGAAAAACCGCTCTCCGGCCGCCAACGCCTCGACCCATTCCTCTTTCTGTTCGGGCGAACCGTACTCGAGCATCAGCAGCAAACCGACGTTGTTGCCCACGATCGCGTGTTCGTTCTGCAGGTCGCAGTGCAGGCCGAGCCCCTTGGCCGCCAGGTGCTCCCGGATGACGGCCATCGACAGATTCGAACCGTCGCGACCGCCGTACGCGGCCGGGAACGGATATCGGAAGTGTCCGGCTGCATCGGCACGACGACGTGCCTCCCGCAGCAGTGCCTCCCACTCGGCGCTGGGCAGACCACCACGGTCCCAGTCGGTGCGCGCATCCTCACGACGGTGGTCGAAGAACCGTATGTTGTCGTCGGTCTGCTCGAGCGGCACGATCTCGGCGGCGATGAACGCATCGAGTTCGGCCAGGTAGTCCGTCAGGGATTCGGGCAGTGCGAAGTCCACGGGTGAAACGCCTCTCGGTCGGCAATCGGGTTGGTCAGCAATCGGGCTGGGTGAGATGTTTGGGGTTGGCGACCGTGAGACGGTCGATCACCTCGGCGGCGACCACGGCGCGTACCGTGTCGTCGCCGGCGGCCAGCGAACCGCCGCGCAGTGCGTCGGCGAGTTCGGCGCTGCTGTACACGCCGAGTGGGGCCAGTCGTCGACGGCTCGCTTCGGCCTGCTGGGCACCGAGCAGTACCTGTCGGCGGACCGTGGCCAGCACGTTACCCGCCACCCGGGTCCGAAAACGCACCTGCGGAGAGATTCCGCTGTCGGCGGCGACCTCGTCGGTCAGGAAACCCGACACGGCGTCGAGCAGATCGAGCAACGCGGGCGCGGTGTGTGGACCCCCGTCGGCAGCAAGCGCGGTTTCCTCGGTGTTCAGCGGGTCGGGTATCGAGACAGGTGTGGTGATGCCGAGAGAGAGCAACGCATCGAATTCCTGCTCGGCACTGCGTCGTCCGATGGCGGCGAGTTCCATCGAACGTTCGGTACCGTCGAGATACCGATTGGCCTGCGAGCCGCAGATGAGGCCCCACCGCACCGTGGCGTAGAGCTCCCACCACCGCAGGGCGTCCTCCGTCGGACGCCAGCCCGCCACCTGCGCGTAGGCGTCGAGTAGATCTGCGCGCGCACCCATCCCGGCGACCGGGCGTGGTACACCGAACCGCCAGGCCTTGGCGCACAACCAGCCGAGATCCTCCATCGGGTCCCCGAGATGGGCCAGCTCCCAGTCGAGTACGGCCGAGATCCGATCCGGCGTGATCAACAAGTTGCCCAGCCGGAAGTCGCCGTGTACCACAGTGTCACTCGGAGCGGATTCGGGCCGGTGGCGATCGAGCCAGTCGATGGCGAGCACGAGTCCCGCCGGTGCGTGAGCGTACTCACGAGCGAACAGGGTGTGCAGCGCCTCGATCGGGTCGCCGATGTGGTCGAGGCCGGTCGAGGTCGACTTCATCGCGTGAATGCGGGCGAGTACGGTGCCTGCTTGTCGCGCGAAGTCATCGCGCACCGAACCGTAGGCGTCGTCACGCAGGATTCGTCGAGCGATGGACTCACCATCGACGAAACGCATGACCGCATAAGGGAACCCGAGGACGCTCTGCTCGTCGGCGGAGTCGCTGAGGTCGAGGACCTCGGGGACGGGTACACTGGCGACGTATGCGGCCCGGAGCACATCGACCTCGCTGCGCAACCCGCCTGCGCCGGGCGCGGCGGCCGGTGCGGCTCGCACGATGATTGCTTCGTCGCCGCGTTCGTCCCCGACCGTGACCGCGTACGTGGTACGGCTGGCGCCAGCAGGTACGACGCGAGCGTCCCGCAGCGTCACCGGTCGATCCCACACGGTGCTCAACCGTTCCGCGATACGCTCGCCCACCTCGGTCGGGTCGGTCGACCTCATCATGCTCATCCCGGTCACTGCTCGTGCCCCCTCACCCTTCGCGGTCCGACGATGCGACGCTACCCGAACCGACCGAGGGCTCCGTCGGTTACTCGAGAATCAACTGAACGGAAGCCATTCCGGCCGCGAGGAACCCCGGGGGACGAGAATCGTGCGGTACTCCCCCGGCGTGCGTGTCATCTGCACCTGGTCGGTGACGCCTTGGTAGCGCCCGAGCGGCGTATCGGCCGTGAACACTTCCGGATCGAGGTAGACGTGACGGTCGTCGTCGCCGGAGCGCCCCGCCACCTGATGGGCGTACTCGCGGTCGAACACGCCCATGCCCACGATCCACAGCGCGGCCCGGGTCAGCGACACGTGCACGCGATAGCTCCCGCCCTCCTGTGCGCGTCGAGACAGCGCCTCCACGATCCCCGCGGTCATCAACCACGACACGATGTAGTCGTTGACGACCAGGATCGGGGGGAGCGCCGGACGGTCGCCTCCGCCTTCGTACAACATCATCCCGGCCAGGCTTCCGGCAGTTTGGTCGAAGCCTACCCAGGACGACCACGGCCCCGTCTCACCGTTGAGTGAGGCTGTCGCGTAGACGATGCCGCGGTGACCGGCGGCCACGTCGGCCGCCGACAGCCCGATCCCGTCGAGATAGCCCGGTCGCCGGTTGGCGTAGAAGATGTCAGCATCGGCGAGGAGATGGCGAAGGCGTTGCGCTCCTTCGCCTTTGTAAGGATTCAGCAGCGTGGAGCGCACTCCGACGTTGGCGCTGACGTAGGTTGCGTCGTGCTCGAGTTCATTGGGGCGCCACACGTTGAGCACGTCGGCTCCGTGCAGGGCCAAGGCCCGTCCGACTCCGGCGCCGGCGATCACATGGCCCATGCCCAGGGCGCGCAGGCCGTCCAGTGGCCCGGTGGCGCCGGCCGGGACGACGACCGGGTCTCCATCGGAGATCTTGGTGACTTCCACGAGCGGCATGTCGGCGAGAACGTCACGGAAATGCGGCTCGTCCAGGATGTCGGGGACCGTGCGCAACATCGGCATCACCACGCCCGCGTCGGCGCCGGCTGCCTCGAGTTCGATTCCCTTCCAGGACGCTATCGCCTCGGCGACGGCTTCCTCGTCGTCCGGCACACCGAGCAGCTTCTGCGCTGCGACCTTGATCTTGGGATAGGGGTTGAGCGGCATCATCCAGCGGTCGTCGGCGGTCCGATAGAAGCGGAATCCCAAGGCATTCGAGGGGTTCGACGGGGTGCCTGCAGGATAACCGTTGACCAGTTCCCAGCGACGATCGTAGAAGGGGCACAGGCGATGCGGGGCACTGCGCAGATCGACGGTGATGTCCTGCCCGTCACCACCGCGAACCTGCCATAGTTTGGCGATCGCAGCCGACTTCGCGGCCAGTGCGATCGCCGCCGCACCGCCCAGACGTAACGTACTGGGCACCACGGGATCGGCCCCTATGAACCTGATGGTGCCCCCGGTGTCGGTGGCGCGCATACCGATGGAGCCGAGCACATCCTCGAGTTCGGTCCGCGGATCGAAAGTGTCGTCAGTGGCAGGGTTCTCGGCGGCGGTGCGGAGCCGATCGGTCAGGCTGGTCAACGCTGCTCCTCGGTCGTCGGGTCGCGGTCGGAGTCATCACCGGCGAGCAGGTCGTCGGGGATCAACACCTGGCGTGAGCGCAGGTACTCCCCGATGGCCTTGCCGACCTGGTCGACGCGTGTGTTCGACGACCCGCCGGTACCCAACAGCCCTCGGATCACGAAATGCACCGCTTGCAGTTCCGGGAACTCGTGGCGGTCCACGTCGAGGTCCTTGGCCTCGGGAAGCAGCCTGCGAAGCTCATCGCTACTCAGAAAACCTCTCAGCCACAACCACACCCGCGGATCACGCGTCCAGATGCCGACATTGCTGTTGCCGCCCTTGTCGCCGCTTCGGGCGTGCGCCACCAGGCCCAGAGGGGCGCGGGTGACCCGATCCGGGAGCGGCGCCTCCCTGGGTTCGGGGTGAACGGGCTGCGCCACCACGTCGGTGGTCGGCGGAATCGCGGCCGCGACCCTCCGACCGTCGTCGAGAACGGCGCGATGATCGAGAACTGTCAACGGGAGCAGGCCCGGCCAGTAGTCGATGCGAGGTCGAGGGCTCGAATGCAGACCGGCCGCGCCGTCGTGATAGTAGCCGGGGATGCCCTGCAGATAGAGGCTCCCCAGACGGCGGGCGAGATCGGCCTCGGCGAGGGCGTCGGCGGTCGGCGCGGTGGCCATCACGCGAAGCGCCACGGTGGCCGCCCACTGCGACTCCGGGTCGGCTGCCGGAGTGCCGATGGGCGTCAGGTCCAGCGTCACGCCGTCGGGCAGACCGGGCATGAGCTGATCGCGGATCAGCGCGATCTTCTCCTCGATATGCGGTGAGGTCACGAACACGGTGTTGACGACGGAGAATCCGATGGGTCCGAAGATCGCGACCTTCGTGGTGTGTGGTGGGGGGCCGCCGAGCGCACCGGACACCGCAACGCGGTCGGGTCCGACGTCGCGGACCCGGAGATCGTCGAGGCGAACGGTGACGTCGGGATTGAGATACACCGGCCCCTGGATCTCGTACATGATCTGCGCGGTCACCGTGTCGCGGGTGACCGCCCCGCCGTCGCGTGCGTGTTTGGTCACGACACAACTGCCGTCCGCGGCGATCTCGGCGATGGGAAAGCCCGGCACGGTGCGGTGTGGGATGTCGAGGAATCCGGAGAAGTTGCCGCCGACGGCGTGCGGGCCGCATTCGATGATGTGTCCGGCCACGACCGCGCCCGCCAACGCGTCGAAGTCCGACGCATGCCACCCGTGCCACCACGCGGCCGGACCCACGGTCAGCGATGCGTCGGTCACACGACCACAGACCACGATGTCAGCGCCGGAGTCGAGCGCTGCGGCCACTCCCCAACCGCCGAGGTAGGCGTTGGCGGCGAACGGGGTGGCCGCCCAGTCGGCCAGCGGTGCGCCGCCATCGAGATTGTCGAACCGGTGCCCGTCGCGCCGCAGCCGCGGCAATTCGTCGAGGATGTTGTCCCCGTCGACGTGAGCCACCCGCAGTTCGACCCCTGCGGCGGCGATCTCGTCGCGCAGCGCGGCCGCGAGGCCCGCGGGATGGAACCCGCCGGCGTTGGTCACCACTTTGATCCCGCGGTCGGCGATCGCCGCCAGGTGTGGGCGTACCTGGTCGACGAAGTAGTCGACGTAGCCGCGGCGGGGGTCGCGCTGGTAGGCCGCCGACAGCGCGGCCAGCGTGATCTCGGCGAGGTAGTCACCGACCAGTACGTCGAACCGATCGCCCGCCATCGCCTCGTCGACGGCGCTACGCCGGTCTCCGAAGTATCCGGAGAAGTTCGCGACCCGAATCGGCTCGCGTGTCATGTTCGGCCCTCTTTCTCGTTGTGTGTGCCTGCTTGCCACGCTAGGTCGATCGAGCTGTCGATCACCATCATCAATGTGGACAGTGGCGTGTGACCGGATCGGTCATGGCCCTGGCGGCGTCGATAAGGTATGCGGTGTGGACCTGATCGGACTGCGCTACTTCGTCGCGGTCGCCGAAGAACGCAATTTCACCCGGGCGGCGGCGCGGCTGCACATGGCGGCATCGCCGCTGAGCCGGCGGATCAAGGACCTCGAGCGCGAGTTCGGTGCGGCGTTGTTCGTCCGAGCGCACCATCACATCGAACTGACCCGAGCGGGCGCGGCGCTGCTGCCGCGGGCACTCGATGTGCTCGAGCGGGTCGACGGCCTGGCCGACGTCGTGCGTGAGGCGGACGCGACGACGCCGCGACAAGCGGTGATCGGCATCGCCCCCGAGGTGTCGGCGACGGTGCGGGACACCTTTCTGGCCGATCTCGCCGCGGCCCATCCAGACATCGTCCCGCGCCTGTACCCGGCCAGTACCGAGCCCCTGCTGCGGGATCTGCGCGCTGGTCAGGTCGATCTCGCGCTCGTGCACGGCCCGGTCGGTGGTGCCGAGGTGGACAGCAGATTTCTCGAGCGGCAGCCGGTGGGTGTCGCCGTCGGTTCCGATCTCATCTCCGCCGGCCGTACCTCGATCACGCTGGCCGACCTGACCGACATCCCGTTCGCCTCGATCAACCACGACTCCGCGCCGGAGATCTATCGCAACCTCGATGATCTGCTCGACCGCCACGGGATTCGCAAGCGGATCACCTTGACCGGGGACAACTTTGCCGGACTGGCGCACCTGGTCGCGAGCGGTCAGGCATTCACCTTGGTCGGGTTGGGCAATGGCATGGCCAACCGGCTCTTCTACGGTGAGCCTGTTGCCATTCTGCCGATCGACGGGCTGCGCGCGGCGATCACCACGGTTGCGGCCTGGCGGTCCAACCGCGCGGGAGCAGAACGTCTGGTGGCCGATCTCGTCACGACCGCCGAGGCACTGGATCTCCAGGCGGCCGCATCCGGGATGGCGCCGCCTGCGGCGCGCTGAGATGGGGTTGTGAACTGTTCCTTACGTTGTGAGTAAACGTGATCGAATGTGTGTTTTGTTGAGTGGGTGAAGTTGGCTGAGTGGGCGCGGTCGCAGGGGGGTGCATCCGCAGACTGCGTATCGGTGGTTTCGGGAGGATCGGATGCCGGTGTCTGCTCGTCGTCTGGAGTCGGGCACGGTCTGGGTCGACGTTGCTGAGGTCGGTGGTGGTGGCCGGGTGGTGGTGTATGCGTGGGTGTCGTTCCATGATCAGCGCGCGGACTTGGATCGTCAGGTGGCTCGGCTCACCGAGTGGGCGACTGCGAATGGCCACGAGGTTGGTGAGGTGGTGTGAGGTCGGGTCCGGGGCTGAATGGGAAGCGTCCGAAACTGCGGCGGGTGTTGTCGGACCCGTCTGTCAGTGTGGTGGTTGTGGAGCATCGTGATCGTCTGGCGCGGTTCGGGGTGGAGTAT
>NZ_JAPKFM010000026.1:0-77558 GCF_026262595.1 Gordonia aquimaris | reverse complement strand
CCGAGCCCCCGGGCGAGGCCGCGTATCGAGACCCCCGCACCACACCCTCAGTCCGGCAACATCGGCGCGTCGTCGCCGTGGTGGCGGCCGACGAGCACGGCCCGGGTCACCGCATCCCTGCCGAAACGGTTGCGCAGTGCGTCCATCGCGATGTCGAGGTCGGCGGCATGGTCGGACTCGAATGGCAGACTCAGCTGGACGCTGTCGTGGTCGTCGAGGTTGGTCAGCGACAACCCGATCAGCGTGCACCCGCGCTGCCGGATCAGCGGCATCGCGTCGTCGAGCAGACCGCGCGCGACGGCCATGATGATGTCGGTGCGATCGGTGCATTCCAGGAACGACCGCGATCGTGTGGCACGACCGAAATCGTCGAACCGCAGCCGCAGCACCACGGTTCGGCAGACCCGATCCGCGCCGCGCAGCCGTTTGCCCAGACGTTCGACGATCGCGACGAGCGTGGCCTCGATGTCGGCCTCGTTCTTCGGTCGACGCCCCAGCGCACGCTGGGAACCGATCGACCGGCGCCGACGTCCCGTCTCCACGCGCCGCGGGTCACGCGCCATCGACAAGGCATACAGATGCCGGCCGGCGCCCCGGCCGAGCAGGCCACACAGGCCGTGCTCACCGAACGCGGCGAGATCGCCCACCGTACGGATGCCTGCGTCGGCGAGTTTGCCCTCGGTGACGGCGCCGACACCCCACAGCCGCCGCACCGGCAGGGGATGTAGGAACTCGAGTTCGGTGCCCGGCGCCACCTCCAGCAACCCGTCGGGCTTGGCGACTGCGCTGGCCACCTTGGCCAGGAACTTCGTGCAGGCCAGCCCGACGGTGATCGGCAGACCGACCTCAGTGGCAACCCGGCTGCGCAGCGCAGCGGCGATCTGCACCGGGGTACCGCTGATCCGCCGCAGGCCGCCGACGTCCATGAATGCCTCGTCGACGGAGATGCCTTCGACGACGGGAGTGATGTCGTCGAAGATCTCGAACACCGCGCGGCTGGCCTCGGAGTATGCGTCGAATCGCGGGCGCACCTCGATCGCGTCGGGACACAGTGCCCGGGCGTCCCGACCAGACATCGGCGTCCGCACCCCGTACGCCTTCGCCTCGTAGCTGGCCGCCAGCACCACCCCACCGCCGACGATCACCGGACGTCCCCGCAGGCGGGGATCGTCACGCTGCTCAACCGAGGCATAGAAGGAATCCAGATCGGCATGCAGGATCGTGGCCTCCGACCGGTCCTTACGCTCGATACGCATAGAACATATGTTCGCATGGCGGTCTGACAAGTACGGTCGGAGTATGAACGAGCACACACACGGCGACATGGACGGCGCAGCGGAATGGGACCAGCGGTACAGCAGCGCCGACCGCCTGTGGACCGCCGACGTCAATCCCGCCCTGATCACGGAGATCGCCGACGTTGAGCCGGGCACCGCGCTCGACGTCGGCTCGGGTGAGGGCGCCGACGCACGCTGGCTGGCCGACCGCGGCTGGCAGGTCACCGCCGTCGACATCTCCCAGGTGGCCATCGACCGCGCCCGTGAAACCGACACCCGGGAGGCGATCACCTGGTTGCGCGCCGATCTCACCGTCGACGAGATCCCCGGCCGCGACTTCGGCCTGGTGTCGCTGCACTATTTCCCGCTCGCCCGCACCGACGAGACCTCGATCCGCAGGATCATCGAGGCGGTCGGGCCCGGTGGTCGACTGCTGATGGTCTCCCACGAGGCCGAGGGCATCCGCGCGCACGGCCGCAACCCCGACGACTACTTCCAGCCCGCCGACGTCGCCGCCCTGCTCGCAGACGGCTGGACGATACTCACCGACGAGACGCGGGAACGCGGCGTGGCCGCCGGCGGTGGAGCGCACACCCACGATGTGGTGCTACACGCCCGACGTGCCGAATAGTTCCCGTCGAGTGGGCGCCGTTTCCCGTCGACTGGGCGCAGCGTCCGCGGAATCTAGACGCCGTACCGCTTGTCCAGCAACCGAATTCGACCACCCACCACAGCCCGATCCGGGTGCCCGGCCGGCAACCGGTGCTCGAGTCGACGCCATGCGACCAGGTCGTCCCGACCATGGGTCGACGACGTCCACTTGCGCAACGTGGTGACCTCCCCCTGCGCGATGAGCCGGGAACGCAGATCCTCACGCAGTTCCTCGAAGAGCTCCACGACACCCGGCGCCGACGATTCGGCGAGCAATCCGCCGCGACCGAGCAGGTCGATGACCCCGCCGAGGTCGCTACCGGCCGCGATACGGTCACGGACCTCGGAGACGTCGGAGGTCAGTTCGACGGTCAGCCGGTAGGGCCGCGACGCCACCACGTCGGTACCCAGATCCCTACGCAGGCGGGAGATCTCGGCCCGCACGGTGACCGGGTCCACCCCGTCCTCGGCGAGCAGCAGCGCGAGTTGTTCGGTGTTGAGCCCTTCCGGGTAAGCCTGCAGGAGCAGCAGGATCTCGGCGTGACGCCGCGACAGGCTGCGCTCGCCCCCGCTCGCCCGCCACATGTAGCCGCCCGCGCCGAGCACCGACAGCCGAGCCCCGCCCGGCGCCGGCGAGAACGTGGTCGGATCAGCGAGGTCGACTGCACGGGATTGCATTTCGCGCTCCACAGCGGCCACCACCGAACGTACCGCGGCCAGCGCGAACGGTGCCGCCACCTCACGTCCGCCGGTCACGTCGATGACACCGATGACGTGGCCGGTGATGGGATCGTGCACCGGCGCGGCGGCACAACTCCATTGCTGGACGGGCCCGGCGAAGTGTTCTGGACCCACCACCTGCACCCCGCGGTCCACCGCCAGCGCCAACCCCGGAGCGTTGGTGCCGACCACTTCCTCGCTCCACAGCGAGCCCTCGACGAAATTGATGTCGGCAGCCCGGTCGCGCGCGTCGGTGGCACCCTCCACCCACAGCAGTCGCCCGGCCTGGTCGGTCAGCGCCACCACCACCCCGGTGTCGGCGATGTCGTCGAGCATCAGCGACTGCACCAGCGGACGCACCGCGGTGATCGGGTGCGCGGCGCGATACTCGGCGAATTCTGCGGCACTCATCGCCGCGGTGTCGTCGTCGGGGACCGCCTCCCCGGGATTCACGCCCCGACTGACCGAACGCGCCCAGGAGTCCCGCACCAACGAACGTACCGAGTCGTCGGCGGGGGCGATGCCGGACAGGAAGTCCTCATACGCCCTGCGGACACGGGAGGACGCCGAGACAGGATCGCTCATCAGCCCTCCGTAATCGGTCTCATCTGCTCCGATCGTGCCGCCCGGAGTGGTGGGGGCAACACGACCCCCGTCCCGCAAGCCTAGCGTGACGCACGTCGCACTAAGAGAATCGTGCGGCAAACTGTCCCGGGGTCATCCCGGTGACGGTGCGGAAGTCACGCACCAGGTGCGCTTCGTCGGCGTAGCCCAGCTCGGCCGCGATCACCGCGAGGGTGGTGTCGGCGCCGCGCAGCCGCTCGGCCGCTTCCTGCAGCCGCCGCCGCTGGATCAGCCACTTCGGGGTCAGCCCGAGTCGCCGTCGGGTCAGTCGCTGCAGGCTGCGTTCGGTGACGTGGAAGCGGTCGCATATCTGGGTCACCGACGTCACCGACGAGTCACCCTCGACAAACTCGACGATCGCATTGATCAGCAGCCCGTCGTCGTCGACCGGCGCGAACCCACGAATCCACGCCTCCACCAGGTCGGTCGCCTCGTGTTGACGGTCTGGGTCACGCGGGCCCGGCGCCATCACCGCCCGCACGTCGGCGGTGAGCCTCGCTCCGGCCGCGCCGGCGGGTTCGGACAGATCGCCGAATCGGTCGGTCCAGTCCGACACCGCGCCGCCGGTGATCAGTCCCCCGGCGGCCGGGGTCAGCATCGTCCCGATCGCCCAGCCCTCACCCGTGAGCACCGTCTCCGACAACCCGGTCACGACGCCGTAGAACCGCGAGTATTCCGCGGTCACCACCACCAGACACACCGGATACTGCAACACCCGCTGCGGAGCCTCCGCACCCGGCGGGACCGACCAGATCGGCACCCAGAACCGCCTGATCAGGTCGGCGACATCGGGTGCAGGCGCCCAGCGGCCGATCGCGAACGACGTGTCGCCGGGGTCGACGAGGTGGGCACGTTCCACCTCGTCGATACGGGTGCCTGCGGGCTGCCCCGAACTGTCGGATTTCATCAATTCTCGCCCCGGTCGGTCTGGTTACCGTTCCATCATGACCACTTCATCGCACACTGCACAGGATTCCGGCACCGACCTCGGTGCCCGCTACCGCCAACTCGCCGACGGTTTCGCCGCCGTCGTGGCCTCGGTGCCCGCCGACGCATGGTCCGCCGACTCGCCGTGCGACGGCTGGACCGCCCGCGACGTCGTCGCCCATGTCATCGACACCCAACGCCAGTTCTTCGACGGCCACGGGATCGACCTCGGCGCGCGCCCGGATCTCGACGACCCGGTGACCGCCTGGCAAACTCATGCCGACCGGGTTTCGGAGGCCCTCACCGACCCCGCCGTCGGCGACCGATCCTTCGACGGCCACTTCGGACCCACCACCATCGGCGAAACACTGATGCGTTTCTACGGATTCGACATGGTGGCCCATCGCTGGGATGTGGGCAGCGCCGCCGGCCTCGACGTGCGGTTCAGCGACGACGAAATGACCCTGATGGAGACCGCCGCAGCCGGATTCGGCCCGGCTCTGTACGGCGACGGCGTCTGCAAGCCCGGCGTCGAGGTGGCGCCGGATGCCGACCGGCAGACACGGTTGCTGGCAACGTTGGGGCGACAAGCCTGACCCGCGCTACGGAATCCACCCATTGCGGCGCGGATACCGGGCGCGCAGGAAGCTGTAGAGGTAGGTGCTGAGCAGCAGCACCGTTCCGGTGATGACCGCCGGCCAAAGGAACTGGTTGTTCATGCTGTCGCGCACGGCGGCCACCGCCCACCCGATCGCGAGCAACACCAGCGCGATTGTGGCCAGCATGCGCACGACGAGCACGACGGTGGTCAGCACCGCCCACACCGCTTCACGCCCCCGGTCGGCCATGGCGCCAGGGTAACGGGCCTGCGAACAGATCTCTGTGCGGCCGCCTCGGTTGCCCGACTCCTCGACGCCGGGTCGGCCGGTGGCGGACAATGGCGTCATGAAGACCATCCTCAACGTGATCTGGCTCCTGCTGTGCGGCGTGTGGATGGCGATCGGGTATGCGGTGGCCGGGATCATCTGTTGCATCCTGATCATCACCATCCCGTTCGGCATCGCCTCGTTCCGGATGGCCAATTACGCCCTGTGGCCGTTCGGCCGCACCGTGGTCCGCAAACCCACCGCGGGCGCGATGTCGCTGATCGGCAACATCATCTGGCTGATCGTGGCCGGCATCTGGCTGGCCATCGGCCATATCGTGACCGGCCTGGCGATGTGCCTGACGATCATCGGCATCCCGCTGGGTATCGCGAGTTTCAAGATGGTGCCGGTGTCGCTGCTGCCGCTGGGCGCCAAGATCGTCTCCACCGACAGCGACGTCGTCACCGGCGCAGCGCCCGGGCAGCGCCCGGCGTACTGATCTGACGGCGATGACCACCCCGCACGGCTCTGCGGCAGGTCACACGCCACTGCACCCATCCGATCGTGTCCCGGTACCGAACACCGGGCATGAGCAGAACGCCGTTCGGATCAGTGGCCGTGGTCGGCAGCGGTGTGGCAGGACTGACCGCCGCACACCTGTTGGCCGACCGCCACACCGTGACCCTCTTCGAAGCCGACAATCGCCTGGGTGGTCACGCGCACACACACGACGTGACGATGCCCGACGGGCAAGTGGTGCCGGTCGACACCGGGTTCATCGTGCACAACGACCGCACCTATCCAACCCTGCTGCGGGTGTTCGACGATCTCGATGTCGCGACCCAGGACACCGACATGTCGATGTCGGTGTCCTTGACGCTCACCGGACTCGAGTACGCCGGGGCATTGGGCGTGGGTGGCCTGTTCCCCACCGCACGCAACCTCACCCGCGGCCGCTACCTGATGATGCTCGGCGAGGTCACCCGCTTCCACCGCAGTGCCCGACGGCTTCTCGACACCCCGGATTCCGACGAGCCGCTGTCGGAGTTCGTGGCTCGCGAACGCTTCTCCCGCTACTTCGTCGACAACTTCCTCGTCCCGTTGGTGGCCGCCGTGTGGTCGTGTGACGCCGACCTGGCCGCAGAGTACCCGGCCCGCTACCTGTTCACCTTTCTCGAGCACCACGGGATGCTCTCGGTGTTCGGCTCACCCACCTGGCGCACGGTGGTGGGTGGTTCGGCCAGTTACGTGGCGAAGATCGCCGATCGGATCGACGCGACCGGCGGCATGGTGCGCCGGAGCACTCCGGTGCGTGCGGTAGAGACCATCGACGATGCGGTGCAGATCAGCACCGATGCCGGCCCCGAGCGGTTCGATGCGGCGGTCGTCGCCACGCATCCGCACCAGGCGCTGAGCATGCTGACCCGACCCACCGCCGCGCAACAACGTGCACTCGGCGCCATCGGGTATTCGATGAAGCGCGCGGTCCTGCACAGCGACACCACCCTGCTACCGCGGGCGCGCCGTGCGTGGGCATCGTGGAACTACCAGATCCGCTCGGACGGTTCCGATGTCGCCGTCACCTATGACCTGACCCGTCTCATGCGTCTGTCCGCGCAGCAGCCCCGCATGCTGGTTACCATGGGCCGCACCGACCTCGTCGACGAGTCCACCGTGATCGACGAGATGAGCTACGAACACCCCGTGTACACCACCGAATCCGTTGCCGCACAGGCTCTGTTGCCGGATGCGAATACCGACCGCATCGCGTTCGCCGGCGCTTACCACGGCTGGGGATTCCACGAGGACGGGGCGGTGTCCGGGCTGCGTGCCGCACAACACCTCGGCGCGATGCGGCCGGCCGGCGAGCCCGAGGTGTCGGTATGACCGGCAACCGTTTGGCGCCGATCTCCGTCGTTGGCCCACGTCGGTGGTCGAGTAGTTCCCGAGCCGCTAGGCGAGGGGGCGTATCGAGACCACGTGAGGAGACCACGTCTTCCCTCGTGGGACCCTTCGTGACGGCCCTCCGCACGCTCCGGGCCTCCTCAGGGAGCAGCGGCATCAGCTTGGTCCGTGAGGAGCGAGCTTGCGAGCGTCACCTGGTCCCTGAGGAGCGAGCTTGCGAGCGTCACGAAGGGCCACCCACCCCGGCGATCGTCCACACCCGCATCCGCCACGCCCGCACATCGCCGATCCGGCACGCGTTCACCCACCGCAGCGTCGCGTGGCTGATCGATGTCGACCACCCACCCATCACCGGAAAATGGTTGCGGCCCTTCGCACATTTCCGTGCCGCCGACCACTTCGGGCAACCCACTCACCCCGGCGACACGCTGCGCTCCCGCCTCCACCACCAACTCGCGACCGCCGGCCTCGCACCGCCCTCCGGTCGGGTGGTGGCGCTGCTGTCCCCGCGGGTGGCCGGTCACGTCTTCAACCCACTCAGCGTGTACTGGTGCCACAATCGAGACGGCACGCTCGACCGTGTGGTGGCCGAGGTGCACAACACCTACGGCGAGCGGCACTGCTACGTGGTGACCCCGGATTCCCACGGAGATGCGTTGGTACCCAAGGAGTTCTACGTCTCTCCGTTCAACGACGTGGACGGCACCTACCGGCTCCATGTCCCGCCGCCGCGCGCCGACGGTCGGGTCGCGGTGTCGGTGACACTGCACCGCGACGGCCAGGACCCGTTCACCGCATCGGTCACCGGGCGTGCCCGACCGGCCACCACCGCCGAAATCATCCGCACCCAACTGCGCGCGCCGCTCGCTCCTGTGCTCGTGTCGGCACGCATCCGAATCCACGGAATTCGACTGTGGCTTCGCCGACTCCCGGTCATCCCACGCCCTGCACACCCCGACTCCATGACCGTCTCCGCATGCCCCGCATCCGGCACTCCCGTCTCGCGAAAGGACGACGATGAACGCTCCGCTTCGTGATCTCTCCGGCGACTCAGCCGACCACACCCAGGCCGCAACCGTCGCCGACGACGCCGCCTCCGATCTGACGCCCGCCGAGGCCGCACGCTGGCCCGATGTCGCGCAGCCGCCACGAGGCCGTACCACCGCGATCCGCAGCGCCGCAGCGGCCCGCCTGTTCCGGCATGCCGTCCGTGGCGTGGATGTTCGGGTGGAGATGCCCGACGGCACCGTGCTCGGTGACCACGGCGATCGGGTGTTGCCGCGGATGATCATCCGCCGTCCGACGGAGTTCGCGCGGCGGGTCGGTACCGGCGGGCTGATCGGCTTCGGCGAGTCGTATATGGCCGGCGACTGGACGACCGACGACCTCGTCGGCGTGCTGACCCCGTTCGCCACCCGGGTGGCGCGGCTGGTGCCGCGACCTCTGCAGACACTACGGTCGGTCGTGCTGCCGAAACATCCAGAGTCAGAGGAGAACTCGACCAAGAACACGCGCCGCAACATCGCGCGTCACTACGATCTGTCCAACGATCTGTTCGCACTGTTCCTCGATGACACGATGACCTACTCGAGCGCATTGTTCGCCGACCTCGAACGTGGCACACGTCCACCGTGGTCGGATCTGGAATCCGCGCAACACCGCAAGATAGACCGGTTGCTGGATGCCGCGGGTGTGGGCCCGGGCACCCGGGTGCTCGAGATCGGCACCGGGTGGGGTGAATTGTGCCTGCGAGCCGCCGCCCGCGGCGCCACGGTCCGGTCGGTCACCTTGTCGTCGGAGCAGCAGTCCCTCGCCCGGGAGCGGGTGGCCGGCGCCGGGCTGGCCGATCGCGTCCAGATCGACCTCTGCGACTACCGCGCGGTCCGGGGCGAGTACGACGCGGTGGTGTCGGTGGAGATGATCGAGGCCGTCGGTGAGAAGTACTGGCCGACCTATTTCCAGACGATCGACCGGGTGCTGGCGCCGGGCGGACGGGTCGCCATCCAGGCGATCACCATGCCGCACGACCGGATGGTCGCCTCCCGCAGCACCTACACCTGGGTGCACAAGTACATCTTTCCCGGCGGCCAGTTGACCTCGCTGAGGGCTCTCGACGCGGTGACCCGTCGCCGCACCTCGCTGCGTCTGATCGAAGGTGAGGCAATGGGAGCCCACTACGCCGAGACGTTGCGCCTGTGGCGCGAACGCTTCACCGCCCGTCGCGATGAGGTCGCCGCCCTCGGCTTCGACGCGACGTTCCGCCGCATGTGGGAGTTCTATCTGGCGTACTCGGAAGCCGGTTTCCGCGCCGGCTATCTCGATGTACACCAGCTGGTGTTCGCCCGCGAAGCGGTCGAGGACCCGCGATGATCGCCGACACATCCCCGTGGGCGGCCTTCGGAATCCTCACCGCGGCAGCGCTGATGTTCCTGCTGGTCTTGCACGCCGTCACGATGGCGATCGGCCATCGCATCGGCCGCTACAACGTGGTGGACGTGTCGTGGGGCCTCGGCTTCGTCGGGATCTCCTGGCTGGCGCTGATCCTCGGCCCCGGCGACGCGACTCGCCGGTGGCTGCTCGCGGCGTTGGTGACCGTGTGGGGCCTGCGGCTGAGTTGGCACATGTACCAGAAGTCGGCCGGCAAGGGTGAAGATCCTCGCTACACCGAGATGCTGGAACGCTCCGGCGGTACCGAGATCGGCATTGTGGCCCGCAAGATCTTTGCCACGCAGGGGATCTCGCAGTGGTTCGTGTCGCTGCCGATCCAGGTGTCGGCGGTGGTCGACGCCACCGCAGGCGTCTGGACGATTGTGCTGGTGGCTGGGGTCGTCCTGTGGCTGTTGGGTTTCACGTTCGAGGCAGTCGGCGACGCCCAGCTGAGGCGGTTCAAGGCCGACCCGGCGAACAAAGGAAAGATCATGGACCGCGGCCTGTGGTCGTGGACACGGCATCCCAACTATTTCGGCGACTCCAGTGTCTGGTGGGGTGTGTGGCTGATCGCCGCGAGCAGTTGGCCCGGCGTACTGACGGTGCTGTCGCCGGTTGCGATGACGTATTTCCTCGTCTTCGCCACGGGAGCCCGGCTGCTCGAAGAATCGATGAGCAAGCGACCGGGCTATCCCGAGTACCAGCAGCGCACGTCCTACTTCCTGCCCCGCCCGCCGCGGGCAGGGTCGGAGTCGACACCATGACCGTGCTCGCCCCCGGCGGGTCGGCGCCCGTTCGGGTATCCACCGGGAAGTCGTTGAGGGTCGGCCGCCCGCCTACTAGGCTGATCGTCGATGACGACCGAGTGTGCGCGGTGACCGCAGATCCCGCATCCGACGTAGCCGTACTGCCGGCCCTGCTCGATCGGATCGCGACTGGCGACTCCGAGGCCTTCGCACGCTTCTACGACCTCACCTGCGACCGCGTGTACGGCATGGTGTTGCGCGTCCTACGTGACCCCGGGTTCAGCGAGGAGACCACCCAAGAGGTGTTCTTGCAAGTGTGGCGTTCGGCGCGGTCGTTTGATCCCAACGCCGGATCGGCACTGTCCTGGCTGATCACCCTCGCCCACCGTCGTGCCGTCGACCGGGTGCGCTCGGAATCGGCGGCCAGCCGACGTGACGTCAACTACGGGCTGGCGGGCATCCCGTCGACCTTCGACGAGGTCACCGAGGCCGTCGAATCCCGGGAGGTCACCCGTGAGGTACTCGGCTGTCTGCAGACCCTGACCGAGGTGCAGCGTCAGTCGGTGGACCTCGCCTACTACCACGGCCTGTCGTATCGAGAGGTCGCCGAACGGCTCTCCGTAGCGCTGCCGACCATCAAGTCGCGTATCCGCGACGGCCTCAAGCGGCTACGACAGTGTCTGGGGGATCGTGATGCGTGACGACGAACTCCTCGACCTGGCTCCCGCAGTGGGCCTCGATGCGGTGGAATCGGCCGAACTCGACGATCTGCATCGCAGACTGGATGCCGAGGCACCCGAGGTCCGCGCGGCGTTCGACCGGCAGGTGGCCGCCACCCGAGAAGCAATGGCCGGCATCAGCCACGTCACCGCGACCGCTCCCCCGGAGACACTGCGCGAGCGGGTCCTCGCGGCCGCGCGAGCCGAGGCCGAGCGCGTGACCACCGGCCCGGAGGTGACCCCGCTGCGGGCTGCGCCCGCCCCCGCCGGCGAGCTTCACGCTGAGCGGCCCGGCGCATCGGTCACCCCGCTGCATCGCCGGCGTCGGTTGATGTACGCCGCCGCCGCTGCCGTGGTGGCGGTCGCCGTCGGCGCCGTCGGCTGGGTGATCGGCGTCGCCACGACCGACACCACCTCACCACCCACCGCCGAGCAGGTGTTCGCAGCCAAGGACGTGCGCACCTCATCCGGCGATGTGGCCAGCGGCCGCGCGACCGTCACCTACTCGCCGACCGCCGACGCAGGGGTGCTGGTGATGAACGATGTGCCGCCGCCTGCGCCGGGCACGGTCTACCAGATGTGGCTGGTCGGACCGACCGGCGAGACGTCGGCGGGCACGATGACCGACGAGGACGTCGCGCCCTCGACCACCGCGGTCATCAAGGATCTCGGCGATGCCACCGCGCTGGCCTTCACCGTCGAGCCGCCCGGCGGTTCGACGCAGCCGTCCGGCCCGTTCGTGGCCGAGTTGCCCCTGACGTAGACCGTCACCACGTGTGCTCCGTGATCCGACGATGCGCGCGAGTCAGGCTGGGCAGTGCGGCCAAGACCGACCGCGAACGCCGGTCACCGAGCTCGTGCAGAACGAAAAAGCGCGACTGGTGTGGGAAACGACGTCCGGCGGTAGCTTGGATGCGGCGGATGCATTGCGTCAAATGGACGTATAGCCCGACGTCGCAGGTTATTTCACAAACCGTCACGCATCCATCGGCCCGCGCAGCGGATGCGCCCGGAAGAAATCCCAGATGATCGCGGTGGCGCTGATCGACTGGGTTATCGGGCCGGTGATCTGCGTGGGCACGAGAGCCGGGTCGCCGCCCGGCCAGGTGTGGCCGCCGCCATAGATGGTGTAGAGCTCGACCGAACTGTCGGGTGCACATGCATACGACGTTCGCGCAACATCATGCGTGATCTGCTTCGTGGTCGGGGTGGATGCGCAGCCGTTGCGTCGCGCCCAGGCAGCGGTTTGGGCCGGGATGCTTGCCGCGTTGGGGACCAGTTGTGGATGTTTGTCCTCCCGCATCTGCCGGCCGATGGTTCGTAGTGTTCCGTCCGACGCCGGCAGCTGCATGCCACGGGACCCGGTTCCGCCTGTGTAGGAGAGGATCTCGTCACCTGTACCGTGGAAGGCGACGACCGGAACGTCCCGGGCGGGCCGGCACCACGTGAAGTCCTGGAGACCCGACACTGGCGCGACGGCAGCGAATCGGTCGGCGAGTTGGCAGGCGACCGACGAAGTGGTGAAGGCGCCCATCGACAGTCCGGTCATGTACACCCGGCGTTTGTCGATGCACAGCGTCTGCTCGACGTGGGTCAGCATCTCGGACAAGAACGCGATGTCTGCACTGTTCTTGCGGTAGTCCCACTTCGGCGGCAGGACATGAGTTTCCGGCACTATCACCGCGAATCCGTGCCGTGCCCCGTACGCGCCCATCCCGCTCCACGCGTTCTGCATGATGCCGGGCTGCAGGTAGCCGTGGACGTCGAACACCACGGGCATGGGTGTTCGTGCCGCGACGTGGGGAACCTCTTGGAGATAGTCTCCCGATCTGCCGGCGGCCGAGAAGGCGTGGACGGACGTCCCCGCCGGGGCGGCGGTTCGGCACCCAGACGATGGTACCGGGGCGTCGGTACTGGTGCGGACGGCCGGAGTTGCAGATGCGGACGCATGCGTCGTCATCACCGCCACGACCACCGCGAAGAGCACGCTTGCGACGCGTACTACCGAGTACGTGAACATCGTCGGCCTCCTGTGATTTCCCTTGTGCACCGCACTAATCGGAGAGCATTCCGCCGAGCAGCCGGTCGGCCATGGCGAGTAGTCGATCGGCCATCGCCTCCGGGTCGAGAGGATCGTCGCTCTCGTCGAGCCATTGCGTGAAAACCGAAAAGCATCCACCGACGACGAATGTGGCGTCGTCGCCGCTCGCGAGCGCGAGGTGTCCGCCGGGACGATCCCGCAGGGCGGCCACCGCCGCGAGCACGGCCTGCTTCGCCGGGTAGGCGCACGGGCCGGTGCCGACGGCACGGTAGAACTGCCAGTAGCGCGCGAGGTGACATGTCGCCAGCAGGGTCATCGCACGCCAGTCCTGATCGTCGCAGTCAATCAACTGCGGGAACACCTCCCGCTCGATCAGGTCGACGCCGGCAGCGACGATCAGCGCATCCCGGTCGGTGAAATGCGAATACACGGCTTGTCGGCTGAGGTCGGCAGTCTCGGCCAGCTCGGTCAGTGACACCGCCGTCGTCCCCCGCTCCGACACCACCCGCACCGCAGCGTCGAACAACGCGGCACGGGAACGACGGACACGGCGATCAACCGTGGAATCGACTGTGACCTGCCCCCGCATGTCAGTGACAGTAGATCCGGGCCACATCAATTGCAACTGTTAACTAATTGACAGTTGTCATTCTTTGGGCCCGGTATCTCACCGCCAACAATCCTTCTTCTTCCGCACAGCACCGCCACTAAAAGCTCAACGGTGTACCGTCGCGCGGTCGAGGTCGGCTCGATCGGCGCGGTGGCGGCCCACCTGCGTCCCCGCATCATCGGGGCCATCGAGAGCAGCTCGAACTGGTCGGATCATGAGGAACGCGCGGCTACCTGCTGATCGTCGGCGACCCGGGCCGGCGCCGGCCCGGGTCCATGCTCGGCGCCACCCGCTCCGCACGGTGCCGGCTGAGCGCGGTGGCAGATGGGTGACGCCGAGCTCGCACCCGAGCCGGCATTGCTGTCACGTCGACCCGGGCGCACCCTACCCGTGTGAGTTACTGGGTCGGTACGACCTCACCGTTGACGGTGACCTCGACGGTGTCGGTCGCCGAATCCCAGGTGATCTTGCCGTGCTCGAAGGTGGATTCCTTGACTCCGGCGTTGTCGGTTTCGTCGCTGGTCGCGGTGCCCAACGGTCCGCTGGACCCGCCCTCACCGTCAGGGGACGGCATGCCCGCGTCGTCGCGCTTGACGTTCCAGGCGTCGCGGATCTTGCCCCAGGTGATGTACGCGGGTGTGCCTTCGTCGTCGTTCGCGGCGGTGATGACTCCACCATCGAACTGCTGGAACACCACGCCGTTATCACTGCTGCCCGACGCGTCTTCGCCGGTCAGCGGTGCGCCGAGATCCTGCTTCTGCTGCTCGGTGGCGGACTGGTACTTGGCCGCGATCGGTCCGGTCAGCGTGACGGTCGAACCATCTGCGGCGGTGAGGTCTACGCTTCCCGACTCGGCACCGCTTGCTTCGGCTGCTCCGCCGGCCGCACCGGAAACGTCACTGGCCGCGCCGGCCACCACCGACGACGCCGCATCGGTCACATCACCGGCGTCGGTGTCGTCGCTGCAACCTGCCACGATCAGGGTGGCCGCCGCGAGCGCCGCAGTCACACCGGTCGCGCGTCGAACGATCTGCTTCATGATTTCCTTTCGGTTTTCGGAAGCATTCCGAAAAGACACACGTAGTTTGCGCGTCCCGCCCGGCAGCCTATCCAGACGCGAGCGAAGATATGGGGATTACCACGCATCGTTTCCCAATTTCCGCAGTCCATTGAGACAATGTGCCCCCCAGACGACGTCTGCCAGACGAGATGCGGACGGTCACAGTCTATTTGCATTCACACACAAATGTCCGGTTCGCTGACTTCAGCCAACTCCACGACCGTCCGAGTACGCTGCGCGGATTGAATTCAATGATCTGGCGTCTTAAACCTGCTAGTGTCCCGCGTCGGAAATTCGTTTCATAAGTTCGGCGGTCCAGGTGGATGCATCGCGAGGCGGCGGAGGAGCAGGTACTGGATGTACCTGCGACGACGCCAACGAGGCGAGGCGACGCCTGGGCGTCGAAATCATCAACGAATTTCCGACGCGGGACACTAGCTGGTCAGCGCGCACCCAACAAGCGGCTGACGCCCACTCGACTACGAATCCGGCAGCAACGCGCGGATCGTCTCGACTGTGTCTGCCTCGTCGACAGTCTTGTCGGGCCGATAGCGCACGACTCGCGCGAATCTCAGTGCCACACCACCGGGATAGCGTGAACTGCGTTGGACGCCATCGAGTTCGATCTCCACCACGATCTCGGGCCGCAGGTAGACGGTGTACGAGTCTCGATGACTCTCGTGCTTCGGGAATTCGTCGGTCTGCCACTGCAGCAGCTTGTCGGTGAGGCCCTTGAAGGTCTTGCCGACCATGATCGGCGGGCCGCCGTCCGGGTCGCGTGCACCGAGGTGCAGGTTCGACAAGAAGCCGGTGCGACGCCCCGATCCCCACTCCGCGCCGAGCACCACCAGGTCGAAGGTGTGCACGGGTTTCACCTTCTGCCAGGCCTTCCCGCGTCTCCCCGCCGCATACGGTCCGGCGAGCGATTTCACCATCACGCCTTCATGGCCTGCGGCGAGCGCCGCGTCCAGGTGGCTCTGCGCCTCCTCGACGGTGGGGTTGACCACCGACGGGATGCGCAGGTCCGCCGCGAGTGCGGTCAAGGCATCGAGTCGTTCGGTCAGTGGCCGGTCGATCAGATCGATCCCGTCGAGGTGCAGACAGTCGAAGAAGAACGGGCGCAGCAGCGCAGCCGGATCGTCGTCGGCCACTCCGGCCGACCCGAAACGACTCATGGTGTCCTGGAAGGGACGCGGACGTCCGTCGGCGTCCAGGGTGAGCGTCTCACCGTCGAGGATGACTGCGTTGCAAGGCAACTGGCGCGCCACCTCAACGATGTCGGGGACCGCGGAGGTGATGTCACGCAGGCTACGGGTGTAGACCGACACCTCGTCCCCGCGACGATGCACCTGCACCCGCGCCCCGTCGAGTTTGAAGTCCACCACCACATCAGGGCCCAGCGTGACGACGGCGTCGGCCAGCGAATCGGCCGGTGTCGCCAGCATCGGCGCCACCGCCCGCCCTACCTGCAAGCCCACGGCCGCGAGCGCATCGGCTCCGCCGTGCACGGCAAGTGAAGCGGTCTCCGGCAGTGAACCGGTCAGCATGTGGGCGCGACGCACAAGGTCGAGCGGCTGCCCCGAGGCCGACGCGATCGCATCGACCATCACGCCGGCCAACGCACCCTGTCGGAGTTCACCGGTCATCAGTCGACGCAAGAAACCCTGCTCGGCTTCGGTGGCGGCACCGAACATTTCGATCAGCAAGTCCTTGCGGAGCGTCGCCGACCCCGGACCGTGCGCTCCGGCCAGCCGATCGAATACCTCGTCGACACCGTCAACAGTCAGCGTGGGTTCACCGGCAGGCGCCCCGCCCATCGACGACAGGGAACGCCAGCCCACTCCGAGACGCCCCTGTCCGATGACCCCGGACAACCACGCGACCACGGTGGGGATCTCGTCGGCGGTGGCCTCGTCGAGCAGCGCCCCGAGTTCGGCGGTCTTGGTCTTGCGTGACCGCGTCGCGGCGACCGCTGCCGACGTCTCGACCACCCGCGCGAGTTTCATGGTCGTGCTGTCCCACCGTCGATCAGGTCCGCGTCACCATCGGCTAATCGACCCACGGTGCCACGATACCGGTTGGCACCGCGTCAACGGCCTCCGATCACTGTGCACGCACCCAACCACGCCACCACGCCGTCGCAGCGCAACGATGCTACGAGACCGGCTCGGCCAGCGAACGATCCGCGGACGGCTCGCTGCGATCGGGCGATCGGTTCAGCAGGTTGTCCATGGCGAGCCTGCCCGAACCGATGAACGCCAACAGGAACAGGGCCCAGCAGAACAGCGCCGCGGAATCCCCGTCATTCTGGATCGGGAGCAGTCCGTCGCCCTGATGCTTCCAGAAGTAGGCCACCGCCATCGATCCGGAGCCGATCAGGGCGGCCACCCGGGTCTGGAGTCCGAGCATCACCAGCAGCCCACCGACCAGCTGGATCGCTCCGGCCCACCACGATGGCCAGGCACCGAATGCCGCGGTGTCGCCCCCGTAGGGAGCGACCGGCCACCCGAGCAAGGTCGACGTTCCGTGACAGAAGAAGACGAACCCCACGACGATGCGGAATGCGGCGATGACCCACGGGGCGAGACGCTCTAGAGAGGTAAGCATTACCTAACTAGAGCACCTCGCGCGCGCGAGTTCCATACCCGTCCGCATGTTGTGGGCCATCCCACAACGTCAGCTGCCCCGCTTGATCCACTCCTCGAGGTGCGGCGATTCGGTGCCGACGGTGGTGCCGTCGCCGTGCCCGGTGTAGACCTTGGTCTCCGGATCGAGCGAGAAGATCTTCTCCTGGATCGATGCGATGATCGTCGGGAAGTCGGAGTAGGACCGGCCCGTCGCTCCCGGCCCGCCCTGGAACAACGTGTCTCCGGAGAACAGCACCCCGGCCTCCGGCGCATGGATCACCGACGACCCCGGCGAGTGTCCGGGTGTGTTGATCACCGTCAACGAGGTGCCGGCGACCTGCACCGTCTGACCGTCGGTCAAATCCTGATGGGAGACATCAGGATGCGTCTCGTTCCACAACATGTCGTCACCCGGGTGCAGCAGGATCGGAGCGCCGGTGGCCTCGGACAGTTCCGGTGCCACCGTGATGTGATCGTTGTGGCCGTGGGTGAGCAGGATCGCTTTCACGGTACGGTCTCCGACCACATCCAGGATCGGGGCGGCCGAGTGAGCGGCGTCGATGATGACGACCTCGGAATCGTCGCCGACGATCCAGATGTTGTTGTCGACATCCCAGGATCCGCCGTCGAGCTCGAATTTGCCTGAGGTGACCACGTTCTCGATGTTCAACGTCATGGTTACAGCTCCACCACCGAACGGAGCACCTTGCCGGCCTCCATGGACTCGAACGCCGCTTCGACGTCGGTCAAGCCCACGCGCTCGGTGACGAACTTCTCCAGCGGGAGCCTTCCTTGCTCGTACAGGTCGATCAGCATGGGGAAGTCGCGTTCGGGCAAACAGTCGCCGTACCACGACGATTTGAGCGCACCACCACGCGAGAAGAAGTCGATCAGCGGCATCTCGAGGGTCATCTCCGGGGTGGGCACGCCGACGAGCACCACGGTGCCGGCCAGATCGCGTGCGTAGAAGGCCTGCTTGTAGGTCTCCGGCCGTCCCACCGCGTCCACCACGACATCGACACCATTGCCGTCGGTCAGATCCTGCACGGCGGTCACCACATCGTCGACCTCGAGTCCGTTGATGGTGTGGGTGGCGCCCAGGTCGGTGGCCCACTCAAGCTTGGCCGGGTCGCGGTCGATCGCGATGATGGTGGTCGCGCCGGCGAGTTTGGCACCCGCGATCGCGGCGTCACCCACACCGCCGCAACCGATCACGGCCACCGAATCGCCACGCCCGACGTTGCCGGTGTTCATCGCGGCACCGAGACCGGCCATCACGCCACACCCCAGTAGCCCGGCCACTGCGGGATCGGTTTCCGGATTGACCTTGGTGCACTGCAGTTCGTGGATCAGGGTCTTCTCCGCAAACGCGCCGATACCCAACGCCGGAGTCAGCTCGGTGCCGTCATCGAGCGTCATCGGCAAACTGGCGTTGAAGGTGTCGAAGCAATACCACGGACGACCCCGCTTACAGGCCCGACACTGACCACACACGGCTCGCCAGTTGAGGACGACGAAATCGCCCACCTCGACGTGGGTCACATCCGAACCCACCGACTCGACGGTCCCGGCGGCCTCGTGACCGAGCAGGAACGGATACTCGTCGTTGATGCCGCCCTGTTTGTAGGCGAGATCGGTGTGGCACACCCCGCACGCCTTGATGGACACCACCACGTCCCGTGGTCCGGGATCGGGAATCACCACGTCGACCACCTCGGTCGGCGCGCCCTTGCTCCGTGAGATGACTCCCTTGACTGTCTGCGACATATCGGTTTTCTCGATCCTCTCGATGTGTGGGTGGACTGCCACCGGACGGTCCGCTACTCGTCTCAGTCTCGTGACGTCGACGGATACATGCATCCGGCCGAATGGATGGTTCTACCTAGACGAAAGTACAGCGGTAGTGCGTCGGCTCACTCCGCAGTGATCCCCGCGCGCGCCGCGAGCAGACCGGCTTCACCCCGGTTGGACACCTGCAGCTTCTGCAGGATCGCGGTCACGTGGAATTTGACGGTGCTCTCGCTGACCCCGAGCTCCGCGGCGATCGCCTTGTTGCGGCGACCCAACGCGAGGTGACCCAGCACCTCGAGTTCGCGTGGGTTCAGCGTCGACAACACGTTCTGGTCGGGCCGTTCCGCGGCGCTGTCCAGCGGCATCCGCGCCGTCACCCGGCTCCCCCAGCCGGCCAGCGTCTCCACTTCCAGCCGCCCACCGAGGGTCTGCAGCCGGCCGGCCAACTGCCTGGTCAGCGCATCACCGTCAAGATCACCGGCTCCCTGATCGCGCACGTCGACCACCAGTTCGTTGCCGCTACAGTCCCACGCGATACGCAACCTGGACACCGTGCGCTGCGTACCGAATGCGACCGCCACCACGCGCACAATGGCTCGGGCCGCGTGCGCGATCTCGCCGGGCAAGTTGCGTCCGCGTGCGGTGGGGGCCACGTAGTCGACGTCGACGTGGAGTTGCTCGGCGACGGGCCCGAACTCGACTCGCAGGCGCGCGAACGCCGAGTCGACATCCTCGGTGGCCAGCTTGTGGTCGGAGTCGCTCACCGACCGCAACGCGATCAGCGCGGCCGATGCGGTTTCCGCGGCCGCCGACCGTGCTGTCCGATCGTCGAGGTCGCGCGCACGCAATGTCCCGAGGATCGACACCAGCGCGTCCTCGTGTGTCTGGGTGAGCTGGGCGATGGTCCGGGCGCGTTCACTGGAGGCGGCGCGGGACTCGGCGAGGTAGTCGGGGCTGGCCTGCGCCACCTGCTGGCGGATCGAGGTCGCCACGATCGCGAACCATCCCCGCAGCTGATCACAGGACACCAGGCGGTCTCCGGCGCCCGGACCAGCGGACCTCGACGGCTTCGGGATCATCACGAGCAGCGTGTCGGTCTCATCCCGCACCACCAGCACGTCGCGGGTCACGCCACCGACGACCGCGATGGCGGCCGCTGCGGTTCCCGGGTCGACCGTCTCCTTGAGAGCGTCGAGTTCGTCGATGGTGACGCGGTCGACGATGTCCCGGTCGCCGGCGACTTTTCGCGGACGGCCGGTGCACTCGCGGGTGAAGATGATCAACGCACGATGCGGCCACTGCGAACCTACGAAGCGGGAGAATCGTGCGGCGATCTCCGGCAGCGGACCGTCGAGCACCGCCCGCAGCTGCTGCAGGCAGCCGTCGCGTTGCGCAGCGCTGGGCTCGACGGCAGTCCGCACCTCGCGCGTGGTCACGGGTCAACAGTAGTGCTGCGCAGCCCGCGGCCGTCGGGCGGTGATCGCCCGATCAGCCGAGCGCGTCGATCAGTTGCGCCTTCGTCATTGTCGAATAGCCCTTGATGCCCTTGGTCTTGGCCTCCGACCGCAGTTGGGCGACGGTGGGTTGCCCGGAGGCCGTGGACTTGGACGCGGTCTTCTTGGCCGGTGCCCGCCGACGCGGAGTCGACTCCGGGGCGTCAGGCACCTTCGTCGCTGATGATTCAGCCGCCTTCGGCGCCGAAGCGGACGCCGACGACCCGGGCTTCTCCTGAGCACTCCCTGCGTTGTCCCCGGTCGCCTTGTCGCCGGTCGCCTTGTCCCCCGTCGCCTTCGCTGGCGTCGCCGTGCCCGAATCCTTCTGCCCGATCAGCGCGAGGACCTTACCCTGCAGGGCAGCGGCGTCCTTCTCGACCTTCTTGAGTCGCTTCTTGGCGTCCTTCTCGGCGCGTTCGAGTTCACTTTGCAACCGCTCGACCTCTTTTTCGAGGCGGCCGATGAGTTTCTTCTTCTTGCCCATGTGCGTCTCCTCCGTGTCGTGCGCCGTCTGCGAGATATGTCGGTCTCTACCAAACCCTAACGGGCAGGTCGAGGCGGAGCTGCCGTCTTCGATGGCGCGTCGGCGTAACGTCGGGAGATAGTGGGTACCCACAAGGCGTCCGTTCCACTCACAGGAGGTGTCGATATGCCAGAACGTGATCCGGGCCCTTCGGTCAAGGACGACGAGCTCTACGAAAAGCTGCGGGACGCAGGCAATTCGAAGGAGAAGTCCGCGCGCATCGCCAACGCGGCAGCCAACGAGTCCCGGTCGTCGGTCGGCGAGAAGGGCGGCCAGTCGCCGGCCTACGAAGACTGGACGGTCGACGAATTGCAGGACCGCGCAAAGGAACTGGACATCACGGGTTATTCAGACCTCAAGAAGGATGAGCTGATCGAGAAGCTACGCAACCATTAGGCCGCCTCTCCGGACGAAGCGCGATCGGTCGATTCGGCCACGACCACATGTCCGCCGGCATCACCGCTGGCCGCCGTCAGCTGGATAATCCATCCGGGCACGCTCACCGGTGATGCCGGCGGACACCAAAGACGGTTTCCCTACCCCGGCAGCAGACCCGACCGCCGGGCGAGCACAACCGCCTCCAGTCGGGTCGTGGCCCCGAGTTTGGCCATCGCGTCCTTCATGTACCCCTTGGCGGTCTGCACGCCGATACCGAGTTCCTCGGCGATCCGGGCGTTGCCGTGACCGAGCGCGGCCAGCGCCAGCACGTCCTGCTCACGTTGGGTGAGCCGCACCGCTGGGTTCACGTCGGGCGTGTCATCGAGCAGGCCGTCGCCGATGCGTTCGATCTCGGCAGCCAACGTCTCGTCGTCGACGGATCGTTGCAGCCGACGCAGTCGGCTGTATGCGTCGGTGAGGCGGTCCCGCAGTTCGTCGCGGTCCGGCGACGCCACCGATAGCCGCTCGGCGACGATGCGTTGCTCGAGCGCACGGGCTTCGTCGGCCAGAATGTCAAAGGCACGTCCACCGAGGGGGTTGTCGGTGTGCACCGCCCCGTAGAGCACGGCTATCGGGCTGCGATCCACGATGACCGGCACGGCCGCCATCGCGCCGAGTCCCTCGGTGGCGATGATCGGGTTGTAGCGGTGGGTGATGTGCGGTGTGCGCAGGTAGTCGTCCACCGCGAGCGGCCGACGCATCGTCACCACCTTGCCGCCGAGGCCGTGCCCGACGTCGACGGCAACACCGTTGAGGGCGCCACGTGTGGCGCCTTCGAAGTGTTCGAGACGCACAGCCTGCCGTTGTCGGGTGGGCGGCACCGACACCATGCCGGCAAACGCGAGCGATACACCACTGGACCGCCGGATGCGGCGCAGCGCATCGCGCACAGATGTGGTCTCGCTCATGTCACCTCCTGGGTTCTCCCCCTCTTCGGGGGGTGGTCCGTCCGCCGCGGCACGCGCACAATGTGACCCACATTACCCGTGGCCTGGCAACCGGTGCCGCGGCGATGACCACCGTTCCCGACCCGAGGTTCGACGATGACCCAGACCGCATCCACTGCCCATCCGTCCGTGGAAGAGACCCTCAACGAGTGGATCGCCACGTTCGGCTCCGACACCGCCGACGCCGCGCACCTTTTGGTCGACCGGCACGACCCCGCCGCGGTCGCCTTCACCACCATCGATGTCGACGACGACCGCCTGGTGACCGTCGACCTGACCTACGGCGAGCTCGCCGACGCCTCCAAACGATTCGCCGCCGCGCTCGCCGAAATGGGCGTCGGCCGCGGTGACACCGTCGGTGTACTAATGGGCAAACGCGCCGAACTCGTGGTGTCGCTGCTGGCCATCGCCCGTCTCGGTGCCGTCTACATCCCGCTGTTCACCGCATTCGCGACGCCCGCCATCGAGATGCGGCTGACCGCCGGCAACGCCCGGGTGGTGATCACCGAGCCGAGCCAGGTCGGCAAGCTCGACGGAATCGACGGCATCACGACCGTCGTTGCCGGCGAGGAGTTCGACGGGCTCGTCTCCGCACACGACCCGGTGGACGAGTCGGTCGCGGTGGGCGGCGACGGCATGTTGATCCTGCTGTTCACCAGCGGCACCACCGGCGCACCCAAGGGCGTACCGGTTCCGGTGCGGGCGTTGGCGGCATTCAGCTGCTACATGCACTACGGGCTCGACGTGAACGCCGACGATGTGTTCTGGAACGCAGCTGACCCCGGCTGGGCCTACGGCCTGTACTACGGCATCCTCGGGCCGATGGCGATCGGTCGGCGAAACCTGTTGCTGCACGCCGGTTTCTCCCCGGACGTCACCACGAAGGTGATGCAGCAGCTGGGCGTCACGAACTTCGCCGCGGCGCCCACCGTGTACCGATCGCTGTCCAAGGACCCGTCGTTCACCGGTTTCGCGTTGCGCCGGGCGTCGTCGGCAGGAGAGCCGCTGACCCCGGACGTCATCGACTGGGCCCGTGAGACATTGCAGACCGAGGTGCGCGACCACTACGGGCAGACCGAGCACGGCATGTTCATCAACAACCACTGGCATCCCGACGTGGCGCAGCCGTTGGTGCCCGGATCGATGGGCACCCCGATGCCCGGATTCGCCACCGGCATCGTCGACGGTCAGATCGCTATCGAGGTCGCACAGAGCCCGTTGCTGTTCTTCACCGGTTACCTCGACGCACCGGACAAGACCGCGGCCCGCTTCACCCCCGACGGCGCCTGGTATCTGACCGGCGACACCGGCCGCAAGGACGACGACGGCCGGTATTACTTCACCGCCCGCGACGACGACGTGATCATCATGGCCGGCTACCGTATCGGACCGTTCGATGTGGAGAGCGTGCTGATCACCCACCCGTCGGTGGTCGATGTCGCGGTAGTGGGTCGCCCCGACGAGCTGCGCGGCGAGGTTCTCGAGGCGTTCGTGGTGCTCGCCGACGGGGTCGACGGCGACGACGCACTCGAAGCCGAGTTGCAGCAGCTGGTCAAGACCGGCTTCGCCGCCCACGCCTACCCGCGCACCGTCCACTTCGTCGATGCGCTGCCCAAGACCCCGAGCGGCAAGATCCAGCGGTTCATCCTGCGCAAACGAGAAAGCTGACCAGGAGCGAGCTCACCAGCCGCACCCCTGATCGGCCAGAAACCAGGACCGAAGTTGTCCGCATTCCTTCCTAGCGTTGACTTCACCAGCAACGACAACGAGAGGGACGATCATGGCCGGCACCTACACACCCGTCACACTTCCGTTCACCGTCAGCGGCGAAAAGGAGGATCTGCTCACCCTCCTCGCCGATCAGCGGCAGATGTTCACGGTGACGCTACGAGGGATCACCGAGGAACAGGCCCGCCAGCGCACCACGGTCAGCACGCTGACACTCGGCGGACTGGTCAAACACCTCGCGATGGGTGAGCAGAGCACGCTGGAGGAGCTCGTCGAACGCGACGACACAGCGGAGTTCGACATGCAGAAAGCCGCGCACGCCTACGAGCTGACCGACGACGAGACCTTCGCCGGGTGGGTCGAGGAGTACCACCGGGCGGCCGCCGCCCTCGACGATTACGTCGCACAGTCCGCCGGCCTCGACGAACTGATCCCGCAGATGACCGCACCGTGGCAGCCGGAGCGCGAGTGGTGGACCATCCGCAAGATGCTGTTGCACAAGCTCCGCGAGACCGCGCACCACTGTGGTCACGCCGACATCATCCGCGAAGCGCTCGACGGTCAGAACACGATGGCAGCACTCTACGACGGAACCGACCCCAGCGAGTGGGCGATCGGCTGACGTTCGTCGCGTGCACCGGCGAGCAGGCTCACCTCGATCGGCACCCCGGTCATGTTGGCCATACCCGCAAGTCGCTCGAGGTCGTCGGGGTCCGAAGAGATCAACGCATTCACATTGACTCCGCCGCTGCCGAGATCGTTGGCAGCGGCGGCGTTGGCCCGCGTCCAGCCGCCGGAACCGTTGTGACCCCACCCGTGTGGGATGGCCACCACACCGGGTTTGATGTCGTCGGTGATCGTCACCGGCAGCTCCACCTGCCCGTGCGCCGAGCGCACCACCACAAGATCACCTTCGGCAATACCTCGGGCCTCGGCGTCGTCGGGGTGCAGCCGCGCTGCGTGCTCACGACCGCCACGCAGCAACATCGGGGCGGTGTGCTGCCAACTGTTCTCCGACCTGATCTCGCGCATCCCGATGAGTCGCAGTGGGAGTCGCGGGTCTGCCGCGGTGGCCACGCGGTCGAGCTCGGCCACAAGTTCGGGAGCGTCGAGGCGCACTTTGCGGTCACGGTAGGTGATGGTGTCGCGTAACCGACCGGGCATCAGACCGTCGCCGACGACGACGCCGTGCGGTTCGTCACGCACCAGCCGTCGATACGTCAGCCCACCGCGGCGCAGACCGAACCGATCGCCGCCCAGACCCATTCGAATCACCACATCAGACAGCCGCTCCGGATTCCACGCGCGACCGACCCGAGTGGCCATCGTGTTCATCGCGTGGAGCGCCCCCAACGCGGGCACCTGCCGCGACAAGGCTCCGACGAGTTCGTTGATGACCGTCCACTCTTCACGCGCCTCACCTCGCGGTGCGATCACCGGGTCGGTGGCCTGTTTGAACGGCGTGGTGAACAACGCCTGGAACGGCAGCAGGAAATCGCCGCGCTCATACATCGTGGTGGCGGGCAGAATGTAGTCGGCGTGGGCGTTGGTCTCGTTTCGGTAGATGTCCAGCGACACCAGCAGGTCGAGATCGTCGAGATCGTCGAGCGCGTCGGCCAATTCGGTGCCGTTGGGGACCGACAACACCGGGTTTCCGGCACTGACGAACAACGCCCGCAGCTGCCCGCGCCCCGGCGTGGTGATCTCCTTGGCCATCACGGACGCCGGCGCGGTCCCCAGCACCTGCGGCAGATCCCCCACCCGACTCCGCCGCCCCGACCACGCAAACCGCGACACACGTTGCAGGGCGGCAACTCCGAATCGTTGGCCGGGAATGCCGAGGTCGCCGAACATGGACCCGCCGACGACGTCGAGATTACCGGCAACCAGGTTGACCATGTCCAGCAACGCGGTGGTCAGGGTGCCGGCGCGGCCCAACGAGGTGCCGATCCGGCCGTATACGGCGGCCCGTTCGGTGCGCACCAGCGAGCGCGCGAGCGCCCGGACCGTGTCGGGGTCGATGTCGGTGCTCGTCGCCGTCTGCTCCGGCGGGTACTCGCCGACGATGCGCTTGAGCGAGTCGAGTCCGACTGCGCGCTGCCGCAGCCGGGTGTCGTCGGCGAGTTTCTCCTCGAACATGACGTGCAGCAGCGACAGCAACAGCAACGCATCGGTGTCCGGCACGATGGGCAACCACTCGTGCTCGCGGGCGGTTTCGGTGTGCCGCGGATCGATCACCAGCACTCGCCCGCCGCGCGCGGTGATGGCGTTGAGCCCTTCTCGGATGCGCGGCGAACTCATCACGCTGCCGTGGGATACGACCGGGTTGGCACCCATGATCACCAGGAGGTCGACGCGATTGATGTCCGGGATCGGGGCTGCCACCGGATTGCCGTAGAGGAAGTGGCTCGCCACGAACCGGTTGTTCACGTCCTGCGACCCCGCCGAGTAGACGTGTGGGCTGCCCAGCAGGTTCATGAACGTCGCGGTCCACAGCGTGTGCCCGGTGGAGAAGGTCGCCGGGTTGCCGAAGTACCACCCGATCCCCGCACTGCCGTGACGCCGATGCACCCCACGTAGACGCTCACCGATGTCGGCGAGCGCGGTGTCCCAGGAGACCTGTTCGAACCCGCCGTCCGCGGTGCGCCGCAGCGGATGCAGCACACGGTCGGGGTCGTTGACGATCTCGGTGAAGGCGATGCCCTTCGGGCAGGCGAAGCCCTTCGACAGTGGATGCTGTTTGTCCGGTCGCAGCGAGATGAGTTCGTCGTTCTCGACCGTCGCGATCATCCCGCAGAGGGGCTCGCAGATCCGGCAGTAAGTGACCTTCTCCTGACGCATGGTGACTCCCCAGGGCTGATGCCAACACGATCTGACAACAAGTGTTGCACGATACCGTCGCGGTCATGGGCGAATGCCGCGACCGGCCTCATCGAACCGGTACGGCCAACGTGTTGCCGAAGCTGATCTGCGCCTGCCGACGGGCCTGTTCGAGTGTCATCGCACCGCGTTCGACGAGTCCGATGACACCGATCACCAGCATGGTGATCTGGCCGGCAGCGAACACCGGCTCAAGGCGCGGATCGATCTCACCGGCCTCCTGACCTCGCCGTATGGCCTTGAGGACCGGAACCGTGGCCCGGGCCTCGACGTCGAACAGGCCAGGATCGGTGCGGTGATACATCAGGATGAAGCGGTAGCGCTCTCCGATCGTGATCGCATCGTCGAGGAATGCCCGCAGGGCCGCCACCACCGGCCCATCGGCGGGCAGCCGACGGGCGACCTCGGCCGAATCGTCGAGCGCCTTCGCGTGTAGTGCACTCATCAGCTGGTCACGGCTGGCGAAGTGCCGGTACAGCGTCGCCCGATTCACCCCGGACGCCTCGGCGATCTGCTGCATCGATGCGTTCGGCTCGACGCCGAGTAGCCCGATCGCACCAGTCATGATGGCCGCGCGATTGCGTTCGACGTCGGCACGAACTTGCGTGGCGTGCGTCACAGGCATAGCGTACATGCAACACCGATGTCGCATTTCGGCGACGGCGGTGGCAGTCGGTGCGCCGGCGTGCAGCGGTCGGGGCCGCACGCCGGACGCGCGACGGTCGCGGCGCTGACAACCGCAGACATCGGTGTGCGCGTGGATCGTTCGAGGGGTGGTCCGGACGTCGACCGGCCACCGCCAGACCCCTGGGTCATCGTTGCGCCAGTACACGATTCGCAGTCGGAGCACTTGCCGAATCCGCCATATTCGCGGTCGCGAGGAACTACCGTGACCCCAATGGTGGGAGTGTGTGCCAGGCGCTACCCACCCCGACACGGCATCGCTCGACGAGGAGGTTGCGATGAGTGAGATCGACACAAGCGTGTCCCCGGTGGATGAGCCTGCCGACCGGGACGACTTCTACGACGTGATCATCCTCGGCGCCGGCCTGTCCGGTATCGACGCCGCCTACCGGCTCACCCAGGACAACCCGACGTTGCGTTACCTCATCCTGGAGCGCCGCGAACGCGTCGGCGGCACCTGGGACCTGTTCCGCTACCCGGGCATCCGCTCCGACAGCGACATCTTCACCCTCAGTTTCCCGTTCGAGCCGTGGCGACGACCCGAGGCGTTGGCCCAAGGCGCCGACATCCGCAATTACGTTGAGCACACCGCCGAGAAGTACGGCATCGCCGACCACATCCGTTTCGGTCAGCATGTCACCGCAGCAGATTGGGATTCAAGCACCGACACGTGGACGATCTCGGCCACCGCCGACGACGCGTCCCGCAGCTACCGCACCCGGTTCGTCTACTTCGCGACCGGTTACTACGATTATGACGATCCCTACACACCTCAGTTCGCCGGCATCGACGACTTCACCGGCACCGTGGTGCACCCGCAGCAGTGGCCCGATGACCTCGACCACACCGGCAAGAACATCGTGGTGATCGGCAGCGGCGCCACCGCGGTCAGCCTGATTCCGTCGTTGGCGAAGAGCGCCGGCCACGTGACGATGCTGCAGCGCTCGCCGTCCTACATCGTGTCGATGTCCCAGGCCCAGAAGCTCAATCCCCTGATCCGAAAGCTCTTGCCCCCCAAAGCAGCCCATCAGGTAATCCGCACCCGGTACGCAGCTCAGACCGCCGCGATGGTGCATGCCCTGCACCGCTTCCCCAAGATCGGCCGCAAGCTGTTGACCAGTGGGGTGCGCAAGGAGCTTCCGGACAACTATCCGGTGGACGTGCATTTCAATCCGTCATATGACCCGTGGGATCAACGCATGTGCATGGTGCCCGATGCCGATCTGTTCGAGCAGATCTCGGCGGGCTCGGTGGAGATGGTGACCGATCACATCGACCGGATCGATACCACCGGGGTGGCACTGAAGTCGGGACGGCATCTCGATGCCGATGTCATCGTGACGGCCACCGGACTCAATCTGCAGGCCTTCGGCGGAGTCCGCATCCGGGTCGACGATGCCGAGGTCAAGCCACACGACCGGTTCGTCTTCAAATCCCATCTCCTCGAGGATGTCCCGAATCTGGCCTGGTCGGTCGGCTACACCAACGCGTCGTGGACGTTACGTGCCGACATGACCGCACGCGCCTTCGCGAAGTTGCTGCACTACATGCGTTCCCACGGCTACACCCACGCATACCCGCATCTCGGTGAGGTGTCCATGCCGTCGCAGCCGTTGTGGGATCTCAAGGCCGGCTATGTCCTGCGGGCGCCGGACGCACTCCCGAAGTCGGGTACCCACGGCTACTGGAAGGTGCGCCACAACTACTACCGCGACGCCATCGATCACCACACCGACGACATCGAGAAGTCAATGGTGTTCGGCCGTGTGCCGGTACGCGCACGATCACTGTGACTGGGCATCCGCGACGCGGATGACCCGGCTGTGCCATCCGGTCGCGCCATCGGGGATCGGGGCCACGCGCTGTTCGGGCTGGACCCGGCCGGCGCCGTCGGTCGCCCGGCAGTAGATGGTGTGCTGACCGGGTACGGCGTCCCAGGCGAAAGTCCATTGCCGCCAGGTGTCGATGGAGTACTGCTCCGCGAGTTCGGCCCGCTGCCACGGGCCGTCATCCACCCGGACCTCCACCGCGCTGATGCCCCGATGCTGCGCCCAGGCGGTGCCGGCCACCACGACACGTCCGGCCGGCTGTGTGGACAGCGGAGCGGGCCGGTCGATGCGTGAGGCGGTCTTGATGGGTGCACGCACACCCCAACCCCGTTCGGTCCAGTAGGCCTGGGCGCGGTCGAAGCGGGTGATCTCCCAGTCGGTGACCCATTTGCAGGCCGACACAAATCCGTACAGACCCGGGATCACCTGACGCACCGGGTAGCCGTGTTCCAGCGGGAGGGGCTCGCCGTTCATGCCGATGGCCAGCAGCGCGTCGCGCCCGTCGGTGACGGCCTCGAGTGGGGTACCCGAAGTCCAGCCATCCACGCTGGTCGACAGCAGCATGTCGGCGTCGCCGCGCACTCCGACGCGGTCCAGGATGTCGCGCATCGGCACGCCGAGCCAGCGGGCATTGCCGGCCAGATCTCCGCCGACCTCGTTGGACACGCAGCTCAGCGTGATGACACGTTCGGACATGGACATCGCGAGCAGGTCATCCAGTCGAGGGTGAGTTCGTCGTCGACCATGCCGTGCACCCGCAGCCGCCAGTCCTGCGTGCTGAGCCGCGGCACCTGCAAGGCGGTGTCGATGCGGTAGAACTCCGCGTTGTCGGTGACGAACGGCGTGGCGCCCTCGATCTGCAGTTGTGCACCATCCGGGATCGGCTCGGCAGCCGATGCCGGCACCGGCAACCTCACGCGCCGACGTTCGGCCAGCACATCGCCCGCCCGCGACAGTTGCCGCGCGACCAGCGCGGACGCGCCCGATGCCGCGCCGATCAACACGGCGGCGGTCAGGAACTGTCGGCGATTCCATCCGGCCTCCGCCGTCCGGATCCTCGATCCGGCACACAGCAGCACCAGCACGCCGGCGGCGACGATGCCTGCGGCCAGCGGCGGCAGCACGAACGACGGGTCCGACGTGGGCCGCGTCGTCGTCGCCACCACACCGAACGCCGCGAACGCGACGACGACCGCGATCCCCCAGGGGGGTTTGCGCACCTGGATGATCCCGGCCACCACGGCCAGCGCCAGCAACGCCGCGCCGACACCCACCATCAACGCGGGCTTGTCGGCGGTGCCGAACGTATCGATGGCCCATTCGCGGGCAAACGCGGGTGCGTGGTCGACGAGAAACGCAGCCACCGCCTGATAGGGCGACGCGAACGGTGACACCAGCACGGCCACCAGCTCACCGACCGCGACCCCCGCCGCCACCGCGAGGATGCCTGCCACGGCTGCGCGTACATATGTTTCGACTCGCATGGTCTGCCTCCTCGCCGCGGCCTTCAGGTCTCAGCCAGGCATTCGTCCGCGCGGACTCACCGGATTGGTGCACCGCGCCGACCTGCATCGATGAGCCAGTTTTCGAAATCCCGCAAATCCGACCCATCCGGCTGCGCAGGTGCGCCGAATGACCTACAACCCGCCACGCGGCGGGGTGTCAACCACAGATTGGATCGATCATGGCTCTCAAGCGAATTCAACGTGTTCTGACGGCCGCGGCAGGTGTCACGCTCGCCGTCGGACTCGTCGCCGGCTGCTCATCCGACGACGACTCCTCCTCCGAGACGACCGCCGCGACCAGCGCGCCCATGAGCAGCATGGCCTCCGAAAGTGATTCGGACACTGCCGCATCCGGCCTCGTCGGCCCCGGTTGCGCGGCGTACGCCGAAGCCAACCCGACCGGCCCCGGTTCGGTGGAGGGAATGGCCACTGCCCCGGTCGCCACCGCCGCAGCCGCCAACCCGATGCTGACCACGCTGACCCAGGCGGTGTCCGGCGAGCTGAATCCCGAAGTGAATCTGGTGGATACGCTCAACAACGGTGAGTACACCGTGTTCGCACCGACCGACGACGCGTTCGCGAAGCTCCCGCCGGAGACCATCGAGACGCTCAAGACTGATTCGGCGATGCTGACCGACATCCTCACCTACCACGTGGTTTCCGGCCAGGCTGCCCCGGATGCAGTCGTCGGTGAGCACGAAACCCTACTCGAGGGCCAGTCGGTCGAGGTGACCGGTGAGGGCGACGAGCTGATGGCCAACGACGCGGGCGTCGTGTGCGGTGGCGTGCAGACCGCCAATGCCACTGTCTACCTGATTGATACGGTGCTGACGCCGCCGGCAGAGTGATCGCCACACCGCTCGCACCACGGCGTCAGTCGCTGGTCGATACGGCGCTGACGCCGCCGGCGAGGTAATCGCCACACGGCTTCAGCGCTGGTCGAGTAGTGACGAACGTAGTGAGGAGCGTATCGAGACCACCTTTCGCGGAGGTCTCGATACGCTCCTCGTCGTCGTTGCTACGGCCGGATCACCTCACCGGACGAGTTCGCGCAGCGACATGCCGGCCGGTACCTCGTTGTGGCGCAGGTAATGCAGGAACACCGTGCCCGCAGCCTCGGCGGTGAAGACCTCGTTCTGGGCAACCCGGTAGGAGTGTTCCCCGACCGCGATCTCCACATCCGCGCCGCCGGCCGCATCGGCCACCTCTCCTCGCCCCAGAACGTACTGGCCATAGGTCCCGTCGGCTTCCTTGCGCCGCACCTCCAATGTCATCGCGTCTGCGCTGCCGCCGGCTTGCAGGAACGATGACAACGATTCGTCGCGTTCGTGCTCGCTCAAGTCGTCGAGCCACTCCTGGCGGACGAGCCGGGACAGGATGATGTGCTTCTTGGTTCCGCCGTTCAATCGGGTGAGCGGGTGAGTGACGAATCGAGCGGGCATCCCGGAGTCCATCGTCACGGTGGTGCCGTCCGAGAACTCGTACACATGCGTCGGTTTCATCGCAAGTCATCCTTCGCGTTCATGGCCGGTCTATCACGTGGGTGATCTTAACTCTGGTGCCGTCGGGGAGTGTCACCGTTGCGGGGGTCTCCGGACTGACACGCGCATCGAACTGCTTTTGCTGCGGCGTCTTGCCCGCGCTTCCGCTCTTGATCTCGATCCCCGAGTACGTGCCGTCGCCGTTCGGGATCAACCCGTCGTAGAAGCGACCTTGTTTTCCACCCTCGAACGACGCGCGACGTTGGTCCCGGATGATGGGCACGCCGAAGTCGTCCTCGAGTTTGTCGAGCTCTCGCTTCTCCGCGTCCTTGCCGCTCCGACCGTCGTTTCCGTTGGCGTAGCGCCCCTTCGCGTCGCGTCCGTCACCTCGGTCGCGGTACTCGTCCGGCTCCTCGCTTGGCCGCGGCTCGGTGGTCCTCGGAGCGGGTGACTGACGTGGCGCAGGTGTCTTCGGAGGTGCCTGCCGTCCTGGGACGGCCGGGGGTCGCATTCCCGGGAAGCCGCCACCGATCATCGGCGGAACCGGCGACAACGGGCATACGACATCGCACTGCTCGTTGTCGACGATGCCGTCGTGATCGTCGTCTTCGCCGTCGATTCCGTGTGCCCCGGGACCGTTCAGCAGCCTCGTGGATCCATCGTCATCATCGCGGCGCGGCGATGTCGGCTCGTACCGCGGCGCGGGTCGGTCGGCAGGCGGAGCGGTCCGTCTGTCCCGTTGTTCCTGCTGCCGTTGTTCTCGCCGCTCGCGCTTCTTGCGCGACGACCGACTCCGCTCCGATGAGTTCTTCGTCTGAGTTTGTGGCGCTCGGGTTTTCGGGGAGAACTTGTTCGGTCCCCGATCCGGTTTCGGGGTGGCCTTGCGCGGGCGGTTCGGTTTGTCGGCCGCGGGCGGCGCGCTCCGCTGCGGCACGTTGCCGGCGTTCCCGCCCGACGACGGTCCGCTGTTGCGGCCGCCCGCCGATGGTCCCGGTTGGGCCCGGGGGGTCATCTTGTTGATCCCGCCTCCGCCGGACGGGGACGATTTGTTTTTGCCGCTCTTGCCATCTCCGGATTGCGACGATGACCGATCGTTACCCATACCCGTGGTCGACGCCGCCTCGGCATGCGTCAGGGGCAGGAGGACTATCAGGAACATCGTCGCAACGGTGAGGCATGCGCGGACCAGTGAAGCTCTGTAGACGTGTGCTCGCATGATGTCTCGATCCGTTCTGTGTGGTGGATGGAGCGATCCGAACGTAGGTCGCTCGTCACCAGACCGGAATCTGCAGCAGCCGAATGTCTTTCCTGCGAACGACGGCCATTGGTCCGATGGATGGACACGGGGAACAAAACCCTGCCGTCGTCGCGTCGACGCGGACGTGGCGGTCGGCCCCCGGGCGGGGACCGGTCGGCCGGACCGATGGCATGCCCGGCCGTGCATCACATCGACGACTGACCGTCGATATTGAGTGAACGGGCGTACACTCAATGGCATGATCGGATCTCCCACGGCCCGGACCGACGAACTCGGCGCGCTCGCCCAGTTGGGCGTCACCGAGTTGCGCTCCGCGGTGTCCGGCCTCGGCGCGATGCACCGGTCGGTCGCGGGCACTGTGTTCGGCGCGCTTCGGCCGGTTCTCGGGTCAGCCATCGACTCGCCACGGATGGTCCACGACGCCGTCACCGACGGCGCCTACCTCTCGATGGATGCCCTACTCGACACCGCGTCGTCGGCCGCCGATGCCATGCCCGCCTCGACGTTCGCCGTCTCCCAGACCCCCCACGGCGCCGTTGCCCTCGGCGTTCTCAACGGGCTCATCGGCGACGACCTCGACGCGGCGGACTCACCCCTGGCCGCCCGCATGTCGATCCGGTCCGCAGGTCGGCCGATCCCGGTTCGTCCCGCGGCCATCGCAGACGAATTCTCCGACGCACGCGGCCACGTCGTCGTCTTTCTGCACGGGTTGATGGAGTCTGAACAGGCGTGGACCATCGGGGGTCGGCCGAGCTACGGACACCGACTCTCCGCGGACATCTCGGCCGGCGAGGTCCAGATCCGGTACAACTCCGGCCGGCACATCAGCCAGAACGGGCTCGACCTCGCCGATCTGCTGGCCGATCTGGTGCTGCTGTGGCCGGTGCCGGTCTCCCGACTCACCCTGATCGGGCATTCCATGGGTGGGTTGGTGATCCGCAGTGCGTGCCATCACGCCACCGAGCGTGGCGACTGGTGGCCTCGACTCGTGACGGAGACCGTGTGCTTGGGTACGCCGCATCTGGGTGCACCGCTCGAGCGCGGCGTCCATGTGTTGTCGTCGATGCTGCAGCCACTCTCGGCCACACGTCCGATCAGCAACCTGCTGCGTCGGCGCAGCGCCGGGGTACGCGATCTGTTCCACGGGAATCTCACCGCAGCCGATTGGGCCGAGCAGGATCGCGACGCCTGGCAGCATCCCCCCGGCGCCGACGTCCCGCTGCTGTCCACCGCGCGCCACCTGTTCGTCACCGCGACGATGACACGCAACCCCGCTCACCCATTGGGCCGCCTGATCGGTGACGGCCTGGTCCTCGCACCGAGTGGTCGCGGCGAACCCACCCGCAGCCGCCTCGGCCTGCGGTTCTCCGACGGCCTCGACCTCGGCGGTGCACACCATTTCACGTTGTTGAACAACGACGACATCTACGCCTGGCTGCTCGCCCAGCTGCGACCACGCCGCGCGCTGCCGAGCGCACCCCCGGATCGGTAGTACGAACCGACCGAAAATCGCCGGTTCGTACTACGAAATCGGCGCCCCCACCGCCAGTTTCTGACCGCCGACCGTTCCGGTCGAGGCCGGGCTTGCTACGCGGCCGGCTGCACCGGCGCGTTCTTCAGTTCGCGCAGCGCGGTGCGCAGACCCCGACGCTTCCCGGTCGCCGGATCGACGCCGAAGTGATTCGCCATGCCTTCGCGCATGGCGAACCGCAACTCCGACGCGGTCTCCGGTGCATCGTCGGACGTCGCCTTGAGCAAAGCGTTCGGCACGGCCAGCTTCGCAATCGTCCGGAACGACTGGAAGTACTGGTGGGCAAGCGAACCCGTGGTGTAGGGCAGGTCGTACTTGTCGCACAGCGCCCGCACCCGGACACCGATCTCCTCGTACCGGTTACTCGGCAGGTCGGGGAACAGATGGTGCTCGATCTGATGGCTGAGGTTGCCACTCATGAACCGCATCAGCGGTCCGGCGCGGAAGTTGGCCGAGCCCAGCATCTGTCGCAGGTACCAGCGGGGCTGATCTTCGTTCTCGTACTCCTCGACGGTGAATTTCTCGGCGCCGTCGGGGAAGTGGCCGCAGAAGATCACCATGTACGCCCAGTAGTTGCGCACGATGTTGGCGGTGAAGTTCGCCGCGATCGTCGGCTTCCAGTTCGGGCCGGCGAGCGCCGGGAAGATCAGGTAGTCCTTGGCGGCCTGCTTGCCCACCTTGCGGCCGATGATCCGCAGGTCCTTGAACGCCTGACGATACGACTTCTCCTTGTTGCGCAGCTTCTCGGTCTCCAGATGGTGCAGCGCCACACCGTATTCGAAGAACGTGCCCAGGGTCAGGTTGTAGATCGGGTTGCCGACCATCCACCATTCCCACGGCTGGTCACGGGTGACACGCAGAATCCCGTAGCCCACGTCGTCGTCCATCCCCACCACATTCGTGTACTTGTGGTGCACGAAGTTGTGCGAGTGCTTCCATTGCACGCTGGGGCAGGTGGTGTCCCACTCCCACGACGACGAGTGCACCTCGGGATCGTTCATCCAGTCCCACTGACCGTGCATCACGTTGTGGCCGAGCTCCATGTTCTCGATGATCTTGGCCAGCGAGAGCATGGCGGTGCCGGCGACCCATGCCGACTTGCGGTTGCTGAACATCAACGCGAGCCGGCCACCGGCGGCGAGGCTGCGCTGAATCGTGATGGCCCGTCGGATGTAGCGGGCATCGGCTTCGCCGCGGGACTCCTCGATGTCGCGCCGGATCGCGTCGAGTTCGGCCCCGAGGGCCTCGACGTCGGCGTCGGTCAGATGAGCGTATTGGTCGATGTCGGTGATGGCCATCGATCCCCCTAGAGGTCGAGTGTGCATTCCCCGGACACGCTGCTGATGCATGTCTGGATTCGTTCACCCTCGCGGCGTTCCTCGCCGTTGCGCAGGTCGCGCACATATCCCCCGGCGAGGGGTACCACGCAGGTTTGGCAGATACCCATTCGGCAGCCGAACGGCATCTGGATTCCCAACTCCTCGCCTGCTTCAAGGAGTGTGGTGGCGCCGTCGATCTCGGCGGTCTTCCCCGACTTGGCGAAGGTGACGGTGCCGCCTTCACCACCCACATCGGTCCGCGCGATCGCGAACCGTTCGATGTGCAACTGGTCGCGCAGGCCCTCCTCGGTGAAGCGCTCCTCGACCGTGTCGAGCATTGCCACCGGCCCGCACGCCCAGCACTGGCGGTCCCGCCAGTCCGGCACCTCGGCGTCGAGTTGCCCGATGTCGAACTTGCCCTGCTCGCGCGTCAGCTGCAACTGCAGGTCGTAGGAGAGGACGTCGGCGTCCATCTTCTCGAGTTCCTCGAGGAAGATCACGTCGTCGCGGGTCGGCGCGGAGTGCACGTGGACGATGTCGGGCACGTTCTCCCGCGACCGTAGCGACCGCAGCATCGACATGACCGGAGTGATGCCGCTGCCGGCAGTGAGGAACAGCACGCTGTCGGGCAGCGGCTCGGGCAGATGGAAATCGCCTTTGGGTGCGGCGAGCCGGATCACGGTCCCCGGCGACACCCCGTCGACGAGATGTGTGGAGAGAAAACCGTCGGGATTGGCCTTGACGGTGATCGCGATCGTCTTGTCGGAGGTGTCGCCGATCGACGTCAGCGAGTACGACCGCCAATGCCAGCGACCGCCCACCTGCAGCCCGATCCCGACGTACTGACCCGGCTTGTACGAGTTCGGGAACCCCCACCCTGTGCGGATGGTGACCGTGGCCGAGTCCTCGGTCTCGCGCACCACCTCGAGCACACGGCCGCGCAGTTCGCGCGCCGACCACAGCGGGTTGAGCAGGTGCAGGTAGTCGTCGGGCAGCAATGGCGTGGTGGCGCGGGCGATGAGCCCGCGCACGATGTTGACCTCTGGTTTTCTGGCCTCGACGTCGGCCGCCGGGCGTTTGCTCCACTTGAGCAGATCCATGCGTGGCACCTCCGGTGAACCTTGTGCACGACTGTACACAGAACCGCGCGGGCGGGGTTCGATCCATCGACTTCCGGGCGACCGTGGGCTCGAGTCGACCGCAGACACCCAGTCAACACTGAGAGTCCTCAGGTTGTCTGCAGAATGCTCCCAGCTTCGGCCTCTAGGTTGGCTTTCGTGACCGGATCCACCGCTGCGCGACGTTCCTCCCTCTCGCGCGCAGCGGTGGTGACGGCCGCATTCCTCCTTGCGGCCGCGGTGTTCGCCGTGGCCGTGTGGACGCGGCCCGGCCAGCGCGTCGATCAATGGCTGCTCGACGTGTGCCGGGCCCTCCCTGCGGTCGATGGCCTCCCTCTCCCGCTCACCATCGACGTCGTCTCCAATCCCGCCTTGTGGATCGCGGTGGCGGCGTCGGTGGTGGTGCTGGTGCAGTGCCGCCGGTTCTCCTCACGCACCGACGCCCGCCGTGGCCTTGCGAGCACCGCCGCACTGCTGGCCTTCGCGCCGGCGACGGTGCTGGTCGTGCAGTTCCTGCGTGATCACGTGCTCACGCGTCCGCAGTTGCATTCCTGGATCGCGGAGACCGCGAACTCCGCGCCGAGTGGTCATGCCGCCGCGGTGACGGCGGTCGTGGTGGTACTGGTGCTGGCCAGTCCGCCCCTCCTGCGCCCTTACGTCGGCACCCTGGTGGGTACCTGGGCCGCGGTGCTCGAATTCGTCATCGTCGCCGCCGGCTGGCACCGACCCAGCGATGTCATCATCTCGACCCTGCTGGTCGTGGGCGTCGGCATGCTGCTGCCCGACCCGTGGCGGGGCACGGTCCGTGGACAGGCGCCGCGGTGGTCACTACCCATTCCGCTGCTCATCACGGTGTCGGCGCCCGCGGTGGTGGCCATCTTCTATCCGACCATCACGCAGGTCGCCGCGGCCGGCGCGATCGCGGCGGTGATGTCGATGGCCGTCCTCGCGCTCGGGGTGGGCCGAACCGCGCGCCGCGCGAATCGCAGCCCGACAGCCGAGGCCAGACCGACCGTGGGCGCGCCACCCCCGACCCTTCGCTGACGCGTTCGGCACCAATGCGCGCGAGCGGCCGCACAGCGGCCAACGGCGTAGATTCGGACATATCGGACCTACGAGACGACGTTGCGGCACACGACCCATCACCGGCAGGCGCACGGGTGGTGCGGTCACGCGGTGGGCCGGGGTCGCCACGATCTTGCTGATCACCGCCATGATCGGATTGCGCGTTCCGACAGCACGGTTGCCGGCCGAGCGGACCACGGCGGCCGCGGACACGGCCCACTCGTCGAGCATCGGGTCACGGGCGATGCGCGCCGCCGACGTCGCTGCGGGTGCGATAGCCGACGTCGACGTGGCGGTGGCCGTCCTGGACCGCGTCACCGGCGACGTGGTCGGGAACGGCCAGGCCATGGGGCCGATGTTCAGCGCATCGTTGGCGAAAGTCGTCGTCGCGGTGGACATGTTGGATCGCCGACGTTCCGCTGCTCTCCCGCTGAGCGAGAACGATGTCGAACTCATCCGCCGCGCACTCGGTCCCAGCGATGACAGCGCGATGAACGACTTGTGGACGAGGTTCGACAGGATGGGCGCGGTCGGACGGGTGGCTACTCGACTCGGGCTGACCGACACCGCGGCCCCGATCGAGCCCGATATCTGGGGTTGGATGACCACGACCGCATCCGATGCGACACGGCTCCTGGCCTACGTGGCCGAGATGCCGCCACCCGACGCCGACGTCATCATCGGCGCTCTCGCACAGGCACCGCCCGTCGCCGCCGACGGTTTCGCGCAGGACTTCGGTCTGCAGGCGCCCGGGATTCGTGACGTCACCGCAGCCAAACAAGGTTGGATGCGGTGGCCGACAGACACCGCACATCTGCACAGTGCCGGGTTCGTCGGCGCGGACCGGCGATTCGTGGTCGCAGTTCTCGGTCGGCACACATTCCCGGATCCCGACTGGCAGACGCTGCGCCGGTCGGTGACCATGGCTGCGACAGCAGCGGTCGGCGTGTTACGCGGTCGCATCGGTTCACCTGGCGCCGGCCACCTCGCGGTACCGAACGTTCATCTTCCCGGGGTGGTTGCCCACCTACACTGACCGTCGTGACGAACGACGCCACGTCGGGTGGTGCACTCACACGGCGCCTCGGCGTCGGCGACGCGGTGACCATCGGCCTCGGATCGATGATCGGCGCCGGCGTGTTCGCCGTGCTGGCGCCGGCCGCGCAGGCGGCCGGATCGGGCCTGCTCGTGGGTCTGGCGATTGCCGCGGTGATCGCCTACTGCAACGCCACCTCATCGGCCCGACTCGCCGCGCTGTACCCCGTCTCCGGAGGCACGTACGTCTACGGCCGCGAACGTCTCGGCGAGATCTGGGGCTACCTCGCCGGGTGGTGTTTTGTGGTGGGCAAGACGGCATCGTGCGCCGCAATGGCTTTGACGGTCGGTGTCTACCTGTGGCCCGACCACGCGCACGCCGTCGCGGTGGCCGCAGTTGTCGCAGTCACGGCGGTCAACTATCGGGGCATCCGGAAGTCGGCGCTCGTGACGCGTGCGATCGTCGCGGTGGTGCTGGCAGTGCTGGCGGCGGTGGTGGTGGCCGCGGTGTCGTCGACTCCGGCCGACACGGGCGAGCACCTCGCGATCGGCGACGATGCGTCCGTGTACGGGGTTCTGCAGGCTGCCGCACTCCTGTTCTTCGCCTTCGCCGGGTACGCGCGGATCGCCACGCTCGGCGAGGAGGTCCGCGACCCCGCCCGCACCATCGGTCGTGCGATCCCCACCGCTTTGGGCATCGTCCTGGTGGTCTATGCGGCGGTGGCGGTCTCCGCGTTGGCGGTCGTCGGACCTGCCGGGCTGGCCGACGCAGCGGCACCACTCGTCGAAACCGTGCGCGCCGCAGGTGCTTCCGGATTGGCGCCGGTGGTTCAAGTGGGTGCCGCGGTCGCGGCGATCGGCTCGCTGCTGGCGATGGTGCTGGGTGTCTCGCGTACCACCCTCGCCATGGCGCGCGACGGTCACCTGCCCCGCTGGCTGGCCGCGATCCATCCACAGCACCGGGTGCCGCATCATGCCGAACTGGCGATCGGCGTCATCGTTGCGGTGCTGGCCGCCACCGTCGATGTGCGTGGCGCAATCGGGTTCTCGTCGTTCGGTGTGCTTCTCTACTACGCCATCGCCAACGCGTCGGCGGCCACCCTGACCCGCGATGAGCGGCGGCCGGCGCGGGTGGTCACCACCCTGGGTCTCGTCGGCTGTGTCAGCCTCGCCGCGACTTTGCCGGTCGGCTCGGTGATCGCCGGTTGCGTGGTGGTCGCACTCGGCGTGGCCGTCTATCTGGTGCGGACGATACGGCATCCCCGCAGGTAGTACCAACCAACTATTCCGGATTCCCATGAAAGTGACTGGAGTCCGAGAGCGTTGACCGCAATCAGCCGTGTCAGGCCCATCCGAGGGGATATCCCCTCGGACGACCCCCACGAAGCCGATTTCAGGAGGCACTCACCAACGCGGCCAGGTGTTCTCGAAACTCGGGTTGATCGGCTGCAGGTGGGCGGTGTCGTCGCGGTTGTCGATGCCACAGCGGTCGCCGATTCCGCAGCCGAGGTTGTGCTGATGGAGTCGTTCGAGCGCCGCTTCGTCGATCTCGTCTCGCCGGGTCGGTAACACCGCTGGTCACCGACCAGCGAGGTCATCTCGTTTCTCGGCACGTGACCCACGACGTAGAGTCGGAGTCATGCGAGTGGTGGCGTCATGACTCAGCACCGCGACCGCGATAGCGAGGGTCACGCCCGCCAGGCGCGTCCGCGTGACCGGCTGGGGCGACCATTGCCCTACGGCGCGGAGGGTGTCGAGCCGGTTCCCGAGGAGGCGTTGCCGCCACAGCAGTCGATCGAGCTGGCCCGCCGACTACTCGCCGAGGGGCGGCCGTTTTCCGCCCACGAGGTCTTCGAGAACCGCTGGAAGGACTGCCCAGTGGATGAGCGTCCACTGTGGCAGGGGCTCGCACAGCTCTGCGTGGGTCTCACCCATCACGAGCGCGGCAACCCGACCGGAGCCAGACGCCTGTACGCCCGCGGCGCCGAGCGCCTGACCGAATACGGCGCGACCGGGGGCCTCACCTTCGGCCTGCACCTCGACGCCATCTGCAGCTGCGCGCAGGAACGTTTCGGCGGCTGATCACGGGCCCGACCGGTACGCGTAGGCCCTGGGCGCCCTACCGCCTCCGGCGATGCCGGCGGGGCACCCGAACCCTGCCGACGGCAACGCCGATGTCGCCGAGAGAATCGGACAGTCGTCGACCAGACGGATGAACCGCACGCAATTGCCACGTCACGGCGATAATCTTCGATGGGGACGGCGGATGGCGCGCCGCGGGCGGCGAGGAGCGTGAACGATGTCGATGGACGTCGAAGCGGGTCCCGTCGTGTCTATCACCCTGTCCGGGACCGTCCGCGCCGACGTCGACGGCCGTCCCGCCGAGATCAAGTCGCGGCGTGGGCGCGCGGTTCTGGCGCGCCTCGCCGCCGCCGACGGCCGGGTGGTGTCCACCGATCGACTCATCGACGACCTGTGGAACGGCGAGCCGCCACCGAAGGCTCTCGCCGGATTGCAGGTGCACATCTCCAACCTGCGCCGCATCCTCGAACCGCAGCGGGCGCCACGCACCCCGGCGCGGATCCTGGTGAGCGAACCTCCCGGCTATGCGCTGCACCTACCCCGAGATGCGGTGGACCTGTGGCGCTTCGCCGATCTGGCCGGGACCGCAGGCCCCGACCCGGCTGGCCGCTACGCCCGCCTCGGCGAGGCGCAATCGCTCTGGCGCGGTGACCCGTTCGGTCCGCATGCCGCCGACGAGTGGGCGGGCCCGGAGGTGGCACGCCTCGACGAGCTGTGGTTGCACACCGTAGAACAGCGCGCAGCCGCCGCCCTGGATCTGGGACGTGCGGCGGAGGTCGTCGCCGAACTGCCCGCGCTGTGCGAGACCCATTCCACCCGCGAAGAGTTGTTCGGACTCCTGGCGCTCGCGCAGTACCGGCTGGGCCGTCAGGCCGACGCGCTGCGCACCCTGCGGACGCTGCGCGAGTACCTCGCCGACGAACTCGGGGTGGACCCGTCGGTCAAGATCCGCACTCTCGAATCGGACATCCTGCAACAGGACCCCGCGCTCGATGCACCCACCGCGACACGGGCTCCCGAGGCCCCGCCGACCGTCTACGCCGACCCACCCGAGGTGGACCGCTCCGCAGGTCCGGAACACCGGGAGTCCGCCGGACGGGAATCCGAACTCGAGAAACTCGCCGAACATGCCGAGACGGCGCGACGTACCGGCCTACGAATCGTGTGGATCACCGCGGAGGCCGGTGGCGGGAAGACCACCCTGGCACGAACCTTTGGTCAGCACCTGCGCGCGTCGGGATGGGTCACCGCATTCGGACAGTGCCCGGAGGTCGACGGCGCCCCGACCGCCTGGGCGTGGCGTGAGGTGGTGGCAGAACTCGACGGCGACAACGAGATCGACGACCCGTTCCTGATCGCCCGGCAGGTGCGCGGCGCCTGCGAGTCCCGCTCCGCCGACGGCTCGGGGGTGGCGCTGCTCATCGACGACACCCACCGCGCCGACAGCGCCACCCTGCAGGTACTTCGACAACTCGTCACCTGGCTGGCCGACCGGCCGGCACTGGTGGTCGCAACCTACCGGCCGTCGGAGGCGAGCATCGAACTACTCGCCACCGCAGCCGCATTGATCTCCGCCACCGCCGATCATCTCGTTCTGGCGGGACTGTCCGATGACGGAATCCGGGCGCTGGCCGCCGACGCCGGCCTCGACCCGGTCGACGACCCGACTTTGGCGCTGCTGCGTTCGCGCACCGACGGGAACCCACTGTTCGTACGCGAATTGGCGAAACTCGTGGCCTCCCGCGGCACCCGAGACGCGCAGACGGCGGTGCCCAGCGGAGTGCGGGAGGTGTTGCTACGCCGGGTGGAGCGACTCCCCGAACAGACGGTCACGATGCTGCGCCTGGCCGCCGTCTGCGGCCGTGAGTGCGACGTCGACACGATCATCGGACTCTGGCCCGACGACGATGCCGAGGACACCGTGCTCGACGCCATCGACTCGGCGGTGGTGGCCGGTCTGCTCAGCGCCGAAGCCGACCGCGTGCGGTTCACCCATGTTCTGATGCGTGACGCCGTCTACGACGCCATCCCGACGTTGCGGCGCCGGCGGCTGCACTGGCGCACCATGCAGTTGCTGGCCGCCCGCAACCCCACGGTCACCGACGAGTTGGCCGTGCACGCGGCGCTCGGCGCATCGAGCAGCACCGCCGACGATGCGTTGAGAATCGTGGAAGAGGCAGCGCGTCATCGTTTTTCGTCCGAGTTCGCCGCCGACTCCGCGCCACTGTGGCAGCACGCGGTGGATCTGCACGACTTGGCCGGTCACGCTCGCTCCACCGCATCGGCCGATGATCGGGTGCGGATGGTCCACGCGTTGTGTGATCTGGTGACCGCGCTGGCTCATCGGGGCGAGATCTCTGCCGCCCGCGCTCGGCGCGAGGACGCGTTGCGGCTGGCGCGGACCGTCGACGACCCGGCCCTGGTGGTGGCGGCGTTGACCTGCTGGCGCACTCCGTGGATCTGGTCGACGCGCACCAAAGGCGTTCCCGACGAGGTGATGACGGCGGCCGTGCTCGATGCGCTGGCCGGCGCCACCGGCATCGACCGGGTGCGTCTGCTGATCAGCGCCGTGTTCGAGTTCGAGGGCTCCGACGACGCCTTCGCCATCGAGTGCGCCGAAGAGGCGCTGCGGCTGGCCCGGGACGCCGACGACGTCGACCTGCTGTGTGCCGCACTCAACGCACGCGTGTTCACCGCGCTGGGCCCCGACAGCCGCGATCAGTACTCGGCGTTGGCCGCCGAATTCCTGGACCTGACCCAGGAATCCGGCAACCGAGGCTACGAGGCGGCCGCCCGCTTCTATCTGTTCCTGCTCCGCATGTCGCAGATCGATCTGCCGGGTGCGGTGGCGCAGATGCAGGCCGGCATGCAATGCGCCACCAGCGGTCGGGTGGGTGAGCTGGTGGTGGTGTTGTCGGCGTTCAGCGCGGTCACCGACGTCCTGCGCGGCGAACTCGATTCGGCAGCAGCCAAATACACCGCGCTCAGCGCGCAGCTGCGGGCGGCCGGGATGCCGGCCGGCGGGGAGTTCGACCTGATCGGGCACTTGTGCGTCGGCTGGTTCCGCGGCTCCATCGGCCATCTCGTCGACGAGGTCGCCGCGGTGTTCGAACGTACCCCGCACGCCGTGGGATGGGTGTACGTCGATGCGCTCATCGATGCTGGTCGCATCGACGAGGCTCGGGCCATCGCCGAGACCGACCCATACACCAGCCGCGACTACTACTGGACGTCCATGGAGGTCTTCCATGCGCGTGCGCTGGTCAAGCTCGGCATGGTCGACGAAGCCGCCCGGCTCTACCGGTTGCTGGTCGACTGGTCGGGCACCATCGCGGGCCTCAACGCCGCCAGCGTCTCGTTCGGCCCAATCGATGTCGTGCTGGCCGAGCTCGCCGACCTGATCGGTGAACATGCTGCGGCCGAACGTCATCGGCAGATCGCTGCGGATGTCGAGGAGAAGGTGCGGCGCGGTCTGGCGGCGATCAGTTAGCCGATGCCGGCCCGTTCCGGTCGGTCGTGTCGCGATCGGTGGCCGGGCGACTGGTCACGACCGCCGCCCACAGCACGGTGCCCACGATCGTCGCGATCCATCCGGCCAGGTACAGCGGTGAGACGGTCGGCGTAGGCTCGGGCAGAGTGTTCTGCGACCAGAGCGCGAAGAGCCCGAACGCCGAGGTGAAACCGCCGACGCCGAACGCGCACGCCGCCAGACCCCAGCGCCGGGTGCACAGCGCCGCCGCCGACAACCCGGCCACCGCGAGCACCAGAATGATGTCGGCGCGCATCAGGAGCGAGGCGTCGGGCCCGCCGGCGAACCCGGCACCGCGGAAGGTCAGCGGCAGGGCCGACGAGGCGGCCGCCACCACGACCGCCGTCCACAGTCCGCGCCGGCGCGGTCCGCCGGGACGCACCTCGCGGGCCACCCGCCGTTCGATGCCGGCGAGCTCGCGATGGTAGTCGGCAAAGACGTCCTTCATCGCGCACCTCCCAACAGTTGTTCGCCGATGTATCCACCTTCCCGCACACCGGGCGGTATTGCGAATGGGGCAGGTCCGACGTGGTGGGTTGCGCGGGTCGCCTCGGACGGCGCAGGTCGGCTCAGAGAACGCGGGCCGTCGACCGCCCGCGCGAATCGCGCCGACCTGCGGAAACGAAGACGACCCGCGTTCTGCCCAGGCATGCGGTTCGGGCGATCAGGCGAACCCACCACGCCGGTGGTCGGCGGGGACCGGTGTCACGACAGTGTCCTCACCCAGCGGCCGCCGCAACGACCACCGCGGGGTGAGTGTGCTCGCCGACATCTTCCACTCGCCGTCCTCGATCTGGTACTCGTCGTCATACTCCCCGGTCATCAGCAGCTCGGTGCGGTCGAGCAGGTTGACCTGTCGGAATTTCAACGTCCAACGGCCGGTCGCCGTGGTGGCGGAGGTGAGCGTGATGTCGGGGTGCAGGCCGTGATGCATGTCGAGAATGACGTACTGTCCGTCGACCCGATGCAACGCCACCTGTTCGATGATCCGCGTCATCGGCGTCGCGTCGTCGAACGCGCCCAGCGGTCCGTAGTCGATGCGTGCACCGGACCGGATGAAACACCGGCGGAAACCGTTCGGGTCCTTGCCGTCACACGCCCGCCAGTAGCGGTGTTTCAGCTGTTTGATCGCCTCGATGCGGTCGAGGTCGTCGAGTCGGCGCGCGAGGTCGTCGGTGGACGTCATGCGGTCACGATAGGTGCGGCGCCGAGACCGGCGCGCCGATTCGTCAGTTGACGGGTGCGATCTCCTGCGGCCACGCGACATGCAGGTTCGGAATCGACTTCTTCGCTTCCTCGGTGCGCTGCTTGGTGGCCTGCTGGGCGGACTTGGCCGCGCCGGCACCGAGCACGCCGTACGGGGCCATCGCCTGCTCGGCGGTCCAGTTCAGATCGAAACCGGCGATCGACGCATCGACATCGCCGCGGGAGTTGACGACGTAAGCGACCGGCGGCAGGCTTGCCTTCTGCGCGTCCTCGCGCGAAAGCGTCAGCTCGAACTGGTTGGCATCCGGGTTGGGCAGCGGCGTGGATTCTGGATCGCCCGGCTGCCATGGCTCGTCGGGGTTGGCGCCGGGGTCACCGGCACCCAAGGCATACGCGACGGCACCGCCGGCGGTTCCACCGAGGGCTGCACCGACTGCAGCACCCGCAGCGCCCACGCCCACGGCACCGATGGCGCCGCCCGCGGCAAGGCCGATACCGGCGCCCGCCAGCGCACCGAGCCCAATCGCATTCATGTACCCGATCGGGCCGAAACCAGGGATCACGTTCACACCGGCGAAGGTCACCGCGTTGTAGATGCCGCCGGCAACCGCACCGACACCGGTGCCGATGATCGCGCCACCCACAGCGCCCATCGCGGCAGCTGGGATACCCAGTGCCACAGCACCTGCCGTACCGCCCGTCATCACACCGATGATCGTCGCGGCCGCCTGGCGGGAAGCCTCGTCCTCGGGCACACCCACCGAGATCAGCCCTTGGGCGATTTTGGCCTCGCCGTACGCCGACCACGCGTTGACCGAGTTGACGTCCTTCTCCGACATGCCTTCCGGGATGTCGGTGATGAAGTTGCCGACACGGATCTTCTCCGGCGGCGGCGCGATCGGACGCACCGGCGCAACGGGTTTCGGAGCGGTCAGCGGGCGCTGGGGCACCGGGTCGTAAGACTCTTCGTAGGTCGGTGCGGTGTAGGTGCTCGGCTGGACGTACGGCTGGTACGGCGCTTCCTGCGGAGGCGCGGGGATTGCACCCGGACCAGGCACCACAACCGGGACGACCTCGGGCGTCGGTGTGGTGCCACCCTGCTGCGGAGCGGCCTGTTCCGGAGTGGTCCCGCCCTGCTGCGGTGCGGTGTCGCTCGGGCTGGTGCCGCCCTGATGCGGTGCCGCCTGCGCCATTCCGGCTCCGAAGCCGACCGCGATGGAGGCCGCCACGGCCGCCGAGGTCAAGCCCATCATCACCGGCGTGCGGCGTTCACCGTTCTCGCGACGGCCCTGTGTGCGCTGTGATGGATCACCCATCGATACAACTCCCCTGTCATCCAGAACCCTCCCCCGAGCGCCTGGTCGTGCTGATTTCGTGCTGCGGTTGTTCGCGTGGTTACCGCTGGTGGTCGCGCGTACAACCCGTCGACGGACACCCTGATCGGGCCGCCAGGCCGGACGGTGTCGCTGAGAACGTCAGCATCGAAGTAGAACGTCGGCACCGTCCCCACAGGACGCACCGACTTCCCCCGACAGCAGCATCACAACACTTACCCCCGACAAAGCTCTGCCGCGACGTCCACCGATGCACCAATGTGGATCGGTGGCGTAGCGTCTCGGATTCTGACATGCGTGGGGCGAAAGCAGCGAATCGGGGCACCGGGTAAGCGGCTCACGGGACAAGATTCATTCATTCGGTTGACTCACCTGAGGCAGCGACCGCCAGCGATCAGTTGATCGTCGCGCGCACCACGACCGCCGTGTCGTCGTCCACCACGGCCGCAGTGCACGCGAAGGTGTTCGTCGGTCCGTACGCGGCCTCGCTCAAGCGGTAGCCGGGGATCGTGATACTGCCGGACATCGCCCACGCGACGTCGATGGTATCCACGCTGTGACCCGCGTTCTCGACCGTCGTGCGGTCGTCGTCGGTGAGACCGACGGGACGGGTCGACACCTCGGAGAACTCGGCAGCCTCACCAACCTCGCCGTTGGCGGTACCGACACCGACGGCGTCGAACGTCGCCTGCACCTTCGACCGCAGCGCTTCGGTACAGGCCGAGGTGGCGACCTCTTCGCTGCTCTGCCGGCCCTGCATCGTGAGATAGCCCTGCCAGATGACGACGACGAGGATCACCGTCACGACCAGCCCGATGCCGGCGCGCAGCGGTGTCAGCTCACGCCGGACGCCCGCCCATCGATCCTGCATGCGCCGTTGATACCACGTCGCGCGCTCGCCAGGGGACGACTTCGAGGCCGCCAGCAGTTGTCCCGAGCATGCCGGTTGACTCCGATCACGGCGGAGTCGTCCCCCACCATTCGCACGAACGACAAGGCGGGAATCGCCTCGTCTGCCCCGTAGCGAATTCGATAGAGTCCGCCCCTTGTGAACATCAATCGAATCATCGCGGGCGCATTGATCGGTGGGGCCGCGGTCTTGGGTATTTCCGTCGGAGCCGGATCGGCAGAAGCCAAGATCGACCCGGGTCAGTACAAGATGCAGTCGCGCGTCTACGGGTTCATTCCCTACCCCGACACCAACGTCAAGGTCGTCGGTAACCGGATGTATCAGGATTTCTACGGCGTCGGCCCATCGAACTCCTCGACTTTCGAGATCGACCAGACACGCCGCGGTGGCATTACGTCAACCCTCACCACGCACCCTTTGATGCAGTGGTACGCACGCACCGAGTGGTCGAAGACCAAATCAGGCTACCGCGGCACGAACTACGTTCTCGGTGGCATCCCAGTCGCCGACTACACCCTCAAGAAGACTCGCTGAAGGTTCGTCCCCCGGGTATCGCCACATTCTCCGTACGTTTAGGGAGAGTCTGCCAAAACCCCGGGGGACAACTACCCGCCCTGCCGTCCCCGCAGAACGTTCTTCTGAATCTTTCCCGTCGACGTCTTCGGCAGATCGGCGAACACGATCTGCTTGGGAACCTTGAAGCGCGCCAGACGTTCTCGGACAAACACGACGAGATCCTCGGCCGTCAGCTCCGCGCCCCGACGTACCGTCACATAGGCGACCGGCACTTCACCCCACCGCTCGTCGGCGCGGGCCACCACCGCCGACTCGACGACGTCAGGGTGACTGTCCAGCACGCGTTCCACCTCCACCGACGCGATGTTCTCGCCGTCGGAGATGATCACATCCTTGCTGCGGTCGCGGATCTCGGTGTAGCCGTCGGGATGCATCACCGCGACATCGCCGGTACGCAGCCAACCGTCGATCGTGGCCGCGGCGGTGGCGTCGGGATCGAGGTAGTAGCCGAGCATCACGTTGTTGCCGCGCGCCACCAACTCGCCCTCGGTGGCAGCGTCGGCCGGGACGTCGGCGCCGTCCTCGGTCACCACGCGCAGCACACCAGCGGAGATGTTGCCGATTCCCTGACGCGCCTCGAGGATCGCGCGTTCGCTCGGCTCAGCCGCATCCCATTCGGGTTGCCATTGGTTGACGGCGATCGGGCCGAACGTCTCGGTCAGCCCGTACAGGTGGGTGACCTCGATGCCGAGGTCGGCCATCCGCGACAGCAACGCCGGTGATGGCGGCGCACCACCGGTCGCGGCCTGCACGGTGTGCTCGAGGCGCGCGGCGGCGGGGTCCTCGGCGATCATTGTGAGCACCGTCGGCGCGGCGCTGAAGTGGGTGATGCCGTCGGCGGTGAGATGCCGCCAGATCTGAGCGGTGTCGATGGCGCGAAGGCACACATGGGTGGCGCCGGCCGCGGTCAGCGCCCACGTGAAACACCAACCGTCACAATGGAACATCGGGAGCGTCCACAGATAGTTCGAGCCCGGACCGACACCGGAGTGATACGCCATCGCCAGCGACTGCAGGTAGGCGCCGCGATGGTGGTACATCACGCCTTTGGGCCGCCCGGTGGTACCCGAGGTGTAGTTGATGGCGAGCAGCCCGCGTTCGTCGACGTCACGCCAGATCGGGGTGCTGGAGGTGGTGAGCAGCGACTCGTACTGGTCGTCGCTGCCGCCGGCGATCACCACCCGGATGCCGACCGCCTCGGCGACCGACCGCGCCGTATCCGCGAACTCGTGCGTCGCCACCAGCAGGCGTGCGCCGCTGTGATCGAGGATGTAGCCCAGCTCGGCTTCGGACAGTCGAATGTTGAGCGGCACCAGCACCGCTCCGGAGCCCGGTAATGCGTTGTGCATCTCCAGCATCACGTGACTGTTGGCGCACAGCGCCGCGACGCGGTCGCCCGGCCCGACGCCGAGGCCGGCCAGTGCCGCCGTCAGCTGCGATGCCCGTTGGTAGAACTCGGCGTAGCTGAACGTGCGGTCGCCGTCGATGATGGCGGTGCGCTCGGCGAACACCGCCGCAGCACGCGACAGAAACGACACCGGACTCAGCGACGCGAACGTGAAGTCGGCCGGCGCGGGTCGGTCCGGGTCCGTCATAGGTGCTCGACTCCTTCGTCGTCGCTCGCGGTTCGTCCCCCGGGTATCGCTTCCTCCGCCAGCGGCCGTCGGGGGACAAAGCAACACCCGGGGGAGGAATAATCCGACGACCCTTATGGCGGGGCGGTCGGCGCCAGGTAGGTGCGGGTCACGGCCGGCCAGTTCGCGATGGCCTTCTTGGCCGGCGAGACGACGACGGCGGGCGGTGGCCGGCGGACAGGCGCCGGTGTCGGGGTCGTCGGCACAGCGGGCGCCGCAGTCGTCTCCGTCGCCGTCCGCACCAAGGCCTGTACCTCGGCGGCCGTCTTCTCGAGGCGCGAAATTCGCGTACGCAGGTAGGTGTCGACCCGGATGAACTCCGACTGCAGCCGGGCCACGTCGGCTTCGAGACGTTTCGCCACGTCACGCTTCTTGCCCATCGCACGGCCCACCCTCGGTTGTCGCCTGGCCCTCACTCTACGAGGCAACCGCGGCAGACCCGAGGACATCGGGACGTGTCGTGGCCCCACCCCTACACCGCGCTGGGCTCCCGACTATCGGCTGCCGCCACCGCCCGGAAGTCCCGGGTGAAGTCGACCGTCCGCATCTGCGCGATGAACTGCGACGCGAAGCCCGGATACATGGTGGCATTGAAGCCGTCGTCGGTGAGATACCAACTGCGGCAACCGGAGTTCCAGGTGGTGTGCTCGAGCCGCTTCTGGATGGCGCGGTTGTAGGCGTCCTGTGCCGGTTGATGGACGTCGAGCAGCGTGAGGTCGCGGTCGCGGACCAAGCCGATCGCGGTGACGATCGCGTCGATCTGCGCCTCCATGTACACCAGCGCCGAGTTGTGGCCGGGTCCCGAGTTGGGGCCGAAGGTGAAGTACAGGTTCGGATAGCCCGACACCGCGAAACTCCGATACGCGTACGCGCCGCGTGACCATTCGTCGGCCAGCACCCGGCCGCCGCGTCCGCGGATCGGGATGGGCGTGCCCTGCTTGGACACCTCGAAGCCGGTGGCGAACACCAGGCAGTCGAAGCGCCGTTCGATGCCTTCGACGCTGCGCACCCCTCGTTCGCAGATCCGGGCGATCGGCCAGGTCACCAACGTGCAGTTGTCGGCCTGCAACGCAGGGTAGTAGTCGCTGGTCATCAGCAGGCGTTTACAGCCGGCCCGGAAGTCCGGGGTCAACTGTCGTCGCATCCACGGATCGCGCACCTGCGCGCGCAGGTTCGCCTTCGCGACCGCCTCGATGACCCGGGTGAACGGCGAGTTCCACACCGCACCCACCGCCACCGACTCATGTCCCCAGAACCACAGCTGACGTGCGAGGTTCTGCGTCAGCGGGATGGCGCCGTAGAGCCGTCGCGCCGAACCGGAGATGGCTCGGTCCAACCGTGGCAGCACCCAACCCGGGGTGCGTTGGAACACGGTCACCTCGGCACCGTCGCGGACCAGTTCGGGGATGATCTGCACCGCGCTCGCGCCGGTACCGATCACGCCGACCTTCTTGTCGGCGAAGTCGTAGGAATGGTCCCACGCCGCCGAATGCATGCGGTGGCCGGTGAATTCGTCGATCCCAGGGATGTCGGGATATCCCGGCGTGGACAGCGGCCCCGACGCGATCACTGCGGTGCGCGCGACGATCGGCTTGCGGTCGGCGATGTCGACGCGCCAGGTGCCGGCGGTCTCATCGAACTCGAGGCCGGTGACGAGATGGGAGTAGCGGATGTGTCGGTCGAGACCGTGGTCGGCGATCATCGTGTCGATGTAGGCGAGGATCTCGCCGCTACCCGAATAGGTGTGCGACCAGTCGGGATTGGGTGCGAACGAATACGAGTAGAGACGGGACGGGATGTCGCAGGCGGCGCCCGGGTAGTCGTTGTCGCGCCAGGTACCGCCCGGCCGCACATCGCGTTCCAGAATCACGAAATCGTCGTGGCCGGACTGCAACAACCGGATGGCTGTACCGATGCCGGCGAATCCTGCGCCGATGATGACCGTGGTGGTGTCGGCGACCACCGTGGCCTCCCCGCTCATGCGACCGGCTCGTAGGTCAGTTCCTTCGACCAACTGGGTTGAGGTCGCAACAGGAAGCGTGGATAGTGGTCGGTCAGCTTCACCATGGTGTCGGCGAAGTAGTGATAGGGGCTGTCGCGGTTGATGACCCAGCCGGCGTGATACTTGAGGACCTGATAGGTGATGAGCCGGGTGCCGTTGCCGCGCTCGCCGTTCTTCTTGAAGCGCTTCATCGCTTCGTAGAGTCGTTCTTCCTTGAGGCCCATGTCGACGATGTTGTCGCGCATCTTGTTCAGCAGCGGAACATACATCAGGGCGCCGATGAGGACGCCCGGCGACGCGACGGTACCGACGGCTTCGATGACGAGTTTGCGAGCGCGGGCGTTGCCGATCATGTCCAGCGCGTGGAAGTCGACGGCCAGGTGGCGTGATTCGTCGGCATTGATCTTGCGGAACGCCTCATGGCACACCGGGTCGTGCACCTCTTCGAGCAGAAACTTCAGCAGCGCACCGTCGAGCGCGACCTCGAGCATGGGGATCACCGTGCCCAGCACCGGCAACGACATCCGGTCGGCGAAGGTGTCGAGCCATTCGATGGCCAGCCGGATGTTGACGTTCGGTTCGGGCACCTCGTCGTCTTCGAGCATGCCCCACCGCCGCATCAGGGCCAGTTCGGCGTTGGCGTGTTTCTGTTCTTCGGCGTGGAAGTATCGGTAGATCTCGGCGAGGGTGTCGTCGGGGGCCTTCTTGGCCAGGGCCGCGAAGCCGCGGGCGCCGACGTTCTCGATCCACACCAGATCCGCCATGAATGCCTTGAGTTTCGGCTTCTGTTCGTCGGTGATCAGCTCGGCACCCGGGGCGTCCCAGTCGATGTCGGCGAGCGCCCATTGACGGTCTTTGATGGTCTGCAGCATGTCCTTGAGCACGATCGGCATGTCAGGCTCCTTCCGTGATGCGATCTGCGGGTTGGGTGGTGGTGGGTGCGAGTCGGTGCAGGATGCCGGCGCCGAAGGTGTAGGTGCGTGGCAGCAGTCGTTTGGTCAGCCAGATCGCTTTGGCTTCGAGTTGGGGCACCACATACAGGTGGCCGCGGTCGTTGGCGTCGAGCGTCTGCCGCGCCACCTGCTCGGGTGACCGGCCGCTGTAGCGCATGAGCGTCTCGGCGAGTTTCTGTGCCTCCCCGGTGATCCGGCCGTCGGCGGCGACGTTGGTCTTGACGAAGGTCGGGCACAGCACGGTGACGGCGAGGTCGGTGCCGGACAGTTCGGCGGAGATGGTCTCCGACAGCGCCAGCACCCCGGCCTTGCCGACGTTGTAGGGCGCCATGCCGGGGCCTGCGGCGAAGGCGGCGGCCGACGCCACGTTGATCAGTCCGCCTCGGCCGGATTCGCGCAGTTGCGGCAGGAAGAGTTCCGAGCCGAGACCATGCCGCGCAGGTTGATTCCCAGCGCCCAGTCCCAGTCGTCGATGCCGATGTCGCCGACGGCGCGCCCGCCGATGCCGACGCCGGCGTTGTTGATCATCAGCGAGGTGGGTCCGCCGAGGAGTTCGGGTGCCCGCGCGGCCAGGGTGCGCATGTCGTCGGGGTCGGCGACGTCGCAGAACAGCGCCTCGGCCTGGCCGCTCCCGGAATCGCCGATGAGCCGGACGGTGTCGAGGGCGCGGTCGACGTCGATGTCGGCGCACAGTACGCGACCGCCGCGGGCGGCGAGTTCCAGCGCTAAGGCTCGTCCGATACCGCTGCCTGCACCGGTGACGACGGCGCGGGCCTGGTGTGATCGTTTACTGGTCATGTCGTGGCGTGATCCTTCTGCTGGGCGACGGTCACATCGACGTCTGCGGATGGACCGAAGGGCTGCCGGATGAACGCGGCGATCTGCCGCAGGGCAGGGGTGGCTTCCGGAATGAGCGCCGGAAGTGCCTGGAACACATGGGTTTGGCCCGGCCATTCCCGGAGTTCGCAGTCGCTGCCGGCGTCGATGAGCATCCGCTGCGCCTGCCGGGCGTCGGTCCCCAGCATCTCGGCGCCGCCGACATGAATGAGACTGCGCGGCATGTCATCGGCGCGTTCGAGGGCGAGTTTGAGCCGTGGCAGGTCGTCGGGGTGGCCTCGGGTGTAGTGCCGTACCAGTCTGCGTGCCGCCCGGGCGGAGATGAGCGGATCGGGGCCGTGTTCGCGTTCGCGCAGTGCGGCGAGAGTCAGGGTGAGGTCGACCAGCGGCGACATCATCACCACCGAGCGGGGTTGCGGTCGCCCGTGACGACCGTTTTCGGCCAACAGATCCAGGATGAGGTGGCCGCCCGCGGAGTCGCCGGCGACGGTGATGTTCTGCGGCTGGTAGCCGATGTCCTGCAGCCAGGCGTAGGCGGCTTCCACGTCGTCGGCGGCCGCCGGAAACGGGTGCTCCGGGGCGAGCCGGTAGTCGACGGTGAAGGCGGGCATGCCGGTGAGATGGGTGAGGCGGGCGACGAGACCACGATGGGTGCGCGCCGAGCACACGGCATACCCGCTGCCGTGGACGTACAGGATGATCTGGCGCGACTGCTTCACGTCGGGTGGATACACCCACTCGCCACGAAAGGTGCCGGTGGCCAGGCGCTCAACGCGCACGTGGTGCGGCGGTGGGCAGCCGATCAGCATGCCGGCGGCCACGATCATGCGCGAGGTCCGGATCTGCAGCGAGCCGCCGGGCAGTATCTCGGCGAACGGTCGGAGCGTCCGCCGAGTCACCCAGTTCGCGAGGCGAGAGGCCGATGAGGTTTCCGTCACACCCAGATCGCAACACTGACTGCGCCATCTGTCAATGGCACAATCGGTAATGCCTGGCTGGGCGGTCGCCGGCGGACATGCCTTAGGGTGGGGGCGCACCACGGAGGTCGGGAGGTACCAGGGAGATGGCGCGAGTGCCTTCGACGCGCTTGGCTCAGCTGACGACGCTGATCGAGCAACTGTCGGCCACACCCCGATACGTCGGAAAACAGTCACGTGATCTCGAAACTGCGGTCGCCCGATTCCTCGCCGGCGCCACCCATCAGGCGTCACGCCAACCCGAGGTGGCGCGCTACCGGATTGACGATCTGGCGCGGGTCTCCGGGGTCACCACCCGCAACATCCGGGTGTATCGCGAGCGGGGGTTGCTACCCGCACCGCGCCGCGTCGGACGCGTGACGCTGTACTCCGACGCGCATGTCTCGCGCCTGGCGTTGATCAGTTCGATGCTGTCGCGCGGCTACGCCCTCGCCCACATCGACGAGTTGCTGACCGCCTGGCAGAACGGCGGTCAGATCGCCGACGTCCTGGGCCTCGAACACGATCTGACCGAGATCCAGGAGTCCGGTGGTGTGCGGAGCACCACGCTGGCCGAGTTGTCCGAGGCCGGCATCGACGACGATGCGGCCACCCGATTGGCGAAGCTGAACGTCATCACGATCATCGCCGACGATGAGGTGACGGTCGACGAGCCGGACGTGCTGAACGCGATCTTGCCGCTGGTCACCGAAACCCGTTCGGCCGCAACCGTGATCGACGTCGTCGAGCGCGTCTACCCGGCCTTCGAGGCGCTACATCAGACGCTGGTCGAAGCCGCCGACACCCTGGCCACACCGCCCGGCGGCACCTCGGATCAACAGCTCACCGAAGTGACCCTCACCCTGATTCAACTACGGGCGCTGGCCGATGCGGCCACCCGCGCCACACTCACTCAGACGACGAACACACTGCTGGCACAGTCACTCTCGGATCAGACCGGCGGACCGACCGCCGACTGAGCAACGACTGTCCCCCAATCGGTGGACCCCGCAGTCCACCGGCGCATCACCCGGTTGGCGGAATCCGCATCGGTGCCGACCGGAGCAGAGTCATGGGTGTCGCCGGAACGACCACCGCCCCGGCCCGAACCCAGGAGAACGATCATGAACACCACCACTCGCCGCATCGCCGCCGGAGCAGCCGTTGTCGCCGCCACCGCGGGCATCGGATTCGCCGTCGCCGGAGCCGCCAACGCCGGCACCCTGCCCGTCACGCGTCCCGGCGAACCCACCATCGCGATGACCATCACGAACCACACCGACAAGCCCGAGTACCTCATCGGGGCCACCGCCGGACAGTCCGGTCAGTGGGTGAATGCGCCGCAGCGTGTGCTGTACCCGGGTGCCAGCGAAACCATCACTGCCGTGGCCCCGTTCAGCAACTATCTGACGGCCAACGCGCAGTACAAGATCGGCCACGTCGGACCGACCGCGAACTACGAGATCGAGAACATGAAGGGCAACGTCAACACCTCGATGAGCGGCATCTGGGGCCCGCACGCCCAGAACTACTGGATGAGCCACACCATCAGCAGCCGCTACCCGAATGTGAACGTCGGCTTCGATCAGTGGTGAGTGGGCCGATGGGAGTGGGCGGCCCCTGGGGCGGTTTCGGCGAGCCAACTCACGCGCGGCCGGTCGATCACTCCCCACTCTCCGCCGTCGGCAGCCGCCACCCGAACGTCGCCGTCGACGGTGCGTCCTTGGTGTAGAGCCGCGCCGGCCGGCCCCCACCGACCCGCGTCGCCGGTGTGCCTTCCGGGGTGATCTCTGCGGCCAGCAGCGGCTGCACCCGACGGTTGAACGAATCACGCATCAACCGCCGCCCGAGGATGGCTTCGTGCAGCTCACGCAGCTCCGAAAGCGTGTAAGGCGGGTGCAGCAGGTTGTCCGGATCGGGCTGGTCCTCGTAGCGATCACGAAGGTTGTCCGTGGCGGCTGCAATGATCGCGTCGTGGTCGAACAGCAACCGCTCACCTGAGGCCAACCGACCGTGCGAGGTGAGCGGTGCGAGCTCACCGTCGACATCGGACAAGTCCGCGGCAGGCAACGCCACGGCATGCGCGATCGAGATCGTCCACCCGCGAGGATCTCGATCTGGATCACTGAAGACCGCCAACAGATGCGGTCGGACGTGGTCGGGCGAGAGCCCCAGTTTGAGTTCGAGAACCTCACGCACCGTCTCGTCGACGGTCCGCCGTTCACGGACGAACCGGCCCGGCAACGCCGCACCTGCGGAGTCCGGATTTCGTTGGATCACCACGCACAACGAACCGTCGAGCACCGTGAGAACGGCGATGTCGACGGCGACGTTGGGCCGCGGATAGTCGCTGAGGCGAGAGGTCGAACGTGCACTCACGACCCAACCCTATGCGAGTGTCTGCGCAAAGTAGTATTCTCAAAATCGCGCAAAGTCACCGCCTCGGTCGGATGCCAGGTGGGAGGAAGGAATGACGATGAAACTCTCCGCCGCTCTCGACGTCGAGGTCGTGGCCCACGAGGCCGCCGACGAGGTCACCGTGTTGTTGGAATTGCAGGCACCCGCCGCGCCGGGCACCGACCGTGCCCCCACCGCACTGCAGGTGGTGCTCGACCGCAGCGGGTCGATGTCCGGGCCGCCTCTCGAGGGTGCCCGCGCAGCGTTGGCCGGGGTGGTCGCGCAACTCGATCCGTCCGATGTGTTCGGTGTGGTTACCTTCGACGACTCCGCCCAGGTCGTGGTCCCCGCCGCAACACTGGCCGACAAGCAACGCGCCACCGACGCGATCACCGCGATCACGCCCGGCGGGTGCACCGACCTGTCGTCGGGCTACCTGCGGGGTCTGCAGGAACTGCGTCGCGCCACTACCGCGGCCGGCATCCGCGGCGGCACGGTGCTGGTGATCAGCGACGGACACGTCAACCGCGGGATTCAGGAGCTCGACGAGTTCGCGAGTATCACCGCGAAGGCCGCCGCGGACGGCATCGTCACCTCCACGTTGGGGTACGGCCGCGGCTACGACGAGACACTGCTGTCGGCGATTGCCCGCTCCGGCAACGGCAATCACGTGTTCGCCGACGACCCGGATGCCGCCGGCGGCGCCATCGCCGGCGAGGTCGAGGGGCTGCTGGCGAAGTCGGCGCAGGCGGTGACGCTGACCGTGCGGTTCGTGCCGCAGGTTCAGGAGCTCTCGGTGTACAACGACCTACCCGCGCACCAGACCGCCGACGGCGAGGTGATGATCGAACTCGGTGACCTCTACGCGCTTGAGGAGCGCAAGCTGTTGCTGCGGATGAAGGTCGACGGTCTGGCTGCACTCGGACTCGCGCAGATCGCATCGCTGGAATTGCGGTATGTGGAGACGGCCACTCTCACCGAACACACGGTGTCGCTACCGATCTCGGTCAACGTGGTGCCCGGCGACGAGCTCGGTGACCGCGTGCCCGACCCGAAGGTACAGTCCGAGCGGCTATATCAGGAAGGGCAGGCGGCCAAGCTGGAGGCGTCGCAGGCCTACGAGGCCGGCGACCTCGACGCCGGATTGGCGTCGATGCGCGCCTCCCGCGACCGACTGCAGGCGGCGTCCGCGTTGGCGATGCCCGCAGAGCGCGCATTGATCGACCAGGAGCTGCAGATGATCGAGGACCTCAGCGCCGAGGCCCCCATCACCGGAGCCATCTATGCCTCCAAGGCGACCCGCGACTCCTACCACCTCGGCAACCGCAAGCGCGGCCGTCGGCGGGACTGATCTCGATACGCGACCAGCAGCTGCCGCACCCAAACTGCTGGTCGATCTCGATACGCGACTCACTTCGTTCGCCGCTACTCGATCCAAGGAGTAGCCCGCGAGCCCCTGGGCGAGCGAGCGTATCGAGACCAGCACCCCAACTGCAGGTCGATCTCGATACTCGACCAGCAACTGCCGCCGCACCCAAACTGCTGGTCGAGTAGCCCGCGAGCCGCTAGGCGAGCGAGCGTATCGAGACCAGCACCCCAACTGCTGGTCGATCTCGATACGCGATTCACTCCGTTCGCCGCTACTCGATCAGCAGTTGCCGCCGCATCCAAACTGCTGGTCGAGTAGCCCGCGAGCCCCTGGGCGAGCGAGCGTATCGAGACCAGTACTCACACGCAAATCCCCCAACAGGAGACCCTCCTTGCCCCTCTCCCCCACCCAACTCAACCGCGCCACAGGCGTTCTCCTCGGCACCGCGGTCGGCGACGCCCTCGGCGTCCCCTACGAGTTCGAGTCCCGCATCCTGCACGCAGACGAGACCCCGCAGATGCTCGGCGGCGGCCTCGGCGACTTCGCGCCCGGCGAGTGGAGCGACGACACCTCGATGGCCCTGGCGATCGCCCTCGTCGCCGCGACGGGCGTCGACCTCACCTCCGACGACGCCCTCGACGCCGTCGGCGAGAACTTCCTGCGCTGGTTCGACGGCGGTCCACCCGATGTCGGCACTCAAACCCGCGCGGTGCTCAGCGCGACCCGCCGCCGCCTCGACTCCGGTGAGCGGGGCGTCAGCCGCATCATGCGCGAGGAGTCCCGGCGCTACGCCGACACCCACCCGCACTCCGCGGGCAACGGCGCCCTGATGCGCACCGCACCCGTCGCGTTGGCGCATCTCGACGACCGGGGTCAGCTCGCAGATGCTGCGCGTCTGGTCGCGTCGCTAACGCATGCCGATCCGCTCGCCGGCGATTCGTGTGTGCTGTGGTGTGAGGCGATTCGTGTGGCGGTGCTCGACGGACGCATCGACGTCTTCGCCGGTCTCGACCTCCTACTCGCAGATAGCGCGGCGCAGTGGAAGCGCTGGCTCGACGACAGCCTGGTCTGCGATCCGAAGGTGTTCGCACCCAACGGGTTCACGGTTACCGCCCTGCAGGCGGCCACTGCGGCGATCACGCAGACCCCGGCCGACGACGCGACGCACCTCGAACACGCGCTGTATGCCGCGATCCGGATCGGCAACGACACCGATACTGTGGCCGCGATCGCGGGTGGGTTGCTCGGGGCGAGGTGGGGTGCGAGTGCTGTGCCCGATGAATGGCGAGAGGCGGTGCATGGTTGGCCGCACGACAACGGCCGTGCACATACCGCACGTGACCTCATCGCCCTCGCTGGTGCCATCGAGCCGGGCCGATGACGGCCCAAGAAACATGGAGGACTGACATCCACGCTGGTTGCAACCAGCGTGGATGTCAGTTCTTCATGTGGATGCGCGGGTCCGCGACTATCAACTCCCCCGCAGAATCGACGTCATCTTCTTCCCCTTCGCGACCTCGTCGACGAGCTTGTCCATGTACCGGATCTTCTGCATCAGCGGGTCCTCGATCTCCTCGACGCGATGCCCGCAGATGACACCAGTGATGAGTTCGGCGTTCGGGTTGAAGTCAGGTGCTTCGGCGAAGAAGGTCTTCAGGTCGGTTTCGTCGGCGATCACCTTCTCCAAGCCGGCGTCGTCGTAGCCGGTGAGCCAGGTGATCACCTGGTCGACCTCCGCCTTCGTGTGGTCCTTGCGCTCGGCCTTGGCCACATAGTGCGGGTAGATGCTGGCGAAGCTCGTGGTGAAGATACGGTGCTCTGCCATGGTTGCTCTCCTTCGTCGGGTGGGGATGATTGTGCCAGGCGGTGCGGCTACGCCACCCTTCGCCGGAAGCAGGGCGGTAACGCTTGATCACGCGTCGCCAATATGACTCACGTCACACTGTCCAGCTGATTAGCGCCCGCCCCCGTTAGTACTCGTGATGCGATCACCCCGCCACGCCACCACACGCAGCGCACGGACCGCGCCGCGTGAACCGCACCGCGCGGGTCGATGGCGAAGCCGCGCACTGCGCGCATGCGCGATCGCGGCGGGAGGCGTGATCGTGTTCGCGACCGCACCGGTCGCTGCCGATGCCGCGCCGCAGAACCGTACCGTCATCCAGGGGCCGCTGTATTCGGTCGCCGACGGCCCACTGTGTGGCGGGGTGATGAGCCTGCTGGCCGCACCCTCCACGACCCGCGCCAAAGCCACGTCGATCCAGGTGACAGGCGGGTTCTTCGGAATCTCGGGCACCACCGCACCGTGTCGGGTGGGCGTGACCGTCCAGTGGCGCAACCGCACCGCCGGCGAAGCTGGAACCGAGCACGGCTGGGTAGCGGGCACGATGATCCCGTCGACCATCACCCGCCTCATGCACGCTCAGCCGGTAACCGGTTCCGGCGTGGTGGAACTCAACCTGCAGCCGCATCGTCCGTACCTGCCGCTGCCGCCAGTCCGCGTGCAGGTGCCGTGACTGCCGGCGCCGTCCCGCATATGCGGAGGCGGACCAGGCTCGATCGGTATGCACCGGTCTACGCTGTGTCCGACCTGGCCGTTAGACGGCACGATTTGATGCCGGCACAACGACGCCCCGAGAATGGTGGTGCGGACGGTGGACCTCCATTCTGAGAGCTCGCGTCGGGTACACAGTATGATCAGGCGTCCCTCTGCCCGCCGTCCTCTACCTTCAGTCGTTAACCGTGCTCGCCGGTACTGGATGGAACCACGCCATCAACAACACCTCGTGGTCGCTGTCGCCGATTTCAATTCCGCACGCTATGACCCCCACATCGGGGCTAGGCTTTTCTCTTAGGTATCTGTAATGTCCGCCAAGCAGCGGGTTCGTGAATCATGATTGCACTTGTGCGCAGCGCCCCGTGGGGTCAGCTGCCTCTGCCGCGTAGGCGTCGCGCCAAACAGTTTGGAGTTTTTCGTGGGGTATTCGCCCTATCCGACCCCTAATGGATCGCGGCCGTCAGCACGGGTCTGGCTGTGGGTGGCGGTCGGCATCACCGTAATGGCGATCTTCTTTGTCGGTGGTTGTGTCGCCGTGTTCTCTTCCGATGCTGACAGCGAAAACGTCAGTCGAAGTGCGGCGGTCGATGTCGCCCAATCTTTCGGGAACGAAGCCGCGAACACGATCGCGGCCCCATCTTCCTCGGCAGCGCTTCTACCGCCGCAACGTGCCACGACCGGAAGAGTGAGCGTACCAATCCCGGACGGCAGCTTCACGACTTTCACCGTGCTGTCCGTCGAGACAGGAATAGCGTCAGTCGGCGACTTTGTATCACAACCTGCCCAGGGGGAATTTGCGATTCTGACCGTGACAGTCGCGAATACGAGTTCACATCCGATCACGTTCCGTACGTCTCAGCAGCAAGTGAGGGACGGCGGCGGTCGAGTCTTCGATGTCGATGGCAGCGCCACTGTCTTCGAGAATGATGCTCTGAGCTGGAATAACGAGATCAACCCTGGAAATCAGATCACCGCGCGCTTGGTGTTCGACATGCCGGCAGAAGTCGAGCCTTCCACCGTCTCTTTGCGCGCCAGCGGCGGCAGACCTGTAACTGTTGCACTCCGATAACGAACCGTGGGGACAAGCGTTCTAGTCGGGTAACACTTTGAACGAAATTCTCTATAGAAGTTTCGAGTGGCGCGGATTGTCAAATGCATCGACTTGCCAGCGATGCACACCGCGGCAGTGAGTGAGTGAAAGGGAAACCATTGTCGGATCCGAATCAGCCAGGTGATCAGCAGCCGAACTACGGTCAACAGCCGTATCAGCAGGGCCAGCCGTATCAGCAGGGCCAGCCATATCAGCAGGGCCAACCTTACTCCGGCCAATACCCACCAGCCGGGTACCCTCCTCCACCGAAGAAGCGGAAGAAGTGGCCTTGGGTTCTCCTTGCGCTCGTCGTGGTCTTTCTCGTTTTGGTAGGCGGCTGCGTGGCGCTGCTAGGAAGTGCAGCCGACTCAATCGAGGAGGAATCTGATCGGACGGTCACGGTGACATATGAAATCAGCGGCGACGGCCCTACGGCCTCGGCAACCTACACGACCGGCGACGGTGATACTGCGCAAGACACCGATATTCCAGTGCCCTGGACCAAGGAAGTTCAGATCACTGGGCTGGGCAAGTTCGTAAGCCTACTGGCCAGCAATGGTATTGATTCGTCAGGCACGATCAAGTGCGTCATCCGACAAGACGGGAACGTGATCTCTGAGAACACGTCGTCGGGACCAGGAGCTAACGCGAGCTGCTCGGGAACGGCCGACTGAAATGCGCTGAGTTCCGCGGCAGCTTTCTCGGTCAAGATGCCGCGGAACTCTTCTTTTCTGTGTAAGGCGCCAGCGTCTTGAACATCTCATTCTCATTCGAGTACTCCCCAACATGCTGCACGTCGGTGCCCCACCACGGCGTCGACTGTTCGCATCGCCGGGCGAGAGTTGTCCTTCGACCGATCGACACGCAGCTCGGTCAGCCAACCGCAAAATGGCTCGCGACCAGATCCTGCCGAGAGCTACCGTGCTGGCATGTCCGAACACCCACCAAACGTCCACCCGGGCGAGCAGCTGCGCACCTACCTGCACCAAGCCGGGCTGACGATCGACGATGCCGCTGCCCGACTCGGAGTGTCCGCGGATCGGCTCGCCAACGTCATGGCGGGCCGCGAGCGCATTACGCCGGGTCTGTCGCGACGGCTGGGTGACTTGCTCGGGCAGTCGCCGACGTTCTGGGCGAATCGGCAAGCCGAGCGTGACCGGCGGGTCGAGGAGGCGGCGCGGGCTGTCGCGGGGTGGTCGGCAGGATTGAATCAGCGCCTTGCAGATCGGTAACGCCGACCGCATCGACACCTCGGTCAGTGCCCCGCAAACGCTTCCGCCAACCACCACGACCCACCGTCGTCGGCGATCCTCGCATCGATGACGAGCGGCCGGGCCGTACCCGCTTCCCGGTAGCCGTCAACCCACGCGCGCACCTCGCCGAGGTCGTCGACGCTCCGCACCGTCACCCCCTCCGCTCCGAAACCGCGAGCGATCGAGGCGATGTCGGTGTCCGGGAAGGTGACCGTGTCGTGGTCGCCGTCGGTGAAGTGATGCACCTCGGCACCGTAGGCGGAGTCGTTGTAGACGATGACCACCAGCGGCAGGCCGAGGCGGACAGCGGTGTCGAGTTCGGAGATGCTCATCAGGAAGCCGCCGTCACCGGTACCGACCACGGGCAGCCGATTCGGTTGGGCGAGTGCGGCTCCGATCGCGGTGTACAGGCCGAGACCGATGGATTGGTAGGCCTGGGTGAAGCAGAAGCCGTTCTCATCCGGCACCGACAGATGCGTGGACGGGTAGCCCATGAAGTTGCCGGAGTCGATCGACAGCACCCGATCGGCCGGCAGGATCTCGTCGAGCGCGATGGTCAACGCGCGCGGATCAATGCGGTCGGCGGTGGCGATGTCGTCGACCGGAACATCCTGCCAGCATGACGATTCGGCGATGCGCGAGCGGACGTCATCGGTGCGGTAACGCGGCGCCGGAGCAGTGCCGACACGTCGGATCTCGTCGAGCACGTCGGCCGCGGTCAGCCCGCAGTCGCCGACCACACCGAGCTCGACCGGGCGGTGCGCGCCGATCGCGTCCACGTCGTCGTCGACCTGCACCACCCGGGTGTCGGCGCCGATCAGCTTGCCGTGGCGCATCGTCCACTGATTCAGTGCGCATCCCCAACCGACGATGAGGTCGGCGTCGGAGATCAGCTCGGCGGTCGTCGGCGACGAAAAGCCGCCGGAGATACCGAGATCGAACGGGTCACCCGCGAACAGTCCGTTGGCCACCGCCGACGTCGCCACCAACGCACCGGTGGTCGCAGCCAGCGCAGCGATCACCGGACCCGCATTGCGCGCGCCCCGACCGGCCACGAACACCGGCCGCTGCGACGCCGCGATCAGTTCCACCAGGTCACGAACCGCGCCGACATTCGGCCGCACCCGCGGTTGCTCGAACCTCAGCGAGATCGGCCCGTCCACCGACGCCGGCATCGCAGCGACGTCGATGGCCACATTCAGCACCACGGTGCGGCGTTGGGTGACCGCAGTCCGGTACGCGCGCACCACATCGGCGGCTGCGGTGTCGGCCGAGTACACCCGCTCGCTGACCGCGCCGACGCTGCGTACCAACGTTTCCTGGTCGATGCGGAAGTTGGAGCGCAGGGCGGCGGCGGGGCTGTCGGCGGTGAGCACGATCATCGGGGTGCGGCTCTTGGCGGCCTCGGTGATGCCGGTCATCGCGTTGGTGAGGCCGCATCCCTGGTGCAGGGACACGATTCCCACGCGCGACGAGATGCGGGAGTAGGCGTCGGCCATCGTCGCCGCGCCACCTTCGTGGCGGGCCGCGGTGAACGGCACCCCACCGGCGCGCAGCGCGTTGGTCATCGCGAAGTTGCCGCTGCCCACCACGCCGAAGCAGTGGCCGGCGCCGAGGTCGGCCAGCACGCGGCCGACGACGTCGGCGACGGTGGGTCCGTAGGTGCTCACGCACCCGCCTTGTCCACCACAGCCAGCACCCGCGACGGGCTGCCGGTGCCGCCGACGATGGGCAGCGGACTCACCACCAGCATCGCGCCGGTGGCCGGCAGCGCGCCGAGGTTCCGTAGCGAGGTCAGCCCGTACTTGTCGTTGCCGAGGAAGTAGTAGTGCACCGGGAAGACGGGGTCGAAGCCGCCGGCCATACCGGCGTCCACGCCGACGGTTTCCACGCCGAGGCCGGTGATGTCGCGCTGGGTGGCCAGCCATTCGGCGCAGTCCACGGCGACACCCGGGGTGTGTGAGCCGGTGTCGTCGGCGTTGAGGAACTCCTCCTGCGACGCGCCGCGTGTCTCCCACCCGGTGCGCAGCAGCAGCCATGTGCCGGCGGCGAGTTGGCCGTAGGTGGTCTCCCACTCCTCGACGTCGGCGATGGTGAGCAGGTAGTCGGGGTTGTCGGCGACCTTGGCGGTGAGGTCGATGACCGCGGCCGGCCCGATCAGTCGCTGCACGGGGATCTGGGAGACGTCGTCACCGTCGCGGCCGGTGATCCAATGGACCGGCGCGTCGAGGTGGGTGCCGATGTGCTCACCGGTGTGGATGTTGTTGTGCCGCCAGAACGGACCGGGCTCGTTGTAGGCGCTGACCTCCTCGAGGCTGAAGTCGATGAGGTTGACGAACGGCTCCGGCAGCCGCAGCGCGGGAGTCTCGGCGCTGAGCGGGGTGGTCAGGTCGATGACCTCGAGGTCGCCGGTGGACAGGGCGGACAGGAAGGTCGAGATCGTCGGGGCGGGCATGGGGTCCTCTCGTCGGTGCCGGGGCGGTGCTTCCTCCATTGTGTAACGACAAGACGATCGTTGGGCGCAGGCTTCGTGTCGGACCCGTCTGTTAGAAGTCAGCCATGGAGTCGGGGAAACTCAGCATGGATGACGGCACTGATAGGCGGCCCTCGGTCGTTGCCCAGGGGAAGGCCACGTCGGGCAGTACGCGACGGCAGTCCCGTGACAGCGAGCGAGCGATCCTCGGCAGATCGCCTGCCGCGCTCGGACGGTCCAAGAGACAGGAGTCGGGCCTTACAGTCGCGGTCTTTCTCATAATGGCGTACACACCGACGTGGGCAACATTGGCCGGCGTCGGCTATGCGGCTGTTCGCTTCTCCATCGACCCGTACGCGGCGGTTCTACCCATCTCCGTTTCGACGTTGGTCTCTGTGTACCTGCTTCTTCGGCTCGATGGCCAAGGCAGCCAGATGGACGTCTTCAAACGCGCGATTACTCTCGACCCGAAGTACCTTGTGATGCATAGCGCTCGTTGGTTGCGGGTTCTTCGTGCGGTGCTTGCGGCGAATTTCGTTGTGTTGACTGCAACCACGATGGCCTTCGCGAGTGTCTACGTTTTCGGTGGCCAATTGCTCTTCGGCGCAGCCATCGCGTTCCATCTCGCTCGAGAACACCAGCGAAGCCTCGGACCCGCGACCCGCCTTCTGGTCACCACATATGCGGTCGTGCAGACCTCGCAGATCGCCTTTATCGTCGCCGCCGCCGCTTTGTTCCCGGCAGGATGGCGCGCGGCCGTGGCGGCGTTGACAGTGGCCGCCCTGCTCGCGCTCGAACCGCGACTTTTTCATACGCAGCTCGGGGTCGCCATGACTGCGGACTCGGCCAAACAGCAGATCCTGAAGTTGAACAAAGCCTTGATGACAGCTGGGCACGGTAGCCTGATCTCGGATCCCCCACCTGCCTGAGTCAGAGCACAACTCTATCGCTCATGTCCGAAGTAGAGTTCAGCGCTCTATGCCCGCCAAGAGCATCACCGACGATCCTGACGCACTGGCCGACTACCTGGCCGCCGCGCTGCTACCCGACAGCATCGATCGGTTCACCACCGAGGCCACGCTGCTCCTGTTGTTCTTCGCCGCCACCACCGATCCGGACGACGAACTTCCATTCGAGACGATCGCCGACCTGAGTCCCACGGCCATCGACATTGAGCGGCGGGCGATCAGCCGGTCAGGTCGGCTCAGTCCGCCTCGATGTCTCCCGGCTTCCAGGTGCCGTCGAACCAGGCCTCCAGCGGTCCGTAGAGCCGAAGCAGCGTGAACCAGCCTTTGCCCGCAACGGTCTGGACCCAGTTCGTCGCGAGCTGGATCGGCTCGTCGGGGCCGAAGACGATGTCGACCGAGCCATCGTCGTTGTAGACCAGCGCATCACGTTTGCTGCTGCGGCCCGGCAACGGCTGACCGGTCTGCAATTCGGATCTGGTCTGTGGGTCGTAGACCGTCACCGACCAGAAGTCGGCCGCGGGAGCGCCCGCCGGCAGACGCATCCGGTAGGTCTTCGCGCCGTCGAGCGGTTCGCCGTCCGCGTCGAGGGTCGCGTAGGCGTACTGCGACCCCTTCCCCACCATCTTGAGCGCCATCGCCGGCGTGTTGACGGTGGCGAGGTAGAAGAATGTGGTTCGCCCGTCCAAGAATCGGCCGCCGGCTCCTTGGTCGCGGAGGAACCGGTGGTCGCCGCCGGGGAACGGGTTGAGCCAGCGACGATCCGGGTAGATCTGGAAGCCGTCTTCGCGAGGCCGGAATCCCAAGGCGCGCGCCGTTGCATTGCCGACCGCGACCGCGTCGGTGAGGATCTTGCGCATGCGCTCGTCGGGGGCGAACGGCGCCTCTTTCGTGATGCCGATCGAGGCCAGTAGGCCGCGGGTCTCGGCGTCGATGACGCCGATCGGCTCCTTGGCGATGACGTGCGCGACTTCCTCATAGAACGTGAAATCGTTGGCGTGCACGGTGTTCATCTCTTCACCGGACGCCGACGTCCACTCCATCGCGGGGGGATCATTGCGCTCTGAGAACGGATACACCTTGACGCCCTCGGTGAACATGGCCACTGCAGCGTCGGGCTTACCGTCGACCAGGAATCCGCGCAGAATCAGAAAATTCACGGCGCTGGGGGATTCGGCGACGAACCAGCCATCCGGCCGCTCGCCGTCGTAACCCGGTGGGACGATCAGATAGGTGCCGCCGGCGCCCCGATCAGGTCCGGGCATCCCCATGTCCACCACGAACCGAAACCAGGCGTCATCCACAGTGCCCGGGCCGCATCCGGGCGGCACCTCGACAACGGTCGCGCCGTCACGCTCCAGGTCGAGCATCGCGAAGGCATACACCGTATCGGAGTTGCCGGTCAGAAACAGCGGATTCGAATCGAGGAGCCGGTCGGTGATGCCGCCCTTGTGGCACGCATCCATGCCGAGTTGCAGCATCCCGCGGCGCAACCCCTCTAGCGAGGCGGCGGGGATGCAGTTGAGGAACGCTTCCACGCCGCGAAGGAAGTCGAGGTGGTCGAACAATGTCTGCGTCGTCTCCGGAGTGGGTACCCCGTCGGCGAACTGGAGTTCGCCGATACGCGTCGACACCGTGTCCGGCGTCATGATGCTGGTGGGGATCGGCGTGTTGTAGCCCGCCATCGATTCAGACTCGCCTGTCAACTCATACTCCTTGCTACCCGTCGAGCCGCCGAGGTGGCTCACCATCACTCGAATGCGAACGACCCGGCGCGTGCAACTGCCCGGAGGCGAGGTCTCTCGATGTGAACAAGATGACCCTAGCGTCGATCATCGCCGGAAGCGTGGAGTTCGGGCTTGGCCGCTCGGGCTCACGAACGTCGCACCGGGCACGGTGAACACCGGCCGTGTGCCGACGGAACTCGGTGTGAAGGCAAGATGATTCGTCCGTGTCCTCGATCCGTTGGAGACAGCGATCGTGGATTTCGTGAGCGAGCTTGCTGAGGAGAAGACGACCGGCGGCGCAGCTCTGGCGGTCGGAGCCCTACAGCAGCGGGTCGGGGCCGCATGTGATCCGCTGTATTCGGTCAATGGGGTCGGCCTTATCTTCTTCTGGTTGCCGATTGTCGCCTTGGGGACCCTTGTCGTCACCGGCATCGCCTATGCGGCACTCATCCGAGGAAAGTCGCGGCTTGCATACGCCGCGCCGGCCATCACTTTGATCATCGCGGTTCTGATCGTGTGGGCGATCGACGTCAAGGTGAGTCCCACGGCCATCGACATTGGGCGGCGAGCCATCAGCCGGTGATGCGCAGACCACCGAAGGCAAAGAACGCGGAACGACATCTAATGTGGGTACCAGCGCTGTGTTCCCTTGCGACCCGTCAGCGCTTCGCAGCAGCCTCTGCTATGAGACCGGCATACCCTTCGCGCGCAAGACCTCGAATCAGGCGCTTGGATGGCTCGTGGTGAATCAACCAGTCGAGCAGCTCACGCAGCCGATCGACATCGTCGGCTCGTGTCAGCCGCAGGTCTGCGAACAGAGCTCCGACCGATTGCGGCACCGGCGGAACATCGCCCACCCTGGTGTGCGCACAGTCATCCAAGACGCGCTCATTCGGGGTCATGGCCATCGCGCTCACCTCGCATTCACATGGATCTCGAGAATGCCATCGCCACCGGCGGCAATGATGTCAATGTACATCGGTGCGGGTCCAAGGCGGGGCTCACGCTGTCTCGCGAGGTTCGCGTCCCGCCGGACTCACGACCTGTGATCGTCCAGCGCTCTCTGCCACTGCTGTAGTTGGTATTGCATCCAGTAGCGAGTGTTCTCAATCAGCTCGTCGCGGGTCGCCGTCGGCATCAGCCCTCGGTGATCGTCGAGCCAGGCATTGATCTGCTCGTCCACGCGGCGACGGAACTCCTGCTGGCGGTCTGCGTCGTCGGCCAACAGTCGCCTGGCATCGGCCCACGAGTGACTGCCGTCGCCAGGTACCGACATCGGCTGGCCGGGAGGGTCTTCGATAGACAGCTGCGAGGTGGACTTCGGTTGGGAACCGTTGAATGCGGCCTCGCGCGCCGCAAGCACGTGCGTTGGAATTCGCGCACTGATCACACGACGCAGTTCAGCGGGCAGCTCGTCGAAACTCGCCACGTTACTGCTGCCCACCCAGCATGATGTTTCGCAGCACCTTCTCCACGAGAGGCGTTGCGGCCTCGCACAACTCAGGCATGACTCTCCCGCGTATCTGGACTTCCATTTCGTAGCCCTCTGGAAGCAGAGTCGATGTAACGAGTGCAGAACAGTTCAGGTCCACACCGCCGCCACCGTCGTCCGCCCAGTACACCCTCCCCGACCCTGTCGGCGTGTCGTAGGTACGGATGATCGACTCTGGGGTGAACGACGTGAGATCGTCAAGCGGCCGCATCTCAACGCTCCCTCCGCTCTTCCATGAGCATGCGGGCAGGTTGCCCCACTGCTGCGGTGAGGTGTCAATCGGGGGCTGGGCGCCGATTACCGTGGCCAAATCGTCGCTGGACAGAATCGCACACATTGCGCTTGGTGAAATCATCGGCGACAGTGGTTCATCCTGCCACGCTGGCGACGACGTCGCGGGAGCCAAAGGTTCGGAATCACACGACACCAACGCCACAAGCGCAGCAGCGAGAGTCAATGCCCGAAGTAGCGCCTTCATCGGCCGTCACGCCCCGCCTGCCAGCCACGGTTGAGTTCGCCCAGGTCGTAGCCCTTCTTTTCCATGTAGTGCTCCATCGCCTGGCCGAAGTCGTCCTTTGCGATATAAGGATCCTCGCCCGACGCAAGAATCTCTTCATATGTCATCAAACGCACCCCGAGGTCCTTGCCCTCCAGGTGTTCTGTCGTCGTGTACGGCTGCAGCTCCGGGTCCGTCAGATCAAATCCCGGAAGGGTGTTCGATCCCTGCAACAACTGGTAGTACTGCCAAACGACGCCACCGCGATCTGTGATGTCTGCGGTAGGGTCCACGGCTGACGGCGCACTTCCATACAGTTCATACGCTGCCACGGGTATTCCTGCATCCATCGCCACACCCGCGAAGTCGCCGACCACTGGTATCTGTTTCACTGCGAAGCTTGATATATTTCCGAGAGAGTGGAACACTGCGGTCTTCTGTGCGGCCCGCTGCGCTTCTTCGCCCAGTCCGTGCTGGACGTAATGATCCATTCCGTCCTGGGCTGCGCCATCAATCCGCCCGGCCGCAGATGCGAATTTGAAGAGGTCATCCGGATTTGCTGCGCCGAGGCCGTGTAGCTGCGCTACGGATGCATACGCGGCATCGTTAAAGGGTACGGCCGAACTTTCGTACTGGTCCATCGCCGCGAACAAATTCCGGAACTCAGCGGCATCCAGTGGATCAAATCCCCTTGTTTCGAGATAAGCATCATTGACGCCGGCCATCTGCGGAATGTATTTCCCGAGCAGCGTAGACGCAGAGTTGGTGAGAGTCTCGTTGAGACCGAATGGGTGATCAGCAAGGTAGGTCGCAACGCCCTCAGCCGACTCGCCGGACATCGTAGCCATACGTATGTTCTCGCTGGTGGCGTTGTCATTGATGCCGTCGATCACGGACTTCAGCCCAGCATCGTGCCCTTCCCAGTCAGCACTCATGAGCGCCGCAACCATGTGGTCGCGATTCCAGTCTCCACTGGGGTCGCCGTCCGCTGCGTTCATGGCACCAGCGGCACCCGGGCCATCCCCTAACGCATCCGCGACCGCCGGGTGATCCTGCGCCGCCGCGGCAAGGAGACCAGAGGCAACCCGGTCAGGCTCACCGAGTATCCGCCCGTCATTGTCCACCTCAGCGATCTGCGCGGCGTGTTTGAGGAACTGGCGGTTGATGTCACTTCCGACATCCTTCGCGTTGGGATCGCCGTGCTCCATGAACCGTGCCAGCGACGAGAGTCCTGTTGCGTTCGCGTTCAGATACTTCCCGCCCGGCCCTTCAGAGATAGGCGGAGATGTCAGGACCCGACGAGCATCGGTGGGAAGGAGGTCGACACCACCGCGTTGACCGCCCTCGGCGCGAACAAAATTCGGTGCGGCGATGAGGCGCATGGAGTCGGCCAGCGACCCCTTCAATGCTTCCTGCTGGTCCGCCGGCAACTCGGCGCCCAACCTCTCCAGGTCCTCGACGGAGGCCACGTCCAGACCGTCCATTAGTGATTTGATGTAGTCGAACTGGCCATTCGAGATGTTTGCCGGTTGTCCGGACTTCAACGCTGCAAGCTGCTCTGGAGTGAGGTCGGCCGCTGCGTTGATCCGTGCCAGCTGCGCCTCAGTTAGAGTTCCATTTTGGAGCGCTTGGGCGTCGGACTGGCTGTTTTGGATCGTGAGACCGGCGGTCAGCGGGGCGAAGCCGTCGATCTGGCCTTTCGCAGCAGTGATCGCATTGCCACAGTTCTCCGCATCGACCCCGAGTTGCCGCGCCAGCTCCGTCAGCCTGATGGTTTCGTTGACGGCGTGGTTGTTCCGCTCTTGCCGAATCGTCTCAATCTCGGCGAGAGCCGCCGCGTCGTCCCCGGCGAGACTCCTCGCGAACTCGTAGTTGACGTCGTCGGTGACTTTCCAGTCCCCGGATACCGTGAAACTATTTCCCTCGAGCGCAACGGCGCTGTTCACCAGATTGTCGCGATTCGGGGCCATGGCAGCTGCCCCGTTGACGAGTGCCGCCTTCAAGTTCTCGATGGATGCGGTCAAGCGGTTGAACGCTGCCGTCTCGGCGTCAGCGTGGCCGATGGCTGCGGCTCGCCCGTCTCCTGACCAGTCGAGGTTGCGGACGGTGTTCGCCATGGACGTGCCATTGGTCGAAATGCTGTCCATCGGGGCTTGCAGGCCGTTGCCGATTCCGGTCAGACGATCCGGGTGCCAACCCGTCACCTGCGACCGCGTCGGCGTTCCTGCCATTAGCCCGCCTCCTGCGGCGCCGTGTTCAGTGCACCGGCAGCGGCGATCGAGCGTGCGGCCGCAGCGTCGCTGTCGTCGTAGGTGTTGGCAGCGTCGGTCAGCAGGTTGCCGGTTTGCTGAAGATGCCCGGACACCGTCATCACCGCCTTCTCGATGCACAGGCCGAGTCCGCCGGCCGCGGCCGCAACCGGCGAGTTGGGCATGGCGTCCGCTGCTCCGTCAGGCGACGGTGATGCCTTGGCCTCGGACACACGGTCCGAGTACGCATAGATCGTCGTCGATGCGCCCCGCAGTTCGTCGGGCGTGACCTCGGTTGCCATCGACTTCCCCCCTGAAGTACCAGATGCGTCAGCGTACCCAACGTCCCGAGATGCGTCAGCAAGCGGTCATTTGCGTGAGTGACAGGTCGGCCGCGTTCTAACGCACGACAGGACGGCCTCGCTAGACGAACCGCTCGGCCTCCTCGACCAGCGAGCCCTCTCGAAGGCGGAGGGTGGCTCGCGCATCGGTGAGCTCCGCCCGAAGCTCGGGGTGACGTCGATAGAAGTCCAACAGCCACAGCACTGCTGGCGCACCGAGACAGGTCTAGTCCACCCGGATCGCCGGCGTGCGCGTCGGGTACCGCACCCTGGTCCCGGCCTGTCGACTGGCCGCGGAGCTGACAACCTCCATCGTGTCCATGGATTCCCAAGTGACCTCATCATCACGGTTGTTCGCGGTGATCGAGATGTGGTCAGGTGACAGCACAAGGAAGTCGCGTCGCGCTCGTCGCCACCGTGCGTTCAGCTCGAATAGACACAGCCCGCCGAGGACCAGCCCTGCTACCGGATACACCGTGCGGAATCTTTGGCCCGACACCGGAAGCGTCATCAGGTCAGCCCACATGCCGTAGGTGAAACCGAATGATGCGATCGCGAATAGGGTGATCGAGGCGAGTTCGCGGTACCGCAACGCACGATCTTGCCCCACTCGTGTGGCACCGCCGGCCAGACGCACTCGTGTCAGATCCGGTGTCCGCTGACGCCGTAGCGCATCGGTGCGCGCAAAGATCGCCGCCTCTGCGACGAATCCCAGAGCGGCACAACCAGCCACCGCGCATCCGTAGACCTCGCCGTGCGTCCACCCGAGAACCGCGAACACGAAGAATGCCAAGGCCAGAAGTCCGGTTGTCGCCATCAAACTTGCCGCCCGCCGCGATCGGCTCGTCATCCAGGCATATGGGACGGGATAGTCGGCGAACCTGGTCGTCATACGACTACTCCCACCCCGACGCCAATGTCACGAGCGCGAATGCTCTGGAAGCCCATCGACGCCCCGAGTCTGTTGATTCACATCCCAATAGAGCTTGAAATGAACATAAAGATCACACCGAGCGGCGTCGCAAGCGCACCCACGAGTAGTCCTGCGCCGATCTGTCGGATGACACCTGGCGTTCCCAGCGCGACGAGACCAAGACACGCTCCAATCAGAACCAGAATCGAGACCCACAGAGCACCCGGTACCAGCCATACCACCAGACTCAGCAGGAGCATGATGCTCGCAGCGAACGGGCTCTGGGGACCAAAGAAGGGACTACGCCGGCCAGCGATATTGTCGGGAGCTCCCTCTGTCATATCGATACACCGATGAACACTACCGCGACAACACAATCCGTCAGCAGTCCCGCGAGAGCGAACCGTCCCGCGCGCCTGGTTCTGAGCAGCATGTAGATGGCCACGAGTAGAACCGCGAGCACGCCGACAATCAGCAACGTTGAGGCGAGGTTGGGCTCCGCATCATCCAGCCACACACGGCCATTCACGTAGAGGAGCACCGTCGAAAGCACGATTCCGAATACCGTGACGAACCATGTGGGCGCAGCCCACTGCGCCTCTACAGCTGGTGTTGGACGTTCGACATCAGATGTTTTCATCGCTCACTCACGCTGACACTTGGTGGATTCGCCGCGCTACCAAGCGAAGTACCGCCCTCAACTTCTCCGGTTGGCAACGCCATGTCATCCTTGGGACTCACATACATCTCCTGGGGAAAGCGATCGAAATCGTCGTCGTAATCGCCGATCTCATGGTGGAAGGGAAGATTGAGCATCGGGCCGGTTGAGCTGTGATCACCGGCATCATCTTGGTGAAGAGTGTTGACGGTTCCGTCTGGCATGTACTGGTAGGTCTCCATCGACGGGAAGTCCGTGACCCGACCGGATATCTGCGCGCCATCTGCGCCGGGTGTGATGATGGTCTGTCCGTTTACCGACCATCCCGTGGCGGCGGCCGGTGCTGGGGCGAAGGGATCGGCCGCGCGATAGTCAACGAGGACGGCGCCGTCGTCGAGTTGATTCACCTTCACGTCGGGTGTGCCGGTGCGCACCTCGCCACTCTCACTCACCACTGAGGGATTCTGGCGAGCGATCACGTAGCCGTTCTCGTAGTCGACAACATACGAGACCCGCGTGTCTTCTGACGCAAAGTTTGTGTTGAACCCTCGGCCGTCGCCATCGTTGTACTCGAGGAATGGGTCGGTGAGGTCGGGACCGGCCACGACCCGATCGCTCGGAATGAACAGACCGGTAGCGACAACTCCCTGGCCTGGAACAGGTTCGATCTTCGCGATACTGACCACAGGCGGTTCACCCTTGTACCGCGGATCGTAGCTGTGCGGGTCGAGCATTTCGGCCAGGCGCCAGTCGTTGATACTCGTCGGGGCACGACCGTAGACCTGCCGGAACGCCGCCACTTGGTTGGCCGGGCGATCGGCTCCGTTTACGTTCGGCCCTTCCCCGTCAGGTGTCAGTGGCAGCGACCCGTTTGCCGCGTTGATTGCGGCGGCCAGGTCGCCATCGAATCGTTCCGCAGCAGCGATCACATTGTTGACCCGGCCTTGGAGATCGTCGATCCGATTGCGGTAGGTCTCCCGCTCGGCAGCCGACCACTCCGTCATGTCGGGGGGTGACGGGTCAGAGACTTTGCCGGTCGTGGAATCAACGGTGAGGCCCGCGGCCACAATGTCGGCTTGGCAAGCTTGCGCTGCTCGCTTCAGCGCAACGCCCTCGTTGTAGCAATCTCGTGCAGCGGCCGCAATCTTCCATGTTTCTGTGCCGTGGGCATCGATATCGACCCGCTGTCGGCCCGCAGAGTCTCGGGCTGCATCCGCCGCGTCGCCATCCCACGATCGGAGGCTGTCGAGGCTCTGCAACTGATTGCCCAGAGCCTCACAAGTCTCCTGCTGAGCGTTGCACACGTCGAAAATCTGGGCCACCTGCTCTGGGTCGAACGCGAGCACCTCGCCGAACGTGACCATTCACAGCCTCAGATCCACCGGCTCGTCGTCGTCCGGCCGGTGAACTGCGGCGGTGATCCCACGTGAGTTGGCCCGGTCTCCCTCCTCGTACCGCCACGCCGCGGTCTGCATGGACGCACCGTGGTGGCCGGCGGCCTCCGACAACTCAGCTCCTCGCGCCTTCCATGCCTCAGCCTTCGCCTGCAGCGCACGACCACTGCTTGCGAAGAGCCCACCTGCGGCGGACAACAGCGCGTCAGTGTGCGCATCAAACGACTGACGCGCTAGGTCCGCTCCGTCAATGACCTGAGACGCCATCGCTCGCAGATCGTCAGGATCCACCTCGATCGGCTTGTCCTTCGTCATTTGCTCCCCTCCGACGTCAGCAGTT